>NZ_JBEZYB010000006.1:0-296672 GCF_040638285.1 Amycolatopsis sp. NPDC026612
CGTTGTTCCGGTTCCCGCCGTGGTAGCCGCTGGAGGAGTCGTGGTACTTCCAGCCCGGGGCGGTGAACTGCGTCGTGTCCCGACGCTTTCACGTGAAAGTGACGGCACGATCGCGGGGGCCTGGCGGCGCGATCACCGCTAGCGTGGCCCCATGCCCAAGCACGGTGACCCGGTCGAGTACGAGGTGGGCGGGCGCACAGTCCGCGTCACGAGCCCGGACAAGGTGTACTTCCCACAGCGCGGCATCACCAAGCGGCAGGTCGTGGAGCACTACATCGCCGTCGGCGGCCCGTTGCTGCGGGCGATCGGCGAGCGGCCGACGACGCTGAAGCGCTACGTCGACGGCGTCGAGGGGGAGTGGTTCTACGCCAAGCGCGTACCCAAGGGCGCGCCCGAGTGGCTGGAGACGGCCGAGATCACCTTCCCGTCGGGCCGGAAGGCCGACGAGGTGTGCCCCACCGAGCCCGCGGTGTTCGCCTGGGCGGCCAACCTCGGCACGTTCGACTTCCACCCGTGGCCGGTGCGCCGCGCCGACGTGGACCACCCGGACGAGCTGCGGATCGACGTCGACCCACCGGACCGGGCCGGGTTCGCCGACGCGGTCGAGGTCGCGCTGGTGGTCCGCGAGGTCCTGGCCGACGCGGGGCTGACGGGCTACCCGAAGACCTCCGGCGGCCGCGGGGTGCACGTGCTGGTCCGGATCCGGCCGGAGTGGGACTTCGTCGCGGTCCGGCACGCGGTGATCGCCCTCGGCCGCGAGGTCGCCCGCCGGATCCCCGACAAGGCGACGATCTCGTGGTGGAAGGAGGAACGCGGCGGCCGGGTGTTCCTCGACTACAACCAGGCGGCCCGCGACCGGACGGTGGCGTCGGCCTGGTCGGTCCGCGGCACCCCGCGCGCGACGGTGTCGACGCCCCTGACGTGGGACCTGCTGGGCGAGGTCGACGCGGACGACTTCGACGTCCTGACGATCCCGGCGTTCCTGGACCGGCACGGCGACCTGCACGCGGCGATGGACGACGAGCCGTTCGGCCTGGAGACGGCGCTGGAGTGGTACGCCCGCGACGAGCGGGAGCACGGTCTCGGCGAGCTGCCGTACCCGCCGGACTACCCGAAAATGCCGGGGGAGCCGAAGCGGGTGCAGCCGAGCAAGGCCCGTCCCGAGTGACCCTTCGCACTTCGCCGACCGTGCCGGGTAACCAAAACCACAGCGAAAGCGTGAATGCCGGTCCACGCTGCGCCGATTGCCGCAGCCCACAATGCGTGGAGTGATCACGTAAACGCCCGCTGTCGCCTTTCGGGTCACAAATGTTGCACAGCCGATCTCGTTGTCACGATCTTGGTCTCCGACCGCGTAACGTGCGGTCCCGGATCGACGACTCCCCGGGACGATCGGGGGGCGGGTCCGAGGAGGGAGGCCCTTCGTGGACGACCTGATCGCTTTCCTCGCGGCGCGCGTGGGCGCGCGCCAGGCGTTGATCATGCAGGCCGTCAACAAGGCGAAGGCCGGCGAGACGATGAACCGCGGCGAGACGAAGGTGGCCGTGGAGCAGAAGATCCGCGGGCTCACCGATCTCGAGCTCGACGTGGTCAACCAGATGATCAACGAGATCGAAGCCACCCGGCGGATCCTGCTCGCCCACCGCACCACGGTGTCGGAGAAGGTCCCCGGGTTTCCGCTGTACGGCAGCGAATACTGGTGTGAGAACTGCCACGTGCCCGCCGACGAGGCCGGCTCCAACTGGTGTCTCACGCTGCGCCTGCTGGCCCTGCCGTACGCCGACCACCCGGAGTACAGCGAGCGCTGGCGTCCCTGACGGGAATCCCGTCGGACGGCGGGCGTTGCACCCTCGGTGACGTTGTTTTCCGTGCTCGACCGCTCGCCGGTGCGGCGGGCCGCCGGTCCCGCGCAGGCCGTGCGGGACACCGTCGCGTTCGCCGCTCGCGTCGAACGGCTGGGGTACCACCGGTTCTGGGTGTCGGAGCACCACGGCGTGCCGGGGGTCGCCGGGTCCGCGCCGACCGTGCTGGCCGCGGCCGTCGCCGGGGCGACCACCCGCATCCGCGTCGGCACCGGCGGTGTGATGCTGCCGAACCACCGCCCGCTGGTCGTCGCGGAGCAGTTCGGCGTCCTGGAAGCGCTGCACCCCGGCCGGATCGACATGGGGCTCGGCCGCTCGGTCGGCTTCACCGGCGGCGTGCGATCGGCGCTGGGGCAAGGCAAGGAGGCCGCCGGGGACTTCGGCGCGCAGGTCCGCGAACTGCTCGGGTTCTTCACCGGGGAACACGCTTACCCGGGAGTGCACGCCTACCCCGCGGAAGGACTGCGCGTGCCGCCGTTCCTGCTGGCCACCGGATCCGGCGCGGACCTCGCCGCGGAACTCGGGCTGCCACTGGTGATCGCCCCCGTCCGCGGCGAACGCGCGCTGGCCGAAGCCGTGACGCGCTACCGGGACGGTTTCCGGCCGTCCGGGTGGGCGCGCGAGCCGTATGTCGTGGTGTCGACGGCGATCGCGGTGGCGGACTCGGCGGCGGACGCCCGGCGGCTGCTCGTCCCGGAAGCCTGGGCGACGGTGTATTCGCGGTCCCACGGCGTCTTCCCGCCCCTGGACCCGCCCGGTGAGATCCTCGCCGGGCCGATGACCGACCGCGAGCGACGGCGGCTCGACGAGACCCTCGACGGCCAGATCTCCGGCACGCCGGCCGAAGTCGAAGACCGGCTGGGCACCTTGACCGCAGCCGCGGGCGCCGACGAAGTTCTGGCGACGACAGCCGTTCACGACCCATCGGCGCGGCTCGATTCTTTTGCCGCGCTCGCCCGGCTCGCCGGGCTGCACGCGCTCGCGTGAGACGATTTCCCGCTCCGCGAACATCAGGTCGAAGAATGACCGGCAGCGCATTTGCGGAGCCGGGCGTTCAACCTGGTGCGGGCCCGGGCCGTCACCCGAGGACGAACGGCAGCCGCACCGCGAGGTCGCCCAGCGCCGCCGTCTCCGCCTCGGCCGGCGCGCGGCGCCCGGTCGCCACCAGCAGCACGTCCTCGTCGGAGAACGACTCCGGGAACGCCGTCCCGGCGATCTTCTCCAGCATCAGCCGCGACCGCGCCGGCCCCGCGGACGGCGGCCCGGCGGCGGACGGCACGTGCGCCACCAGGTCGAGGTGGTGGAGTGTCCACTCCAGCACGTACGCCGAGAGGTAGTCGCCCGCCGTCAGCACCATGTCCTGCGTGCTCACCCGCATCCCCGGGTCCGCCAGGCCGGCCGCGCGGCCCGCCGCCGACCCCACGTCGCCGAGGTGGAACTTCAGCAGGGCGGGGTCCTCGTACGCCGCCGCCAGGCGGACGACCAGGGCATCCAGCGGGTCGTCGCCCGAGGGGAGGGCAGAGCCGACCGCCCAGTACGACACGGCGTCGTGCGTGACCGCCGTCGAAGCCGGGGTCACCAGCGTGATCAGCACGTCCTGGGCGTCGATCACCAGGTGGCACACCAGGTCCCGGACCAGCCACCCCCGGCACCCCGACGGCTTCGCGAACTCGGCGCCGGGCAGGGCGTCGACCGCGGCGCGCAACGCCGCCCACGTGCGCGAAAAGAGCTCCACAGCGCGAAGCTAGCAGGGTCAGAGCCTCAGCTGCAGCTGGGTGAGCAGCCGCTGCGCGGGGTCGTCGAAGTCCACTCCGGACACTTCGGCCGCGCGCCGGACGCGGTACCGGACGGTGTTGGGGTGGATGTTCAGGCCCCGCGCCGCCGCCCGGACGTCGCCGAACGCGTTCAGCCAGGCCAGCACCGCCGGCACCAGGATGCCGCCGTGCTCGGCGTCGTGCTCCGCGAGTGCCGTCAGCCGCGGGTCGCGGATGCGGGGCCGGCCGCTCAGGAACGCCAGCACCTCCGACAGCAGCACCTCGGCGCGGACGTCGGCGAGCGAGGCGACGTCGGCGGCCCAGTGCCCGCGCGTCATCGCCGCCAGAACGCGGTCGGCGTCGCCGCGGGAGGCGGCCGCGTCGGACAACCGGGGTACGACGCCGCCGAGCGCCCCCCGGACGGGCACGTCCAGGTGCCGGCGGGCCGTGCCGGCGATCTCGCGCGCCAGCGCCAGCACCGCCGCGTCGGAGTGCTCGGGCAGGTCCGGCAGCAGCGCGTAGACGCGGCCGCCGATCACGCTCACCAGCGCGCTGCGCCGGTAGGCCGCGGTGTGCACGGCGATCAGGTGCACCAGTTCGGCGCGCCGGAGCTGCCGGTTGTCCGAGCGCTCCAGGGAAAAGGCCAGTACCTGCGCCGGCCGCACCGGGTCCGCGCCGATGTCGTCCGCGACGGACTCCGCGTCCAGCCTGCCCTCCAGCAGGCTCGCGAGCAGATCTTCGCGGAGCCGCAGCTCCGGGCTCGGGAGCGTGCGGGCCCGGATCAGCTGCGGCGCCAGTGCGCGGCTCGCGCCGAGCAGCGCCGTCTCGGCCCGCTCGGTGAGCGGCTGGGCCCCTTCCTGGACCCAGATCGTGCCGAGCGGCTGCCGGCCGGCGTGGATGCCCGCCGCGATGCGGCGGCGGATGCCGAGGTCGGGCCGCTCGTCGATCCGGACGATCCCTTCCCCGGCCCGCAACCGCTGGTAAACCCCCCATTCGCGGAGCATCGCGAGGTACCGCTCCGGGCCTTCCCGGCCGAGGATCGACAGGCGCCGCAGCTCGTCGACCTCGTCGCCCGCCCGGGAGTACGCGAGCACCCGGTTCGCCGTGTCCTCGATGCTGACCAGGCCGCCGGTGAGCGTCGCGATCGTCTGGGCCAGGGCGAACAGGTCGCCGAGCACCTCGCCGCCGGCCGCCTCGCCGCCGGCTCTGGCCGCTTCGACGACTCCGCGGGCCAGCGACTCCACCTGCTCCCAGCGCGCCTCCGCGCCGACGGTCAGCAACGCGACACCCGCGTCGGCGGCGACCTCGGCCCCCGTCGCGCCCTTGACCACCACCGCGGCCGCCCCGCCGCGCCCGGCCGCGCGGATGGCCGGTGCCGCCGCCCGGCCGCGGGCGCCGATCACCAGCACCAGGTCGCCGGGGGACGCCTCCAGGGGATCCTCCGGGTCGAGGATCACGACGTCGGTGACCGGGACGCCGAGGCCGTGCGGGGCCACGACGACCTCGACGAGTGGTTCGCCGAGCGTCGCCAGCACGTGCCGCAGGGAGCTCATCGCGCCTGTTGTCGGATCGACCAAGTTCACCCGGACGATTTTAGCCGTTCGGACAAGCCGCCGGGGAGTGTCCGGAGTTACCGTTCGGGGCATCCAGACGTAGCAGGACTGGCAGAGGAGCCGCCGTGGACGCCGTGACCCAGACCCCCGCCCCGAAGAACGAGCCGGTGCTCACCTACGCGCCGGGCAGCGCCGAGCGCGCCGAGCTCGAGGGTGCGCTGAAGCGGCTGGGCCAGGCGGAACCGGTCGACCTGACCGTGACCATCGGCGGCGAGCAGCGCCCCGGCGGCGGCGAGAAGATCGACGTCGTCCAGCCGCACCACCACCAGCACGTGCTGGGCACCATCCACAGCGCGACGCAGCAGGACACCACCGACGCCATCGCGGCCGCCGCGAAGGCCGCCCCGGAATGGCGCGCGCTGTCCTACGACGACCGCGCCGCGATCCTGCTGCGCGCCGCCGACCTGCTCACCGGCAAGTGGCGCGCCACGCTGAACGCCGCCACCATGCTCGGCCAGTCCAAGACCGCGACCCAGGCCGAGATCGACGCCGCCTGCGAACTCGCCGACTTCTGGCGCTTCAACGTCGAGTTCGGCCGCCGGATCCTCGCCGAGCAGCCGATCAGCTCGCCGGGCGTGTGGAACCGGCTGGAGCACCGCCCGCTGGAGGGCTTCGTCTACGCGATCACGCCGTTCAACTTCACCGCGATCGCCGGCAACCTGCCCACCGCGCCCGCGTTGATGGGCAACACCGTGCTGTGGAAGCCCTCGCCCACGCAGTCGTTCGCGGCGCACCTGACCATGCGGCTGCTCGAAGAGGCCGGCATGCCGCCGGGCGTGCTCAACCTGCTGCCGGGCGACGGCAAGGCCGTCTCCGAGGTCGCCCTGACCCACCGCGACCTGGCCGGCATCCACTTCACCGGCTCGACCGCGACGTTCCAGCACCTGTGGGGCACGGTCGGCGCGAACATCGCGGGCTACCGCGGCTACCCGCGGCTGGTCGGCGAGACCGGCGGCAAGGACTTCGTGCTCGCGCACGCCTCCGCCGACGTCGACGTCCTGCGCACCGCCCTGGTCCGCGGCGCTTTCGAGTACCAGGGGCAGAAGTGTTCCGCCGCTTCGCGGGCGTACATCCCGCGGAGCGTCTGGACGAAGCTGAAGGACGGTCTGGTCGCCGAGACCGAGGCGCTGTCCTACGGCGATGTCACCGACTTCTCGCACTTCGGCGGCGCGGTCATCGACCGGCGCGCGTTCGCGAAGCACGCCGACCTGTTCGACCGGGTGCGCGGCGACGCCTCCGTCGAGGTCCTCACCGGCGGCACCGCCGACGACAGCGTCGGGTACTTCGTGCAGCCGACGATCCTGGTGACCGACGACCCGAAGCACGAAATCTTCAGCACCGAGTACTTCGGCCCGATCCTGGGCGTGTACGTCTACGAGGACGGCGACTTCGACGCCGTGCTGAAGCTCGTCGACGAGACCGCCACGTACGCGCTGACCGGCGCGGTGATCGCGAACGACCGCACCGCCGTGGCGAAGGCGTCGGAGGCGCTGAAGTTCACCGCCGGCAACTTCTACGTCAACGACAAGCCGACCGGCGCCGTCGTCGGCCAGCAGCCGTTCGGCGGGGCGCGGGCCTCGGGCACCAACGACAAGGCGGGGTCGATCTTCAACCTGCAGCGCTGGACCAGCCCACGCTCGATCAAGGAGACGTTCGTCCCGCCGACCACCGTCCGCTACCCGCACCAGGGCTGAGCCCGCTCGAGACTGGAGGTCCGTCATGCTGCGTACCCCGCTGCTCGCCGCCGCCCGTTCGCAGGGCGTCCGGCGGCTCGTCGAGGCCGTGCCCGCCACGCGGTCCGTGGTGCGCCGGTTCGTCGCCGGGTCCGGCACCGCCGACGCCGTCCGCGTGGCCGGGGAACTGGCCGCGGACGGGCGCCGGATCACCCTCGACCACCTGGGCGAGGACACCACCGACGCCGCCCAGGCGGCGGCGACCGTGGCGGCCTACGAGGCGGTGCTGACCGCGCTGGCCGCGGAAGGCCTGGCCGAGGGTGCGGACGTCTCGGTGAAGCTGTCGGCGGTCGGGCAGTTCCTGCCGTCGGACGGCGAAGACGTCGCCTTGGAGAACGCGCGCAAGATCTGCGCGGCGGCCGAGGCGGTCGGCGCCACCGTGACACTCGACATGGAAGACCACACCACCACCGACTCGACGCTCGGCATCCTCCGCGAGCTGCGCGGCGAGTACCCGTGGGTGGGCGCGGTGCTGCAGGCCTACCTGCGCCGCACCGAGCAGGACTGCCGGGAGCTGGCCGGGCCGGGATCGCGCGTGCGGCTGTGCAAGGGCGCGTACGCCGAGCCGGAGTCCGTGGCGTTCGCCGGGAAGTCCGAAGTGGACAAGTCCTACGTCCGCTGCCTGCGCGTGCTGATGGCGGGCGAGGGCTACCCGATGGTGGCTTCGCATGACCCGCGGATGATCGGGATCGCGGCGTCGCTCGCGGAGGAGCACGGCCGGACCGGCGACGACCACGAGTTCCAGATGCTCTACGGCATCCGGCCGGAGGAGCAGCGGCGGATCGCGGCGTCGGGCGCGCGCATGCGCGTCTACGTGCCCTACGGCGACGAGTGGTACGGCTACTTCATGCGCCGCCTGGCCGAGCGTCCGGCGAACCTGGCGTTCTTCCTGCGCGGGCTCGCCACCCGGTCCTGAGACACGACGAAGGCCGCCCCGCGGGGCGGCCTTCGTCGTGTGGTGGTGGTCAGGCCTGTTCGGCCTCGGCTTCGGCGGCCTTGCGCTTGACCTCGTCCATGTCGACCTCGCGAGCCTGCTTGATGAGGTCTTCGAGGGCGGGTTCGGGGAGCGCGCCGGGCTGGGCGTAGATGAGCGTCTTGTCCCGGATGATGGCCAGGGTCGGGATCGAGCGGACGTCGAAAGCGGCGGCGAGCTGCTGCTGCGCTTCGGTGTCGACGCTCGCGAAGACGATGTCCTCGTGCTTCTCGGAGGCCTTTTCGTAGACCGGCGCGAACTGGCGGCACGGCCCGCACCAGCTCGCCCAGAAGTCGATCAGGACGAACTCGTTGTCGGTTACCGTCTGGTCGAAGTTCTCAGCGGTCAGCTCAACGGTGCTCATGCCCTGGTCAACGATCCGGGCGCGGCGGGAATTCCCGGGGCCGGGGTAGCGTCTGATCGCGAGTACCCGCGAAGAGGAGGAACAGATGGCCGACGGCGAGATCCTGGGCCGGATCGACGAGCTGATCGCGGAGGAGCACGAGCTCCGGTCGCGCTCGGTCGGCGTGGGGCTGAGCGGCGGCGACAAGGACCGCCTCACCGCGGTCGAGCAGCAGCTCGACCAGTGCTGGGACCTGCTGCGGCAGCGGCGCGCGAAGACGGAGTTCCACGAGAACCCGGACGACGCCGCGGCCCGCCCGGTCTCCGAGGTGGAGTCCTACCGCCAGTAGGCCGTTGCGGCCGCCCTTCGCGGGCGGCCGCAAAAATCTTCTCCGGCTCTTCTCCGGTGATGTCGAAACGCCGGAACCGGCTCCGTCCCCGGGGTGGAAGCGGCCAGAATGGGTCGCCAACACCGAGGGAGCACCACGATGGCCAAGTACCTGCTGCTGAAGCACTACCGCGGCGCGCCGGCCCCGGCGAACTGCGACACGACCATCGATCAGTGGACGCCGGCGGAGATTTCGGCGCACATCCAGTACATGCGGGACTTCGGGGACAAGCTCGTGGCCACCGGCGAGTTCGTCGAACACCAGGCGCTCGCCCCGGAGGGGACGTTCGTCCGCTACGACGGCGAGGGACGGCCGCCGGTCACCGACGGGCCCTTCCCGGAGACCAAGGACCTCATCGCCGGCTGGACGGTGATCGACGTCGACAGCTACGAACGCGCCCTCGAACTGGCCGCGGAGCTGTCGGCCGCGCCCGGCCCGAACGGGGAGCCGATCCACGAGTGGCTCGAGCTGCGCCCGTTCCTGGTCGCGCCGCCGACCATCACGGAATGACGGAAGCCACATGGGTGACCGGATGCTGCCGCCGGACCCCGTCGACGGCGCCTCGCCCGCTCCGGCCGGGATGTCGCGAACGAGTCCTTCGCGACACCGTCGCGGGCGGTGAGGCGTGGACGAAGCTCTGCTCCGGAGCCTCACCCCGGGTGTCCTGGCCGTCCTCGTCCGCCGGGGCGCCGATTTCGCGGCGGCCGAGGACGCGGTCCAGGAAGCGCTGGTCGAGGCGTTCCGCGGCTGGCCGGCCGACCCGCCACGGGACCCGAAGGGCTGGCTGGTCACCGTGGCGTGGCGCAAGTTCCTCGACGCGACCCGGGCGGATACCGCCCGCCGCAACCGCGAGGACGTCGTCGACGCCGAGGTGGTGCCCGGGCCCGCGCCGGCCGTGGACGACACGCTCCAGCTGTACTTCCTGTGCGCCCACCCGTCGCTGACGCCGTCGTCCGCGGTCGCGCTCACGCTGCGGGCCGTCGGCGGGCTGACCACCCGGCAGATCGCGCAGGCGTACCTGGTGCCCGAGGCGACCATGGCCCAGCGCATCAGCCGCGCCAAGCGCACCGTGTCGGGGGTGCGGCTCGACCGGCCCGGCGACGTCGCCACCGTGCTGCGCGTCCTCTACCTGGTCTTCAACGAGGGCTACTCCGGTGACGTCGACCTCGCCGCCGAGGCGATCCGGCTGACCCGGCAGCTCGCGGCGGCGATCGACCACCCCGAGGTGGCGGGGCTGCTCGCCCTGATGCTGCTGCACCACGCCCGGCGCGCCTCCCGCACGACGGCCGGCGGCAGCCTGGTCCCGCTGGCCGACCAGGACCGCACCCGGTGGGACACCGCGCTGATCGCCGAGGGGGTGGCGATCCTGCAGGCGGCGCTGGCCCGTGACCGGCTGGGCGAGTTCCAGGCCCAGGCCGCCATCGCGGCCCTGCACGCCGACGCGCCGGACGCCGCGGAGACCGACTGGGTCCAGATCGTCGAGTGGTACGACGAGCTCGTCCGCCTCACCGGCAGCCCCGTCGTGCGGCTCAACCGCGCGGTGGCCGTCGGCGAAGCGGACGGGCCGCGGGCCGGGCTGGCGGCGCTCGCCGAGCTGGACGCCACGGTGCCGCGCTACACCGCCGTGTCGGCGTACCTCCACGAGCGCGACGGCGACCTGGACACGGCGGCGAGGCTGTACGCGGAGGCGGCGGCCAAAGCGTCGAGCCTCGCCGAAGCCGACCACCTGACCCGCCAGGCCGCCCGCCTCAACACCCGCCGGTAACCCGTAACCCGCGTGATTGCCCCCGTAACCGACGTGATTGAAGCCGGAACTCGCGTGATTGAGCCCGTAAGTCGCGAGTTCCGGCTTCAATCACGCGAGTTACGGGTCTGATCACGCGGGTCACGGCTCTGGTCACGCGGGTTGCGGGGCTGGTTACGCGGGGCAGACGGTGCCGTCTGCCGGGATCTTGCCGTCCACCAGGAAGGCGCGGGCCGCGTCCGTGACGCAGGGGGAGACGCCGAGGGCGCCGTGGCCCGCGCCCTGCCAGCCGAGGGTCACCGCGGACGGCATCTGGTCGGCCGCGCGGGTGCTGCCGAGCTGGGGGGTGACCGGGTCGGCCGCGGTGGTCGCGACCAGGATCGGCGGGGCGCCGGGCGCGCCCGGCGCCGGCAACGGCTCGGTCCGCACCGGCCACGGGCCGCACCAGGCCAGCTGCTGGGCGACGACCGCGCCGAACTGCGGGTACTTGGCGCGCATCCCGGCCACGACCTGGTCGAGCTGGTCGGCCGAAAGACGGGCCTGGCTGTCGTTGCAGCGGGTCGCGATCGTGGCGTCGATCCGCGACGGCTGGGCGCGCGAGTCGTGCAGCACCGGCGAGACGAACCCGGCGAGGGGTTCGATGTTCCCCGCGCGGGCCGCGGTGATCGCGTCGGCCAGCTCCGGCCACCGCGAGCGCTGCGCAAGTCCCGAGTAGACGGCGAACATCGCCACGCCCGGGCCGAACGCGACGCCCTCGGCCGTCGACAGCAGGGTGTGCCGCAGCTGGCTGGTGAGCGCCGGAAGCGCCGCCTTCGGGTCGCCCATGGCGCAGTGCCGCGCCGCGCAGTCCGCGGCGAAGGCGTCCAATGTGGACTGCGCGCCGGCGGCGACCGCGTCGAGGACCGCGGCCGTGTCGGCGCCCGGGTCGGGCACGCCGTCGAGGACCATGCGCCCGACCTGGCCGGGGAAGCGCACCGCGTACTCGGCCAGCACCTTCGAGCCGTCGCCGTGGCCGAGCGCGTCGAGCCGCGCCATCCCGAGTTGCTTGCGCAGCTCGTCGAGGTCGCCCGCGCCGCGCCAGCTGTCCAGCGCGGTCTGGGAGTCGTCCAGCTCGATGGCGCACTGCTGGCCGGCCTTGCGGGCCGCGTCCAGCACGTCCCCCAGCCCGCCTTCCGCCGGGTCGGCGTCGATGAGGTCGTGCCGGATGTCGGCGGGGACGCACTGGACGGCGCCGGAGAGCCCGGTGCCGCGCCGGTCCAAGCCGATCAGCGAGAACTTCTCCAGGAACGCGGGGGGCAGCGTCGCGGCCAGCCGCGCGGCGTAGACGCTGCCCGGCTCGCCGTCGACGTCGTTGACCACGACCAGCGGCACCGGCCCGCTGCCGACCTTCAGCGCGAGCAGCCGCACCACCGAGCGCCGGGGCTCGCCCGGGGCGTCGAGTGGCGTGGTGACCCGGGTGCAGGTGAAGTGGAGGCTGTCCGGGACGCCGGGGGTGCCGATGCGTTCCCGCGTGTCGTCGTCGCAGTCGCCCCACTTCAGCGACGGCGACTGCGGCTCGCCCAGCGGGGGCAGGGGCACCCCGGGGGTCCGGGCGGGGGTCGTGCCGCTCGGCTTCCCGTCGTTCTCGACCAGCGCCGGGCGGACCGACGGCCCCGCGGCGCAGCCCGCGGCGGAGACCAGGGCGAGCAGCGCGACCAGGAGACGGGTACGGCGGCGGCGCACGGGCGAGGTCCTCACGTCGATCAAGGGCACGTCGATCAAGGGCACGTCGATCAAGGGCACGGTACTGCCGAGCTTCGCACGCCCGGTGTGGGACGCGGGTTAGCGGGTCCGCACGACCTGGCCGCGGAAGACGGCGTCGAGGTCGTAGCGGGCCGGTTCGTCCAGCTGGCTGTAGTCGCAGGACGCGGGTTCGCGGTCGGGCCGCCACCGCACGAACCGCGCGTTGTGCCGGAACCGCGACGGCATGCCGCCTTCGGTGTTCTCGTAGGCGACCTCGACGACGCGCTCGGGCCGCAGCGGCACCCATTCGTGCTCGGTGGCGCGCCAGCGGGTGATGCCGCCGGGGATGCGCTGGGCCTCGCCGGTGGCCCGGCCGCCCCAGGGGTGGTCCTCGCCGTCGGTGACCAGCGGGGCCAGCTCTTCGGCGAGCTCGCGGCGGCGCTCCTTGGGGAACGACCCGACGGTGCCGACGTGGTGCAGCACCCCGGCGTCGTCGAACAGGCCCAGGAGAAAGCTCCCGACCAGGTCACCGGGGCCGCCGTCGACGTGCCAGCGCAGCCCGGCGAGCACGCAGTCGGCGGTGCGCAGGTGCTTGTACTTGAGCATCGCGCGCTTGCCGGGGGTGTAGGGCTCGTCCAGCGGCTTGCCGATGACGCCGTCGAGGCCGGCGCCCTCGAACAGCTCGAACCAGTGCCGCGCGGTGTCCGGGTCGGTGGTGGCCGGGGTGAGCGGGAACCGGTCGCCTGCCAGTTCGGCGAGGCGTTCGCGGCGCACCGACGTGGGTTCGTCGAGCAGGGACTCGTCGCCGAGGGCCAGGACGTCGAAGGCGACGAACTCGGCGGGCTGCTCGGCCGACAGCAGCGTGATCCGGCTTTCGGCGGGGTGGATGCGCTCGGTGAGCGCGTCGAAGTTGAGCCGCCCCTCGCGCGCGACGACGAGTTCGCCGTCGAGCACGACCCGCGGCGGCAGGATGTCCAGCAGCCGCGCGACCGCCTCCGGGAAGTAGCGGTTGAGCGGCTTTTCCGCGCGTGACTGCAGGTACAGCTCGTCGCCGTCGCGGAAGACGATGCAGCGGAAGCCGTCCCACTTCGGTTCGAACAGCAGGCCACCGGAGTCCGGGATGGCCTTGGCGGGCTTGGCGAGCATCGGCTTCAGCGGCGGCTGCAGCGGTAGGGGCATGCCCCGCATTCTGCGGAAAAGCCCGGCTCAGCGCACGCGTTTCGCCGGGCTCGTGTCGAGTTCCATGCGGACGGCGGCAGGCAGCGACGCGAGGCCGAGCGAGTCACGGGCCCTGGTCAGCACCCGCTCGTCCAGCTCCGACCAGACGTGCTTGAGGTCGGTGCCTTCGTGCAGCCACAGCGTGATGCGCAACGCCGGAGAAGTCCGCGAGCCGACCGCGCGGACGCGGGCGCGGCCGACCCCGTCGAGCTGTTCCGCGTCGGCCTGGACCGCACCGGCGATCGCGGCGGCCGTGACCACCAGCTCGGCGCCTTCGGTGCGGTCGAGGTCCAGGTCCGGCCGCGGCTCCGGGCGCAGCGAGTGCAGGGCCCACCGCAGCCCGAGCACGAACAGCAGGACGCCGAGCACGATCGCCGCGATCCGCGCGGGCGTGGCGTGCGCGCCGAGCCAGCCGACGGCGATCGGGTCCAGCAGCGGCCGGCGGCCGCGGAACTCGCCGAGCCAGCCGAAGCCGGCCGCCAGCGCCGAAGCCCCGCCGAGGAAGGCCAGCAGCCCGACCAGGAACGTCAGCGTGCGTTCGCCGGTGTACGACCGGGACAGGGCTTTGGTGGCGACCGTTTTGCTCATCGGCGGTCCTTCGGCGAGTCGACCACGACGGTCACCTTCGGCCGCCGCGCCAGCGGGACGTCGTCGAGCAGCGCGGACACCGTTTCGAGCAGCTGCGGCCGCAGTTCGCCCTCGGTTTCGAGGGTGCTCTTCGCGCGGACGCGGACGCGCCGGGCGCTCGCGGTGACCGACGCGCCCGCGACGTTCTGCTGCGCGCGCACGGTGAGCCCGACCAGCCGGGCCAGCGAGCGCGGCGAAGTCGAGACGCTCACGTCGCCGGCGGGGTCGGTCAGCCGCACCGCGCGGCTGCCGGCCGCCAGGGCGAGCACCACCAGGACCAGGCCCGCGGCCGCCAGGACACCGGCCCCGACGCGCACCGCGTAGGCGTCCCAGCCCAGCGACGCGAGCGCGGCCTGCCAGCGCGGCCACGGCACCAGCAGCGGCGCCGAGCCCGGGCGCCACCAGTGCCAGCCGACCTCCAGGGTGAGCAGCGCCCCGGCGGCGGCGAAGGCCAGGCCCAGCAGGGTGGCGAGGATGCGGACGAACGGGCGCACGGCTACCGCACCCTCGGCGCGACGTCCGGCAAGAGCGCGGACACCGTCACGGCCAGGGTCCGCACGCGGTAGCCGGTGAGCAGCTCGACCTCTTCGACGACCTTCGCCCGCACGTCGCCGACGACGGCGCGGACCGCCGCCGGGTAGCGCAGGGCGAGGTCGAGCGCGAGGTCGACGTCGTTGTCGTGGCCGCCGACCTTCGCCTTCGGGCCCTTCTTGCCGTCCCGCGCGGTGCCGGGCACCTGGCCGGCCGCGTGCTGGGCGACCTTGCGGACCACTGCGTGCCCGATCGTGAGGGTGCCGCGCTCGGCCGGTTCGGCGAGCTCCCGCGGCACGTCGAGGGCGGGGCTCACTTGTCGCGGCCCTTGCCGAACAGCTCGCCGAGGTCGAGTTCGCCGTCGAGGACCCGGCCGGCGACGAGGCCGATGATCCCGACGGCCAGTGTCACCAGGAACGCGGTGAACCCCTGGGTCGCGGCGAGGCCGAGGATCAGCCCGGCCAGTAGCCCGGTCTGCGTTGCGTTCACATGTCCTCCTTGGACTGGGACGGAAAGCCGTGGGCGGACCCGTGCCGCGCGGTCATTCCACGCGCGCCGATTCGGGTTCTTCCTCGCCCGGCAGGAAGATGTCGTTGACCGCGATGTTCACCTCGATCACCTCGAGCCCGGTGATCTGCTCGACCGCGGTGATCACGTTGCGCCGCACCGCGCGGGCGACGTCGGTGATCCGCGCGCCGTACTCGACGACGACGTCGAGGTCGATCGCGGTCTGCTTCTCGCCGACCTCCACCGACACCCCGGTGGTGGTCACCGTGCCGGAGCCGGGGATCCGTTCGCGCAGCGCGCCGATCGCGCGCGACACCCCACCGCCGCCCAGCGTGTGCACGCCGGCGACCTCGCGGGTGGCCAGGCCGGCGATCTTCTGCACGACCAGCGACGAGATGGTGGTGCGGCCGGCGGCGCCCTCTTCGTTGAGCGGGGTGACCGTACCGGGACTTTCGGTCCGTTCCGGGTGCATGCGTGCGGGCTCCTCTCGCGGCGGGCTTTCGCCGTTACGATGCCCGCGAGGGAACAACCCTCACGCAAGGTCGCCCGATCGGGGTAATCGTCAACCCGGGTGGACGTCCACGACGTGCACGTTCACCACCGAGGTGACCCCCGGGTGCCGGGCCAGCCGGGCGGTGATATCCCGCCGGAGCGCTTCGGCGGCTTCGCCGGCGGCCACGCCGGACCGGACCGACACCAGCACCCGCACGACGTCGCCGTCCACCGTGACGGCGGTGACCCGCACGCCGTCCGCGGCGATCGTCCGGGCCAGCCGGGTGACGGCGTCTTCGGTGACGCGCGGGCGGCCCGTCTCCCGGGGCACGTCCACCGGGGTCCGGCGGCCGCGCGCGACGGCCCGCAGCACGCGTTCGACCAGGCCGGGCGGGGTCGGCACCCGGCGCCGGCCCGCGGCGCGCACGGCATCCCAGCGGGGGTCCCGCTCGGGATCCTCGGTGTCGGCCATCACCGCTCCCTCAACTCGGCGAGCAGCGCCACCCTGGCCCGGTGCAGCCG
The DNA here is from genome assembly GCF_040638285.1 of Amycolatopsis sp. NPDC026612. NCBI lineage: Bacteria > Bacillati > Actinomycetota > Actinomycetes > Pseudonocardiales > Pseudonocardiaceae > Amycolatopsis > Amycolatopsis sp. NPDC026612. Next base: position 16,030 of record NZ_JBEZYB010000006.1, read on the forward strand.
GGAACGCAAGGCACCGACGTTCACGTCGAGCACTTCGGCGACCTCTTCGTAGCTCAGGCCCTCCAGTTCGCGCAGCACGAGCGGCACGCGCTGGGACACCTCGAGCCTGCCGACCGCCCGCAGCACCGCGTCGACCTCTTCGGCCCGCACGACGCGGCCTTCGGGCCCGGGCACCGCCGCAGCGAACAGTGCACTGTCCACAGTGGACTGCGGCGCCGGGTCGTCGAGGGAGAGCGTCGGCCGTCGACGGCGCAGCACAGCGAGCGCGCTGTTGGTGACGACGCGGTAGAGCCAGGTCGACACCGCCGATTCCTGCCGGAACCCGGGCAGGGCGCGCCACGCGGCCAGCCACGCCTCCTGCACGACGTCCTCGGCTTCGGCCGCACTGCCGGTGAGCCGCAGCGCGACCCGGTACATCCGCGGGGTGTGCTGCCGCACCAAGGTGCCGAACGCGGTGTGGTCGCCGTCGGCGGCCCGGGCGAGGAGTTCGGCGTCGTCGCTCACCCCGCGTCCCGGCGGTAGCGCAGCAGCGTGAAGCCGTCCTCGACGAGGATCGAGGCCAGGGCGAGCGGGCGCGGCGCGGCGGGGGCGGCTCCCGCGGCGATCCGGCCCGCCGTCCCGGCCACGAGCAGCGGTGCGACGGTCAGGCACAGCTGGTCGACGAGGTCCGCGGCGACGAGCCGGGCGAAGAGCCCGGGGCCGCCTTCGCAGTCGATCCGGCGCAGGCCGCGGGCGGCGAGCAGGTCGAGGGCGCGGGGCAGGTCGACGTCTTCGCCGCCCGCCCGCAGGACCTCGGCCCCGGCGGCTTCGAGCGCGCGCGTGTCGGCGGTGTCCGTGGTGACCACGATCGGGGCGACGGCGGTTTCGGTGAACAGCCGCGAAGCGGGGTCCAGGTCGGCGGTGCGCGTCACGACGGCGATCGGCGGGACGTTCGCGAACCCGAGACGGCGACGGCGCTCCAGCCGCTTCGCGCCCGCGACGACTCCCCGGTAGTTCTCGGCGCGGGCGGTCCCGGCACCGACCAGGATGACGTCGGCGAGGTCGCGGCCGAGCAGGAAGACCTCGCGGTCCGCGGCGTGCGACAGCCCGGCCGAAGTGGTGTCGATCTCGACGGCACCGTCGGCCGACGCGACGAAGTTCACCTGCACCCAGGGTCTCGACAGGCCGGCCGGGTAGGCGTAGATCTCCTCGAGGTCCGTCCCCGTCAGTTCGCCCGTCACCAGGGGCCACACGCTCCGCACGTGATCATCCCAGCACGGACGTGAAACAGGTCTCTACCGGGGGATATACCCGCTCAGCGGCACCCGGGGCGCGGATAGGCTCTCCGACCATGCCCGCGCACCTGACCGACCGCCGTCCCGAGCTGTCCGCCGACGAGCTGATCGGCGCGCTGGTGCCGCCGCCGCGCTTCGGCGCCGTGCGGTTCGACACGTACTTGCCGAACCCGGACGAGCCCAGCCAGGCCGCCGCGGTCGAGGCGTGCGCGGCGTTCGCGGCGAAGATCGGCGCGCGCCGGGAGAAGAAGCGGTTCAAGCTCTTCGGCGGGTCCCCGGAGCCGGCCGGGCCGATGGGGCTCTACCTCGACGGCGGCTTCGGCGTCGGCAAGACCCACCTGCTCGCCTCGGCCTGGCACGCCGCGCCGTCGCCGAAGGCGTACGGCACCTTCGTCGAGCTGACGCACCTGGTCGGCGCGCTGGGCTTCGCCGAGGCCGTGCGGCGGCTGTCGGAGCACCGGATCCTGGCCATCGACGAGTTCGAGCTCGACGACCCGGGCGACACCACGCTGGTCACGCGGCTGCTGCAGGAGCTGATGGACGCGGGCGTGCACATCGCGGCGACGTCGAACACGCTGCCGGAGAAGCTCGGCGAGGGCCGGTTCGCCGCCGAGGACTTCCTGCGCGAGATCCAGACGCTGTCGGGCCGCTTCGGGGTGGTCCGCGTCGACGGGCCGGACTACCGCCACCGCGGCCTGCCGGACGCGCCGCCGCCGGTGTCCCCGGCGGACCTGGAGTCGTCGGCCGCCGCGCACGAAGGGTCCACAGTGGACGACTTCGACGCGCTGTGCGAGCACCTGGCTTCGCTGCACCCCTCCCGTTACGGGCGGCTGCTGGACGGCGTCACCCGCGTGCACCTGCGCGACATCCACCCGGCACCGGACCAGAACGTGGCGCTGCGCCTGGTCGCCTTCGCCGACCGGCTCTACGACCGGGCCGTGCCCCTGGTGGTCTCGGGGGAGCCGCTGCCGTCGCTGTTCACCGAGGAGATGGTGGACGGCGGCTACCGCAAGAAGTACCTGCGCGCGGTCAGCCGGTTGACGGCACTGGCTCGGGACGCCGTACCGGCCAGGTGAACAGGACGACGGCGACGGCGAACAGCGTCCCGCCCACGACGTCGGTCAGGTAGTGGTAGCCCATGCCGACCAGTCCGGCCGCCGCGGCGAGCAGCGTCACCGCGGACAGCACCGCCACGACCACCCGGCGCGTGACCAGGACGAGCACCGTCAGCACCGCCACCAGGCTCACCGTGTGCCCGCTCGGGTAGACCAGGGTGTCGTTCTTCCACCGGTCGTACAGCGGTTTCAGCAGCCAGCCCGTCAGCAGGATCGCCAGCACCGGCACGGCGAGCGCGAGCGCGGCTTCCCGTCGCCACCCGGCGCGCAGGCACCGGAAGACCGCGAGCAGGCCGAGCGCCAGCACCACGTACGGCTCGGTCGGGAACACCAGCACCCGCAGCACACCGGGGCTGAGGTGGGCCACGGCACCGGCGGCGGCGTCATCGACCGCGCCGGGCGCGGTCCCGCCGGCGAACGGGAGGCCCAGCAGCAGCGCGAGCAGGCCGCACAGCGCGGCCGGCGCCCGGATCGTCCTCACCCGCGCGAGGGTAGTCGGCCGCTCGTGATGCGCCCGTCTGCCACGATGCGGGCTGCGGATTTCGTACGGAGGAACGCATGCGGATCACAGTCGCGGGGGCCGGGATGGTCGGCCTGAGCTGCGCGTACCGGCTGGCGGAAGCGGGCCACGACGTCGCGGTGGTGGCGGCGGCTCCGCCGCGGGAGACGACGTCGGCCGTCGCTGGTGGGGTGGTGTACCCGCCCCCGGCTTTCGGGGGGTCCCGGGTGGCGGAGCCCCCGGCTCGGGGCGTAGCCCCGGATGTCACAGCACGAGGCGCGGACGAGCGGGTCGTGCGCTGGACCGCGGCGAGCCTCGCGGTGTTCCGTGGGCAGGACGCGCCGGGGGTGCGCTTCCGCCGCGGCCGGGTCCTGCTGGCGGCGGGCGAGCCGGACCCGCAGTGGCTCCCGGCGTTGGAGGACGCGGTCCGCGACGGCGACCGCGTGGAGTTCAGGACGGCGGTGGTCGACACGCCGGTGTACCTCGTCTGGCTGCTCGCCCGCGTGGCCGCGCTGGGCGTGCGCGTCGAGTACCGGTCCCTGACGTCACTGGCCGGCCTCGGTGCGGATGTCGTGGTCAACGCGGCGGGTCTCGGCGCGGGCCCGTTGGCGGGCGACGCCTCGATGGTCCCGGTCGGCGGCCAGGTCGTGCACCTCACCGACCCGGGCCTGCCGGGGTTCGTGGTCGACGAGACCGGCCCGGGCGTGACGTACGTGATCCCGCACGGCGGCCACGTCGTGTGCGGCGGCACGGAGGAGCCGGGTCGCGGCGACACCGACCCGAACCCGGCGGTGACGGCGGACATCCTGCGCCGCTGTCGCGCCCTGGAACCGCGGCTGGCCGGGGCGGCGGTGCTGCGGTCACTGGTGGGCCTGCGCCCGTTCCGGCGCGAAGTGCGGCTGGAGCGGGAAGGCGACCTGGTGCACTGCTACGGCCACGGGGGAGCGGGGATCACGCTGGCCTGGGGCTGCGCGGCGGACGTCGCCGCGCTGGTCACGGCTGGATGAGCTCGGTGATGCCCCGAGCGCGAAGGTGGTTCGCGTCCGAAGCGCGGCTCTGCAGCACGAACGCCACCCGCTTCCCCTCGGCGGCCAGCTTGAAGAACCGGTCGTTGCCCCAGGTCGGGAAGAGGTCCGGGACCACGATCGCCGTCGGGCGCGGGGCCGGTGTCGGCGGGGTCCGGTCGAACTCGGTCACCAAGGCCCGCAACGCCCGGCCGGCGGGCTTCAGCTTGCGGTCGTTCGTGTACAACCCGAGGTCGTACTCCAGCGGGTTCAGGTTCGGCACCAGCGAAGGGTGCACGTCGTGGGAGCACCACCAAGTGAAGCCCAGGGTGTGGGCGCAGGAAGCCGCGTTGCGGATCGAACGGGACAGCCATTCGCCGTACTGGGGGCGGGTCGCGTCGCTGAAGTGGATCGACGGTGCCGCGCCGTCCTCCTGGATCCAGACGCGGCGCGCCGGGTCCGTCGCGTACGCCTGCGCCACCTGGATCAGCCGTTCCGCGTTGTGGGTCGCGACCGGGCCCAGCGGGTCGGTCTTCAGCGTGCCGAGGAACGACGTCCACGGGTGGATCGCCACCACGTTCCCGGCGTCCGCCAGCCCGGGGCGGGTGAAGTAGGTGCCGTTGTCCCACGGTGCCCGGTCGCAGCCGACCGTGTGTGCCTTGCCGGGCGCCACTTCCTCGGCGGTGGCACACAGCGTGCGCGCCCACGCGTCGGCCTGCGCCTGGGTGACGAACAGGCCGGCGAAGTCGTCCCAGTAGTAGTACGGCTCGTTCGACAGGTCGAAACCGAGGAAGCGCGGGTGGCCGCCGATCCGTTCGGCGAGGGCCCGCAACAGCGTCCGCTGCGCGTCGAGGGCCGCCGGGTCGGTGAACCAGTTCACCGGCTTGGGCGTGGTCTGCAGCCAGTTGGGCGTCCAGTAGCGGGCCGAAATGTGCCCGTTGAACACCGTGACCTCGACGTCGAGGCCGGCCGCGTCCGCGTAGCCGAGGAACTGCTCCAGCCGGTCGAGCTTCTCGCCGCTGATCAGGTGCGGCTCCGGCTGGAAGGCCGGCCACAGCAGCATGATCCGGATGTGGTCGAGCCCGAGTGCGGCGATGTCGTCGAGGTCGCGGCGCAGGTCGGCTTCGCGCCAGTCCTCCCACAGGTGGAACCAGCGCGTCGACGGCGTGTAGTTGACGCCGAGCCGGAACGCCCGCCGCGGGGGAGCCGCCAGTGCGGGTGCCGCCGTGGCCGCCAGGGCCGTCGCGACCGCTCCCGTGAGCACCGACCGCCGCTTGAGATCCGCCACGCCGCCTCCTTGCCGTCACCGGTTGCGCAGATCTAGCACGGCGAGGAAGTCGATCTCCAGTGTTGACCGGCACCCTGTCCGTCAGTTGCGGGAAAAGGCGGCGTGGTCGGCCTCCGTCTGGTCGGCGTACCGCACGGCATATGCTCCCAGCACCTCGTCGAGCTCCGAGTCGTCGGCGAAGTAGCCGGAGAGCAGTTTCGGGTGCAGCGACCGCGTGTGGGCGCGGGCGAGCAGTGCCCCGGCCAGCCTGCCGTAGTCGTCGAGGTGGTCCTTCTCCAGCTCCACGGGGTCGATGTCGCCCTTGAGGTTCCGGAACTGCCGGACGATGAACGGGACGCCGTCGATCGTGGTCCAGCCGAGCAGGATGTCGGTCTCGGCCTGCACGAGCCGGGCGCCGTCGACGATCCGGCGGCCTTCGTGCTCCGCGGCCGGCAGGTCGAGGTACGGCGCCAGTGCGGGTTTCTGCGCCTGCTTGACCTGCAGCACCAGGTCTTCGTCGTCGTTGCCGTGCAGCAGGGCGACGTAGCTGCGCAGCCCGACACTGCCCGTGCCGACGACGCGGAAGGCGACGTCGGCGAGCCGGTACCGCGCGATCAGCGTGCGCCGCGACTCGCGCAGGGTGTCCACATAGGACACCAGGCCGGCGGCGACGGCCTCGGCGGTTTCCTCGTCGACGTGCGTCAGCACCGGGGGGTCCGCGACGAACCGGTGGCGGGACAGGCCGGTCCGGTGGTCGTCCACCCGCTCGGTCCACTTCGCCGCGACCTTCGCGCTGCCGTTCTTGCGGGCTTTCCCGGCGGCGTCGGCGAAGTCGTCGATCAGCTCGTCGGCCCGTGCCTTCGACAGCACCGACGAGTCCGGCAGCGCGTTCCAGCTCCGTAGAAACGGCAGCTCGGCCAGCGCGCGGACGGTCCGGCGGTAGGACTTCACGGCGTCTTCAGCGGCCTGGCGGCACCCGGACTCGCGGATGCCGCCTTCGCGGCCGGCGAGCACGAGACTGGCCGCGAGCCGCTTGAGGTCCCATTCCCAGGGACCCGGCACGGTCTCGTCGAAGTCGTTGATGTCCATCACGATCCGGCCCTCGGGCGTGCCGTAGAGCCCGAAGTTCGCCGCGTGCGCGTCGCCGCAGAGCTGCGCGGTGACCCCGGACGACGGCGTGCCGGCGAGGTCGGCACCCATCAGCCCGGCCGCGCCGCGGAAGAACGTGAACGGCGACGCGAGCATCCGTTCCCGCCGCAGTTCGACCAGCTCGGGCAGCCGTCCGGCGTTGGTGGCGTCGAAGTACTCGCGCGGCGCGGGCCGGCCGGCGCCGGCCGCCTCGTGGTCGTGCGCCGTGGCCGGTATCTTTTCCCGGAGCCGCTTCCCCAGTTCGTACAGCTCGGCCGGTGTCACGCTGCCGGTGCCGACGAGCGGCCGTTCGACCCAAGATCCCATGCCCGGCTCAACGGGCGAAGGGGACGATTCGTCCCCGGATGCCGCCGCGGCGGGAGGCTCACACGGCGGCACCCGGGTGGCTCAGGGGCGGATCACTTCGGCGATCGCGTCGATGCCGCGATCCAGCTCCGCGCGCGTGATCACCAGCGGCGGGGCGACGCGCAGGGTGCGCTCGTGCGTCTCCTTGCACAGCACGCCGCGGGCGGCCAGCGCCTCGGACGCCGCGCGCCCTTCGGGACCGCCGGGGGTGATGTCGATGCCCGCCCACAGCCCGCGGCCGCGGACCTCCGACAGCCCGTGCCCGATCAACGCGGTCAGCCGGCTGTGCAGGTGGGCGCCCAGTTCGGTGGCGCGCTGCTGGAACTCGCCGGTCCGCAGCAGCTGGACGACCGCGCGGCCGACCGCGCAGGCCAGGGGGTTGCCGCCGAAGGTCGAGCCGTGTTCGCCCGGCTTCAGCACGCCGAGCACGTCCCGGCGGCCGGCCACCGCGGACACCGGCAGGATGCCGCCGCCGAGGGCCTTGCCGAGGGTGTAGACGTCGGCGCGGACGCCCTCGTGGTCCAGCGCCAGCACGGTGCCGGTGCGGGCCAGCCCGGACTGGATCTCGTCGGCGATCAGCAGCACGCCGTGCTCGTCGCAGGCCGCGCGGACGTCGGCGAAGTAGCCCTCCGGTGGCACGATGACGCCGGCCTCGCCCTGCACGGGCTCGAGGAGCACCGCGGCGGTGCGCGGGGTGATGGCGTCGCGCAGGGCGGCGGCGTCGCCGTACTTCACGGTGACGAAGCCGGGGGTGAACGGGCCGAAGTCGGCACGGGCGGTCTCGTCGGTCGAGAACGACACGATCGTGGTGGTCCGGCCGTGGAAGTTCGAGTCGGCGACGATGATCTCGGCGGTGCCGTCGGGCACGCCCTTGACCCGGTGCGCCCACTTGCGGGCGATCTTGACCGCGGACTCGACGGCTTCGGCGCCGGAGTTCATCGGCAGCACCAGCTCGGTGCCGGTCAGTTCGGCCAGCTCCCGGCAGAACAGGCCGAGCTGGTCGTGGTGGAACGCCCGCGACGTGAGGGTGACGCGGCCGAGCTGGCCGACGGCGGCGGCGATCAGGTCCGGGTGGCGGTGGCCGAAGTTCAGCGCCGAGTACCCGGACAGGAAGTCGAGGTACGACCGGCCTTCGACGTCGGTCACCGTGGCGCCCGAGGCTTCGGCGATCACGACGGGCAGCGGGTGGTAGTTGTGCGTGCTCCACTGCTCGTCGAGCTCGATGAAGCTGGCGGCGGTCTCCCGGCCGGCGAACGTCGTCATGTGTTCAGGTTAGAGGCAGAATGCGCAGAATTCAGCCGGGAATCGTTGCTTTAACACGTTGTTCATTGCGCAAAAACCGCATCGGACCATCTGATCGTTGCACGCTGCTCGCCGGGTGTTTCACCCGGTGCGCCGGTGCCCGGGTCGTTATCGTCACGGGATGGCCAAGAAGGACGACGGAAGCCGGGTCCGGGACGCGCTGCGGATCGACGCGGACCTGCCGGATCCGGGCGCGACCCCGGTCGGGCCCGGCAAGAAAGCCAAGGCCCGCGCGGGGCTCGACAGCGCGGGCGAACGGCTCTCCTCGCTGCAGGAGGCGCTGTACGCCGAGGGCGCCGGCGGCGGCCGGCGCAGTGTCCTGCTCGTGCTCCAGGGCATGGACACCTCCGGCAAGGGCGGCACGGTCTCCCACGTCCTCGGCCTGGTGAACCCGATGGGTGTCCGGTACGCGGCGTTCAAGAAGCCGACCGCCGCCGAACAGCGGCACCACTACCTGTGGCGGATCCGCAAGCAGCTGCCCGCTCCCGGCCAGATCGGCGTCTTCGACCGTTCCCACTACGAAGACATCCTGGTCCCGCGGGTGAGCGGCCTGCTCACGGCGGCCGAGCGGCGCCGTCGGTACGCCGAGCTCACCGCGTTCGAGGAGGAACTCGCCGAAGCGGGCACCACCGTGGTCAAGGTGTTCCTGCACATCTCGCCGGAGGAGCAGCTCAAGCGGCTCAAGGCCCGGCTCGTCACGCCCGAGAAACGCTGGAAGTACAACCCGGGCGACCTCGACGCGCGCTCGCACTGGCCCGCCTACCAGGACGCCTACGCCGACATCTTCAAGCGGACCTCGACCGCCGGCGCGCCCTGGTACGCGGTGCCCGCCGACCACAAGTGGTACCGCAACTGGGCCGTGGCCGAGCTGCTGATCGAGACGCTCGCGGAGCTGAAGCCGCGGTTCCCGGAGCCGGATTACGACGTCGACGCCGAACTGGTGAAGCTGAAGGGTGTTGGCGTCTCGTCGTGATCGTCTGGAAGAGTGCGGGCGTGACCGATGTCGACGACCTCCCGTTCCTCCGCAAACAGGCCCGGACCCAGCGCTTCACCCTCGGCGCGCCGAAGGAGTTCCGGGTCGCCCCGGACGGCTCCCGCGTGCTGTTCCTGCGCGCGGAGTCGGGTACCGACCCCCGGCACAGCCTCTGGTCGGCCGACCTGGCGACCGGCACCGAGACCAAGCTCGTCGACGCCGCCGAGCTGCTGCCCGGCGAGGAGGAGCTGCCCGTCGAAGAGCGCGCGCGGCGCGAACGGGCCCGCGAGTCCGGCGGCGGGGTCGTCCACTACGGCGTCGACGCGGGCTTCACCGTCGCGGTGTTCTCGCTTTCCGGCAAGCTCTACACCCTCGACCTGGCCACCGGCGAGGTGACGCTGCGCGTCGACGGCGCCGTCATCGATCCCCGGCCGAACCCCGCCGGCACGCACGTCGCCTACGTGCAGCACCGGCGGCTGCACGTGCTGGAGCTGGCCACCGGCGACGACCGGGTGCTGGTCGAGGAGGACGGCGAGGACATCGCCTGGGGGCTGGCCGAGTTCATCGCCGCCGAGGAGATGGACCGCACCCGCGGCTACTGGTGGGCCCCGGACGGCCGCGGCATCCTGGCCGAGCGCGCCGACCGCGGGCCGGTCCCGCGCTGGACCATCGCCGACCCCGCCCACCCGCAGCACCCGGCGAACGTCGTCGCCTACCCGGCCGCGGGCACCACGAACGCGCTGGTGTCCCTGGCGATCCTCGGTCTCGACGGCTCGCGCGTGGACGTCGAGCCCGGCGAGTGGGAGTACCTGGCCTCGGTGCACTGGCCGGCCGGTGGGGCGCCGCTGCTCGCCGTGCAGCCGCGCGACCAGAAGCGGATGGACGTCCTCGCCCTCGACGTCACCGACGGCACGACGTCGGTCGTGCACACCGCCACCGACCAGCACTGGATCGACATCGTCGGCGGTGTCCCGGCGTGGACCCCCGACGGGCGGCTCGTGGCCGAGGGCATGGTCGACGGCGACCACCGGCTCTTCGTCGGCGGCGAGGCCGTCACCCCGCCCGGGCTGCAGCTGCGGGCCGTGCTCGACGTCGGTGACGAGATCCTCTTCAGCGCCTCCGAGGACGACCCGACCCAGATCCACGTCTTCCGCACCGAAGGCGCTTCGGTGCGCCGACTGTCCAGTGTGGACGGTGTGCACGTCGGCGCCGGGTCTGCCGCGGTCACCGTGCTTTCGTCGTGGAGCCTGGACCACAGCGGCCCGCGCGTCTCGGTGCTGCGCGACGGCGCGCCGGTCGCGTCGATCACGTCGTCCACTGTGGACCCGGACGTCGTGCCGAACCTGACCTGGCTGACGCTGGGCGAGCGCAACCTCCGTGCGGCGCTGCTCCTGCCGCGCGGGTACGAGCCGAGCGAAGGCAAGCTGCCGGTGCTGCTCGACCCGTACGGCGGCCCGCACGCCCAGCGCGTCCTGCAGAGCCGCAACAGTTTCCTGACCTCGCAGTGGCTGGCCGACCAGGGCTTCGCGGTGCTGGTCGCGGACGGCCGCGGCACCCCCGGCCGCGGTGCGGTCTGGGAGCGCGAGATCGCCGGGCGCCTCGCCGACGTCACGTTGCAGGACCAGGTCGACGCGCTGCAGGCGGCTGCGGTGCAGTTCCCGGAGCTGGACCTCGAGCGCGTCGCGATCCGCGGCTGGTCCTACGGCGGGTACCTGTCGGCGCTGGCCGTGCTGCGCCGCCCGGACATCTTCCACGCGGCGGTCGCGGGGGCGCCGGTCACCGACTGGTCGCTGTACGACACCCACTACACCGAGCGCTACCTCGGCAAGCCCCAGGACGAGCCGGAGAGCTACGCGCACAACTCGCTGATCGAGAGCGCGGCCGAACTGAGCCGCGCGCTGCTGATCGTGCACGGGCTGGCCGACGACAACGTGTTCGTCGCGCACGCTTTGCGGCTGTCCTCGGCGTTGCTGGCCAAGGGCCGCCCGCACGTCTTCCTGCCGCTGGCGGGCGCCACCCACATGACGCCGCAGGCCGAAGAGGTCGCGGAGAACCTGATGCGCACGCAGGTCGATTGGCTGCTGCGCGAGCTTTCCGCCGTCGACAAGGAGATTGCATGAGCGAGCCTGCGAGCGAATCATTCAACACTGCGCCTTCGGCTCGTGCCGGGCTGAGCGTCAGCGAGGGCTGCGCATGAGCCGCTGGGGCCTCACGATTCCGCTGACCGGGGTGCCGCTGACGGCGCACCGCGAGCTGGTCGAACAGCTGCCGGACCTCGGCTACACCGACGCGTGGACGGCCGAGACCGCGGGCGCGGACGCGTTCACGCCGCTGGTGCTGGCGTCGCAGTGGGCGCCCCAGCTGCGGCTGGGCACGGCGATCGTGCCGGTGTACACGCGCGGCCCCGGCCTGCTGGCGATGCAGGCGGCGACGGTCGCCGAGCTGGCGCCCGGCCGGTTCGTCCTCGGTATCGGCGCGTCGTCCCCGGTGATCGTCTCGAACTGGAACGCGGCTGCCTTCGAGGAGCCGTTCGCGCGGTCTCGCGACACCCTGCGCTTCCTGCGTTCGGCGCTGGCGGGGGAGAAGGTCAGCGAAAAGTACGAGACGTTCGCCGTCTCGAAGTTCCGGCTGGAGCGCCCGGCCGACCCGCCGCCGTCGATCATGCTGGCGGCGCTGCGCCCGGGCATGCTGCGCCTGGCGGCCCGCGAAGCGGACGGCGCGATCACGAACTGGCTGGCCGCCTCGGACGTGCCGCGCGTCCGGTCGGTCATCGGCCCGGACGTCGAGCTCGCGGCCCGCATCTTCGTCTGCCCCACGGAGGACGCGGAAGCGGCGCGCGGCCTGGGCCGGATGCTGATCTCGAGCTACCTGACGGTCCCGGTGTACGCGGCGTTCCACGACTGGCTCGGCCGCGGGGAGGCACTGGCCCCGATGCACGAAGCCTGGAGGGCGGGCGACCGGCAGCAGGCCAACCAGGTGATCCCGGACGCCGTCGTCGACGAACTGGTGATCCACGGCAGCGTCGAGTCGTGCCGCGAGCAGGTGCAGTCCTACGTGGACAACGGGCTGACGACGCCGATCATCGCGTTGCTGCCGACCGGCGAGGACCCGTTCGAGCAGGTGCGGGGGCTGGCCCCGCGCTGACCCGGCGGCACTTTCACGTGAAAGTGACCCGGAGGCGGCCTCCGTGTCACTTTCACGTGAAAGTGCCGGTGGCCAGCACCAGTCCGGCGGCACCCGACGCCAGGCCGGCGGCCACCGTCACCACCACGTTCAGCACCGCGTACAGCCGCGTCTTCTCCAGGAACAGCCGGACGGTCTCGTAGCCGAAGGTCGAGAACGTCGTCAGGCCGCCGCAGAAGCCCACCGCCACCAGGGCGCGGACCGACGACGGCTCCGCGCCGTGCAGGAGCCAGCCGCTCAGGAAGCCCAGGATGAACGAGCCCGCCACGTTCACCGTCAGCGTCCCGAACGGGAACGGCGAGTCGCGCCACTGCTGGACCCGCCGGTCGGTCAGGTAGCGCAGGATCGAGCCGGCCGCTCCGCCGAGGGCCACGAGGACCGGCGTCACCCGGGCCGCCCGCCGTACCGGACGACCTCGACCTGATCGAGCGTCACCAGCCCGTTGCCGATCAGCTCGTCCAGCCGGGGCAGGAACGCGCGCAGCTTCGCTTCTTCGTCGATGATCACGATCACCACGGGCAGGTCGTCCGACAGCGACAGGATCCGCGTCGTGTGGATCAGCGAAGACGCGCCATAGCCCTCGACACCGCGAAGCACCGAAGCGCCGGCCAGCCCGGCGTCCCGCGCCCGCCGGACGATCTCGTGGTAGAGCGGCTTGTGGTGCCAGTGGTCGTCATCGCCGACGTAGATCGTCAGTCGCGTCGCGGGTCCTTGCATCAGCGTCCCTTTCGCACCGCGCGAGCCGCCGTCAGGCCGGCGGCCACCGCGGTCAGGCACAGCGCCACCGACGCCAGCGCGTAGGCCAGCGAACCCAGTATCCGCCCGGTCGTCGCCGCGTCGAGGGTGTCGGTCACGAACGTGGAGAACGTCGTGAAGCCGCCGAGGATCCCGACGCCCAGGAACGGCCGGAGGAGGTGGTGCGGGCGCGCGGTGGTCGTCAGGACCGCCATCAGGACGCCGATGAGCAGGCAGCCGAGCACGTTGGTGAGCAGTGTGGCGACGGCGAACTCGCCGCGCGCGTGCGGGATCGCCACCGACAGGCCGTAGCGGGCGAGGCTGCCGAGCGCGCCGCCGGCGCCGATCGCCGACAGGACGTCCCACCGGGGCACGCTGATCACCTCCTGGCGGTGAACCTACTCCCGATGGCCGACGCGTCGCCGCCACCCGGTCGAGCATGCTGGACGGGGATGACAGGCAGCCATCGGTCGCCGTACTGTTGCGCAGCGTAGGCAAGGCAACCCTAAGGAAGGCGGGCACATGCGGGCAGACGGGCTGGCCGGAGGCGACGGCGGCGCAGACCGGCTCGGCGAGCTGATCCCGGTGGCCCTGCGCGCAATGGCGGCGGGCGTGGCCGAACGCGGCGGCCCGGTCCCGGCAGGCGGCCCGGCCGCGGTGGCAGCGGCGCTGGTGGCAGAGCGTGGCGAGCGGGAGCCGGAGCCGGAGCCGGTGACCGCGAGGCCGGCCGCCGGGCCCGGCGCACCGGCGGCTGCCCCGGCCGGGCCCGGCGCACCGGCGGCTGCCCCGGCCGGGCCCGGCGCACCGGCGGCTGCCCCGGCCGAGCACGGCGCACCGGCGGCTGCCCCGGCCGAGCACGGCGCACCGGCGGCTGCCCCGGCCGCCACCGACCGGCTGTCGACCACCCGGACCGGGGCCCTGCCCCGCCGCGGCGTCGGGGCCGAAGCCGCGCTCGAACAGCTCAGCCGCCTGCTCGCCGCCGGCTCCGCCGATCCCGCCGATCCCGCCTGCGCCGCTCACCTGCACTGTCCGCCCCTCGCCGTGTCCGTGGCCGCCGATGTCGTCGCGAGCGCGCTCAACCCCTCCATGGACTCCTGGGACCAAGCGCCCGTCGCCAGCGAACTCGAGCGCGAATTCACCGCCGGGATCGCCCGGTTGTGCTACCCCGGGGCGGCCGACCCGGATGCCGTCGTCACCACCGGTGGCACCGAGTCCAACCTCCTCGGCCTCCTCCTCGCCCGCGAAGCCGGCATCGTCCAGCCGGTCTGCGGGGCCAACGCCCACCACAGCGTCGCCCGCGCCGCCTGGCTGCTCGGCCTGCCCGCGCCGATCGTCGTCCCGTGCGAGGGTGATCGCCTGCTCCCGGACGCCCTCGCGGCGGTCCTCACCCCGGGCAGCGTCGTCGTCGCCACCGCCGGCACCACCAACACCGGCACCCTCGATCCGCTGCCCGAAATCGCCGGAATCTGCCGCCGCCAGGGGGCGCGGCTGCACGTCGACGCGGCCTACGGGGGCATGGCGCTGTGCAGCGATGCCCTCCGGCCGAAGCTCGCCGGGCTCGAACTGGCCGACTCCGTCGCGCTCGACCTGCACAAGTTCGGCTGGCAGCCGGTCGCCGCCGGGCTCTTCGCCGCTCGTGAGGCCGCCGACCTCGGTGCGCTCACCGTCCGCGCCGAGTACCTCAACGCCGACGACGACACCGAAGCCGGTCTGCCGGACCTGCTCGGCCGCTCGATCCGGACGTCCCGGCGGCCGGACGCCTTCCGGATGGCCGTCACCGTGCACGCGCTCGGCACCGAGGGCCTCGGCGCGCTCGTCGAACGCTGCTGCACCACCGCGACGGAGGTCGCCCGGCACGTCGAGGCGCACCCCGGCCTGCGGCTCTGGGGGGCCCCGGAACTGTCCACAGTGGTCCTTCGGCCGGCCGTCGCCGACGAGGCGGGCGGTGACGAGCTCGTCGCGCGGGTGCGCCGGGCGCTGCTCGAAGCGGGTACCGCCGTCATCGGCCGGGCCGCGCTCCCCACCGGACCCGGTGGCGGGAACCAGCTCTGGCTCAAGCTGACGCTGCTGCACCCGCACACCACCGCCGACGACTACCGGCCGCTGCTCGACCGGATCGTCGCCACGGCAGGCGCCGAACTCGTGGCCGGCCGGGAAAGCCCGGTCGCTTCGTGAGGCGCCACCACCTCGCCGGCATCGGGATCGGGCCGTTCAACCTCTCGCTCGCGGCACTGGCCGCCGGCGTCGACGGCCTCGACGCGGTCTTCTTCGACGCCCGCCCGGAGTTCCGCTGGCACCCCGGCCTGCTGATCGAGGGCGCGACGCTGCAGGTGCCGTTCCTGGCCGACCTGGTCACCCTGGTCGACCCGACGAACCCCTTCTCCTTCCTCAACTACCTGCGCGACCGCGGCCGGCTGCTGCCGTTCTACTTCGCCGAGCGGTTCCACCCGGCGCGCGCCGAGTACGACGACTACGGCCGCTGGGCCGCCGCGCGGCTCCCGTCGTGCCGGTTCGGCCACGAGGTCACCGGCGTGCGCTGGGACGACGTCGAGGCGGCGTTCGAGCTGACCGTCGCCGGGACCGAGCCGGTGCTCGCCGACGCCGTCGTGCTCGGCGTCGGCTCGGTGCCGTCGGTGCCGGAACCGCTGCGCGGGCTCGTCGCCGAGCCTGGCGTCCTGGCCCTGCACTCGGCCGACTACCTGACGCACCGGGAGGAGCTCCTCGCGGCCGAGACCGTCACCGTGGTCGGGTCCGGGCAGTCCGGCGCCGAGGTCGTCCTCGACCTCCTGCGCTCCCGCTCCACTGTGGACGGAGTGCGGTGGCTGGCGCGGACCCCCGCGTTCGCGCCGATGGAGTACTCGAAGCTCGGGCTGGAGCAGTTCACCCCGGACTACACCGCGTACTTCCACGGCCTGCCCGAAGCCGTCCGCGACCGGCTGCTGCCGACGCAGTGGCAGCTGTACAAGGGCATCGACGCCGAAACGATCGGCGCGATCCACGACGAGCTCTACCGCCGCAGCATCACCGGCTCGCCCGGCGCGGTGCTGACCCCCGGCGTCGAAGTCGTGTCGGCGTCCCGAGCGGACGGAGCCATCGAACTCGGCGTGGGCCACGTCCAGCAGGGCCGCCGCGGTACCGTGCGCACCGCCGCCGTCGTCGCGGCCACCGGGTACGCGGAGACGCCGACCGGGCCGCTGCTGGCCGGGCTCGGCGACGCCGTCCACCGCGACCGGCGCGGGCGCCTCGAAGTCGGCGCCGACCACCGCGTCGCCCTGGACGTGCCCGGGCCGCTGTTCGTGCAGAACGCCGAACGGCACACCCACGGCCCCGGCGCTCCCGACCTCGGTCTCGGCGCGTGGCGGGCGGCCGTGATCCTCAACGCCGTGTGCGGCAAGACCGTGCACGAACTGCCCGACCGCACCGCCTTCACCACGTTCGGCCTGGAGGACCAGTGACCATCGACGAGACCGCCGCCTGGCGCGCGGCCGGCGCCCTGATCACGCACAAGATGCTCGGCGAACTGTCCTACGAGCACATGCTGGAGCCGGTGGCCGACGGCGATGCGTACCGGCTGGAGCTGCCCGGCGCCGGCTACACGTTCCGGGCCCGGCGCGGCGCCTTCGACGCCTGGACGGTCGAGCCCGGCAGCGCGTACCGCAACGGCGAGCCGGTCACCGACCCGCGCACCCTCGTCGTGGACGCCCGGCAGGTCCTCGGGCTGACCGGTCTGCGGCTGGCGGACGTCCTGGCCGAGCTGACCGCGACGGTCGCCAACGAGGCCGCCCGGTTGCGCCGCGCGCCGACCGCCGCCGACTTGTCCACAATGGACTACAACGTCGCCGACGGGCACCTCACCGGCCACCCGCGGCTGGTGCTCAACAAGGGCCGCGTCGGGTTCTCCGCGGCCGACCGCACGCGGTACGCCCCCGAGGCGGGGGCGGACATCCGGTTGCGCTGGTTCGCCGTGCACCCGGACCACGCCGAATTCCGCTGCGTCGACGAGCTGAGCCGGGACGCGTTGCTGGACACCGAGCTGGGCGAACGGCGCACGGAGTTCGCGTCGCGGGCCCCCGGCGGCTACGTCTGGGTGCCGGTGCACCCCTGGCAGGCCGACGAAATCCTCGGCACGCTCTACGCCGCCGAGCTCGCCACCGGCGTCGTGATCGACCTCGGGGAGAGCGCCGACGCCTACCGGCCGCACCAGACGGTCCGGACCCTGGCGAACGTCAGCACGCCCGGCCGGCACGACGTCAAGACCGCGGTGTCGGTGCGCAACACCCTCGTCTACCGCGGGCTGAACTCCGCCGCGACGCTCGCCGGGCCGTCGGTCACGTCCTGGCTGCGCCGGATCAGCGCCGAAGACCCGTTGCTGGCCGAAAAGTACCGGTTCGGGTTGCTCGGCGAAGTCGCGAGCGTGTCGGTGAAGCACCCGCTGTTCGGGCACCTCGAGGAGCTGCCGTACCGGTTCCACGAAACCCTGGGTGCCTTGTGGCGCGAGCCCATCCGGCTCGCGACGGGGGAGCGCGCGATTTCGTTCGCCGCCCTGCCCTACCGCGGACCCGACGGCGTCTCGGTGCTGGCCCACCTGATCGGCGACGGCGACCCCGTCGCCTGGCTGACGCGCCTGGTCGACCTCGTGCTCACGCCGTTGCTGCAGTGGCTGCTGCGCCACGGCGTCGGGTTCTGCCCGCACGGCCAGAACCTCGTCCTGGTCGTCGACGCCGCCGGCGTCCCGCAACGGGTGCTGATCAAGGACTTCGCCCAGGGTGTCGACCTGCTCGACGAGCGGTTCGAAAGCTACGAGAGCCTGCCACCCGAGGCGGCCGCGGACATGCTGCGCTGGCCCGCGGACCTGCTCGCGCAGTCGCTGTTCAGCTCGGTGTTCTCCGGCCAGTTCCGGTTCTGGGCCGAGCTCCTGCTCGACGAACTGGGCCTGCCGCGGGCGGCGTTCTGGGCGCCGGTGCGGGAGATCGCCGTCCGCTACCGCGACGAGAACCCGGACGTGGCCGCGCGCTTCGACGCGTGCCGCCTGTTCGCCCCGGACGTCGAGCGCGTGACGCTCAACCGGGAACACTTCGCCGGGCAGGGCTTCGACAAGGTCGAGCGCGACGACGAATTCGACGTCCGCTGGGGCCGGGTGCCGAACCCGCTGCACGCCCCGGATCCGGGCGGCGCGTGGTGACGGCGTTCGCGCGGCCGGCAGGCCCGCGGTCACTGGCCGACCGGCGCGCGGCGGCCGCGGCGGGGGAGGCGGTGCTGCGCGGCGTGCTCGCCGAGGACGGCGCCCGGCTGCTCCTGCTGGTCCCCGACCCGCACGCCCGGTTCGCCGCGGTGGAGCTCGCCGCCCCGTTCGCGGCCGAAGTCCTCGCCGACGGCTACGGCGTCTGCAGCTACGTCTTCGCCTGGACGCCGTCGCGGGATCCGCTGCCGGCGTCCGGCGTGCTGGGCGGCTATCTCGAAGGCTTCGGCGACCTGCGGATGCGGCCGGATCCGGCGAGCGGGATCCCGCTCGGCGAGCGGACCTGGGCGGTGGTGTGCGACGCCGAGTGGCCGTCCGGGGCGGTCGCGGAGCTGGCGCCGCGCGAGGTGCTGCGAGGACAGCTCGCGGCGTTGGAGGGCCTGGGCCTGGTGCCGTCGGTGGGCATCGAGCACGAGGTCGTGTTCCGCGACTCGCTCGGCGCGCCGCTCACGGCGCACGGCGTCGACTACGCGCTCGGCGGCACCGAACGCCTGACGCCGCTGCTGCGCGACCTGCGGGCGGCGGCGGACGAGGCCGGGCTCGGCGTCGAGTCCGCGCGAGCCGAGTGCCACCCGGGCCAGTACGAGATCGTGCTGCGCCACCGCGACGCCTTGGCCGCTTGTGACGACGTCCTGCTGCAGCAGCTGATCGTGCGCCGGACCGCCGCGCGGCACGGCGTCACCGCCGACTACCTGGCGGCGCCGGAGCCGGGCCAGGGCAGTTCCGGGCACGTGCACCTGTCCCTGTCCGCTGTGGACGGTTCGGAACCGGATCTGCTCGGCGGGTTCCTCGCGGGAGTCCTCCGGGACGCACGGGCGCTGACGGCGGTGTGGGCGCCGACGTGGAACAGCTACGTCCGGCTGCGGACGGCGCCGTTTTCGCCCCGCGAGGTCCGCTGGGGCCACGACGACCGGACGGCTTCGGTGCGGGTGGCCGGGCCGCCGTCGAGCCGCCGCCTGGAGTTCCGCTTCGCCGGCGCCGACGCCCAGCCGCACCTCGTCGTCGCGGCGCTGCTGGCGGCCGGGCGGTTCGGGCTCGAAGAAGGCCTGACCCCGCCGGAACCGGGAGTCACGGTGGGCTCGCTGGCGACGTCGCCGTGGGAGGCGCTGTCGCTGCTGGACCGGGTGGGGGAGTTGCTGGGCACCGACGTCGCCGCACAGCTGGCGGCGCTGCTCACCGAGGAGATCGAGGCCGGTCTGGACACGGTCACCGACTGGCAGCGCCGCCGCGGCGCCCTCCGCTCCTGAAAGCTTCCCACCGCCGCCGCGCACGGTGATTCGCGCACCGGCTCCGCCGTAACGACGGCCTTCCCGGCGCCGACTCCTGCGGTCGTACTCCATCGACAATCGGGAGTCGCCTTGTCGGGAGAAGGTCCTTACACGAAGCTCGGCGCCGTGGCCGGGGCACTGGCACTGGTGGTGACCTACCTGGTCGCGGCCGGGGAGCACCACTGGTGGCCACTCGGGCCGGTCGCCGGTGCGCCGCAGACGGCACCCGGCGTCACCGTGCCGTTCGCGCCTCCGGCCGCGAGCCGGTCCGGGCCACCGGGAACGACGGTGGCGGTCGCCGAAGACCTCATCGGCTTCGTCGACGGCTACTACCGCTCGATGCCGGACACCGCGGCCGGCTGGCCGCTGATCGGCCCGAACCTGCACCAGCGCGGCCGGCCGAGCTACGACCGCTTTTGGAGCCGCTACACCGGGGTGGACATCCTGGACCCGCCGTCGGTGCGCGGCGCGCAGGTCACCGTCCGCATCGCGCTGAACCCCCGCGACGGCGGCGCGGCTGTGGTCGAACGGCACGTGCTCACGGTGATCCGCTACGACGGCGCCCTCCGCATCGACGCCGACGAGTACCTCGGCCGGGGCTGACGGCCTCCGCCGTCCGTCAGCCCCGAACCGCTACGCCGGACGGATGTTCTGGTTGACGTGGAACACGTTCTCCGGGTCGTACCGCCGCTTCACCGCCGCCAGCCGGTCGTAGTTCGCGCCGTAGGACGCCTTCACGCGGTCGTGGCCTTCCTCCATCATGAAGTTGACGTACGCCCCGCCCGCCGAGGTCGGGTGCAGTTCCTCCCAGTAGTCCCGGGTCCACTGGGAAATCGCGCCCGCGTTGGCCGGCGACGGGTCCACCCCGACGATCACGCCCGACCAGCCCCCGGACCGGTGCGGGAACGCCGTCGCGTCCGGGGCGACCCGGCTCGCCGCGCCGTCGATCGGGTACAGGTGCATCGACGAATGCATCGTCGGCAACGTCGAGCCGTGCTTGACGTGGATGTCGATCGCCGCGTCGGAGATCTCGTGGAACACGTCCGCGCGCCAGTACCACTGCAGCCCGGCGGGGTACAGCCCGTCGAACGCGCCCTGCAGGGCCGTGTACGGCATTTCCTGCAGGCCGACCAGCAACGGCGAGCCGAACGAGCGGACCGGCGCCAGCACCTCGGCCGCCTTCTCGTGCGAACCCGTGTAACACCAGACGATGCCGCACGCCTTGCGGCCCCACAGCTCTTCCGGGAACGGGGGCGCCGGCGGCACGGTCAGCAGGCCGAACCAGCCGCTCAGCTCTTCCGGCAGCGACGGCAGCAGCTCGCGGTACCAGCGCAGCACGTCGGGCGTGTCGGCCAGGTCGTACAGCACCGGCCCGCCGACGACCACGCCGTGCTCGCCGATGTCGTGGCAGCGGAAGGTGAACGACGTGACGACGCCGAAGTTGCCGCCGCCACCGCGCAGGGCCCAGAACAGGTCGGGGTGCGAAGACTCCGAAGCGTGCACGAACGAGCCGTCCGCGAGCACGACGTCCGCGCCGAGCAGGTTGTCGACGGTCAGGCCGAAGCGGCGGGCCAGGTAGCCGATGCCGCCGCCGAGGGTGAGCCCCGCGACGCCGGTGGACGCGACGATGCCCGACGGCGTCGCCATCCCGAACGCGACCGTGGCGTGGTCGACGTCGCCCCAGGTGCAGCCGGCGTCGGCGCGCACGGTGTGCTCCACCGGGTCGACGGTGGTGCTGCGCAGCCGCGACAGGTCGATCACCAGCGCGCCGTCGGCGACGCCGAGCCCGCCCGCGTTGTGGCCACCGCCGCGCACGGCCAGGTCCAGGCCCTGAGCGCGGCCGTAGCGGACGCAGGTGACGACGTCGGCGGCGTCGCGGCAGTAGGCGATCGCCGCCGGCCGCTTGTCGATCATGGCGTTGTAGACGGCGCGGGCCTCGTCGTAGCCCGGGCCGGCCGGCGTGATCAGGTCGCCGCGCAGTGCGGCGGCCAGTTCCTCGTGCGGCAAGGCGGTGGTGGTCATGGTGCCCCTCTCGGATTTCCGGTACCGGAGGGAACGTAAGCGGCGGGCGTTCGCGCAGCGTTCGGCCCGTTCGCCCCGGTCAGGGCGGGGACACCACGCCCAGGTCTGCTTCGGCCCGCCGCCGCAGGGCGACGCTGCCCTGGGCGCGGGCCAGCTCCGCGGCCGCCCGCAGGCGGGGGACCGGGTCGGCGTCGTACGCCGCCCTCAGCCGCAGCACCTCCGGCAGCCACCAGCGGTCGTCGCGGGCTTCGCCGGCGGCGAGCGCGGCGTCCAGCGTCGCGCGGGCCGCGGCCGGGGCGGACAGCTCGGCGACCAGCGCCAGCCAGTACGGCATCCGGGCGAACGACCCCTCGGCCTTGAGGTTCGCGACGCCTTCCTGCGCCGCGGCCAGCCCGGCCGCGCCGCCGCGGGACCAGCCGCCCAGCACCAGCGCCCACTCCCGGTAGTAGGCGAAGCCGTATCGGTCGCACAGCGCCTGCAGCTCGGCCACGGCCGCCCCCACCGCGCGCCGGTCGCGGCGCATCTGGTGGGTGATGGCGGCGTACGCCAGCGCGATGGCCAGGCTGTAGGGGTGGTCGATCCGGCGGGCGAGGGCGATCGCTTCGGCGCCGCAGGCCACGGCCGCGTCGTCGTGGCCGAGCAGCCAGTGGGCGTGCGCCGTCCAGGCCGGTCCGTGCACGTCCGGCCGGGTGCCGATCGGCCACGACGACGCGCCGCGCGTGCGTTCGGCGCCCAGCTCGAAGTGCCGCAGTGCCTCGGCCGGGTCGTGGCCGAGGCTCAGTGCCGAACCCGCCACGATGAAGTGCACGGAGCCGCCCTGCTCGGCGCTCGTCCCGGGCACGAGGAGCCCGAGGGCGCGTTCGGCCGCCTGGTAGGCCTGGACCGTCCGGCCCTGGACGAACCGGGACGACCACAGCTCCAGCAGCGCGGTGAGGGCGGCTTCGCGGTCTCCCAGCGACTCCGCGAGCGCGAGCGACCGTTCCAGGGTGTGCTGCAGCTCGGGCGACGAGTAGCCCTGGTGGGCGTTGAGGGGCCCGGCGAGCGCTTCGAGGACGGCCAGTTCGTCCCGATCGCGGTTGCCGCTCGCCGGCCGGGCGCGGACGAGGGCCAGCGCCTCCCGCAGCAGCCGGATCGCTTCGGCGTGGGCGAAGGTGCTCGCCGCGACGGCCGCGGCCCGCCGGTAGTGCGTGACGGCGCGGTCCGGGCGGCCGCCGCGGGCGTACTGCTCGGCCAGCTGCGCCGCCACGGCGTCGGTGTCTTCGGCGTGCAGCAGCTCCAGGCCCTGGGCCAGCCGCCGGTGCAGCAGCCACCGCCGCGGCGGGCTGACCTGCTGGTAGGCGGCCTCGCGCAGCAGGTCGTGGGTGAAGTCGTAGGCGCCGCCGAACTCGCGCACGATCCGGCGCCGCCACAGC
Source organism: Amycolatopsis sp. NPDC026612 (assembly GCF_040638285.1). Lineage (NCBI taxonomy): Bacteria > Bacillati > Actinomycetota > Actinomycetes > Pseudonocardiales > Pseudonocardiaceae > Amycolatopsis > Amycolatopsis sp. NPDC026612. The sequence continues at coordinate 38,817 of NZ_JBEZYB010000006.1, forward strand.
TCGTCGATCGCGTCGACGACGGTGTCGGCGTCCAGGTCGCTCGCCTCGGTGAGCAGGTCGAGCGTGCAGTCCCGGCCGGCCGCGGCGGCGAGCCCGGCGATCTCCCGGGCCGCCGGGCCGGGCTGCTCGAGCCGCGTCCGCAGCACGGCGGTCAGCCCTTCGGCGGGCGGGAAGTCGTGTGCCCGCAAGGCTTCCACGACGTACAGCGGGTAGCCGCCGGTGGCCGCGTACAGCAGGTCCCGGTCCGAAGCGGACAGGGGGCGTCCGGCGACCGCTTCGCCGAGGCGAGCCGTGCCGACGGCGTCGAACGGGCGCAGCGGCAGCTCGGTCAGCCTGCCGTCGTCGCGCAGCTGAGCCGGCCAGACCCCGGCGCCCGGACCCGGTTCGCCGTCGCGCAGCGTCGCGGCGATCAGCAGGGGCGCGTCCGGCAGCAGGCCGAGGCAGAACGTGAGGAACGCGCCCGTCTCTTCGTCGCACCACTGCGCGTTGTCGAGCACCAGCAGCACGGGCCGCCCGCCGGCGGTGAGCGCGCGGGCCAGCCCTTCGAAGAACCGCAGGCGCTGCCACGCGCCCGCGTCCCGCCGGGGCCCGGCGCCGGCCTGCCGCGTGGCCGGCAGCAGCCGGTCGACCTCGGCGCGCCACACCGGGTCCAGCGCCGCCGCCCGCTGCACGGCCGGCGTGCGCAGCCAGTCGGCCACCGGCGCCAGCGCGAGCCGCCCCGGCGTGCCGAAGCACCGGCCGGCGGCCACGACCGCGCCCTCGGCGCGCGCCATCCCGGCCAGTTCGGTCACGAGCCGGGTCTTGCCGACCCCGGCGTCGCCGCGCACGAGGACGACCCCGGCGCGGCCCGCCGCGGCCGTCCGCCACCCCTCGCCGAGGCGGGCCAGCTCGGCGGCGCGGCCGACGAGCCCGGGCGCCGCCGCCCGCCGGGGCTCGGGATCCGGCCGGGCGAGCAGCCGGTGCAGCGCCGTGCGGGTCGGCTCGGCCGGCACGACGCCGAGCTCGCGCTCGAGGACCGACGCGCACCGGTGGTAGGTGCTCACCGCGCCCGCCCGGTCCCCGGCTTCGGCCTGCAGCCCCATCAGCGTCCGGTAGCCCGTCTCTTCGAGGGGGCGCAACGCGATCCGGCGCCGGGCCGCGGCGAGCGCGGCGGCGGGGTCGCCCGACGGCGTCCGGCAGATCAGGTCGCACAGTTCGACGCACTGGCGGTCGAGCTCGGCGCGGGCCGCCAGTACCCAGTCGTCGGCCAGGCCGGGCAGCAGCTCGCCGCGGTAGGTCGCGAGCGCGGCCCGGGCGTGGGCGACGGCTTCGCCGGGGTCCTCGGCGGCCAGCGCGGCCCGGCGGGCGACGTCGAACTCCCGCACGTCCACCCGGCTCTCGCGGGTGTCCCGCCAGCACAGGTCGTGCCCGGTGACGGCGAGCGAGCGCGGGTCGCCCAAAACGCGGCGCAGCTGGTGCAGCTCGCGGCGGAGGTTGGTCAATGCCTGGGCATCGGTGGAGTCGGGCCAGAACAGCCCGGCGATCAGCCGCCGCGGCTGCGCCCGGCCGGCGTGCACGACGAGGTGGGCGACGAGCGCCACCGAGCGCGGCGACCGCGTCAGCACGGCACCGGACTCGTCGTCGGCGATCACCTGCTCGCCCAGCAGCGAGACACGCAGCATCCGGCCACGCTAGCCCCGAGACGGGTTCGCGCGCGGATCTTCACCGGCAGGGGCTTGCGCCGGGACGGCAGGGTGCGCAGGCTCGACGTCGTGAGCGAACACGAGTACGACCTCATCGTCATCGGTTCGGGCCCCGGCGGACAGAAAGCCGCGATCGCCGCGGCGAAGCTCGGCAAGCGGGTGGCGGTCGTCGACCGGCACGACATGGTCGGCGGGGTGTGCGTCAACACCGGCACGATCCCGTCCAAGACGCTGCGCGAAGCGGTGCTCTACCTGACCGGCATGAACCAGCGCGAGCTGTACGGCGCGAGCTACCGGGTCAAGCAGGACATCACCATCGCCGACCTGCTCGCGCGCACCCAGCACGTCGTCGGGCGCGAGGTCCAGGTCGTGCGCGCGCAGCTGATGCGCAACCACATCGACCTGGTCGACGGCACCGCCTCCTTCGCCGACCCGCACACCGTCCTCGTCGACGGCCGCCACCGCGGCGACCGGCGGACGCTGTCGGCCGACCACATCGTGATCGCCACCGGGACCAAGCCCGCGCGGCCGGCGCACGTCGACTTCGACGCCGCCCGCGTGCTCGACTCCGACGAGATCCTGCGGCTCGAGCAGATCCCGTCGTCGCTGGTCGTGGTGGGCGCCGGGGTGATCGGGATCGAATACGCGTCGATGTTCGCCGCGCTCGGCTCGCGGGTCACCGTGGTCGAGCAGCGCGAGCACATGCTCGACTTCTGCGACCCGGAGATCGTCGAGTCGCTCAAGTTCCAGCTGCGCGACCTCGGCGTCACGTTCCGCTTCGGCGAGAAGGTCGCGGACGTGGCGGTGTCCGACCAATCGACCATCACGACGCTGGTCAGCGGCAAGCGCATCCCGGCCGACGGCGTGATGTACTCGGCCGGCCGCCAGGGCATGACCGGCGCGCTCGCCCTGGAGGCGGCCGGCCTGGCCGCGGACGAGCGCGGCAGGCTCGTGGTCGACGAGAACTACCGCACCCAGGTGCCGCACATCTACGCGGTCGGCGACGTGATCGGCTTCCCGGCGCTGGCGGCGACGTCGATGGACCAGGGCAGGCTCGCGGCGTACCACGCGTTCGGCGAGCCGGCGCGCGAGCTGGGCGCGCTGCAGCCGATCGGCATCTACACGATCCCGGAGATCTCCTACGTCGGCGCGACCGAGGCCCAGCTGACGTCGTCGTCGGTGCCGTACGAGGTCGGCATCGCCCGCTACCGGGAGCTGGCCCGCGGCCAGATCACCGGCGACAGCTACGGCATGCTCAAGCTCCTGGTGTCCACGGCGGACCGCAAGCTGCTGGGCGTCCACGTGTTCGGCACGGGCGCGACCGACCTCGTCCACATCGGACAGGCGGTGATGGGCTGCGGCGGCACGGTGGACTACCTCGTCGACGCGGTGTTCAACTACCCGACGCTTTCGGAGGCGTACAAGGTGGCGGCGCTGGACGCGACCAACAAGATCCGGGCCTTGGAGCGCTTCTCGTCCTGAACCGGCGTGCCGGGTGCGCGCCGCCGCCCCGCCGGACGCACCGGGCCAGGCCCACCGGTCACAAGAACACCACCAGCACCACGTGATCCGCTTGTCCCGAACCGGTTTGACACCCGTCTAGAACATATGTTCGACTGACGCCGTGCGATGGGATCGGCAGCGGACAGGGGAGGGTGAACCGGCACTGCCCGGGCTGGAGGGCCTGGTGCGATCGGTGCGGTCACCGGAATTCGACGGCGTCACCTTTCACGAGGTGCAGGCGCGGTCGGTGCTGAACAAGGTGCCCGCCGGCTCCGGCGTGCCCTTCGGCTGGACGGTGAACCCGTACCGCGGCTGTTCGCACGCCTGCACGTACTGCCTCGAGGGCGGCACCCGGATCCTGCTGGCGGACGGCCGGACCGAGGCGCTGTCCGAGCTGAAGGTCGGCGACGAGATCTACGGCACCCGCGGCTACGGCGCGTCCCGGCGGCTGGTGCCCACCCGGGTGCTCGCGCACTGGACGACCCTGCGCGCCGCGTACCGGGTGACCCTCGAAGACGGCACCCGGCTCGTCGCCGGCGGCGATCACCGGTTCCTCACGGCGAAGGGCTGGAAGCACGTCACCGGCAGCAAGTTCGGCGCCGCCCAGCGGCCGCACCTGGAGCCCGGCACCGAGCTGATCGGCGTCGGCCGATTCGAGCCGACGCCCGACGAGACGCTCGGCTACCGGGCCGGCTACCTGTGCGGGATGCTGCGCTCCGGCGGGTTCGCCGCCGAGCCGGACGCCGCCACGCGCGCCCTGCGTTACCTGCCCGACTTCGGGGCGTCGGTCGGGTTCCTCAAGGTGCCACCGGACCCGGACGCGCACTGGCAGCGCGGCTTCCTCGCCGGCGTCTTCGACCTCGCGGGCGGCTACGGCCGCGGTGTCCTCGCGGTGGCGCACGACGAGCCCGAGATCGCCGACGCCTTCGCCGCCGCGCTCGCCCGCTTCGGCTTTTCCCACCAGCTCGACGAGGTGCCGAAGTTCCCGACGCGCCAGGAGATCCGGCTGCTCGGCGGCGTCGGCGAAGCGCTGCGGTTCCTGCACGTCAGCAACCCCGCCGTGGCGTGGAAGCGGTCCCTCGACGGCGCGGTGATCGGCGCGAGCCGGCGCCGCGTGGAGGCGATCGAGCCGCTGGGCCTGCAGCTGCCGCTGTTCGACATCACCACCGGCACCGGCGACTTCGTGGCCGACGGCATGGTGTCGCACAACTGCTTCGCCCGGAACACCCACACCTACCTCGACTTCGACGCGGGCCGTGACTTCGACACCCAGGTCGTCGTCAAGATCAACGCCCCGCAGGTGCTGACCGCGCAGCTGAAGAAGCCGTCATGGCGGCGCGAACCGGTCGCGATGGGCACCAACACCGATCCCTACCAGCGGGCCGAGGGCCGCTACCGGCTGATGCCGGGGATCATCACGGCGCTGGCTCGCTCGGGAACGCCGCTGTCGGTGCTGACGAAGGGCACGGTCCTGGCCAGGGACCTGCCGCTGCTGCGGGACGTGGCCCAGGACGTGCCGGTGGGGCTCGCGGTGTCGATCGCGCTGCTCGACGAAGAGCTGCAGCACCGGCTCGAGCCCGGCACGCCGAGCCCGCGGGCGCGGCTGGAGCTGGTCCGCAAGGCCCGGGAGGCCGGGTTGCCGTGCTCGGTGCTGGTGGCGCCCGTGCTGCCGTGGCTCACCGACTCCGAGGAGGCACTGGACGCGCTGTTCGCGCAGCTCGCCGACGTCGGCGCGACGAGCGTCACGGCGTTCGCGCTGCACCTGCGGCCGGGGGCGCGCGAGTGGTTCGGCCGGTGGCTGGCGGGCGAGCACCCGGAGCTCGTCCCGAAGTACCGGGAGCTGTACGCGCGGGGCAGTTACGTGCGGAAGGCCTACCGGGAGGGGCTCGCGGAGCGGGTCGGGCCGCTGCTGCGGCGGTACGGCTTGGAGCGCAAGCCCGGCTTCGACCTGCGCGGGCCCGAACCGGCGGCGCCCTCGGTCACCCCCGCGGAGCAGCTGCGCCTGCTCTGATGGTCCCTTGTGGACTGACCGGGTGACGCGCTGCGCCGTTCGCGGTAATCCCGGCCCGATGTCTTCGGCTTGCACCAAAATGTCCGATCGTGTCGTTGTAGTCCGGTGTCACCGGCGCCTAACGTCGAAGGGATGGATTCCGGAAGGAGCGGACGGTGACGACCTCGCAGACCGACCGCGTCGCGGCCGCCCGGCTCGCCTGGGCCGCGCTGAAGCTGACCCGGGCCGGCCGGCACCCGGTCGGCGTCGACCGGCTGGCCGCGACGGTCGGCGTGCCGCCTGCCGAGGCCCGGCGCCTGGTCGAGCTGATCGGCTTCACGCTGCACCGCGACCTGGTGTCGACCGGCCCGGCTCCCCGCGGCGCCCACCACCGCCTCGAGCCGGCCGAGGGCACCCTCGGCGCCGGCCCCGACGGCACGGTCGACATGTTCCTGCTGGCCATCGCGACCGGCGAGCGCGTCCACGCGGCGGCGATCTGCCCGGTCACCGGCACGCACATCCGCATCGATCTGATGTCCCACGGAATCCTCCAGGTCGACCCGCCCTCGGCGGTGGTCGCGGCGGTCGACCTCGGGTTCGGGCTCGAGCACGTCGACGCGATGGCGTGCGCGGGTCAGCCGTTCTTCGCGTCCGCGGCCGCGGCGGCGAGCTGGCTGGTGGCGAACCCCGGCGGCCGGATCTACCGGGTGGCGGCCTACCTGGCCCAGGCGCACCGGCTGGTGGCCGCGTTGGAGGCCCGGCCCCGGTACGTCCTCTGACCCCCGCAGCCCGGGGCTTTCCCGGGAAAGCCCCGGGGCCGGGTCGCCGGGCGAGCCTGCCGACGTCGTAGGCTGGAACACCGGGGCTTCGCCCCGAGCCGGGGGCCTCCGCCACCCGGACCCCCGAAAGCGCTGGGTGGTTCGTTAGCCTTTCAGGCGGCGAGAACCACCCATGTCGAAGGAGAGCAGTCGCAGTGCTCCGCACTCACCAAGCCGGCACCCTGCGTGCCGGACAGGCCGGACAGACCGTCACCCTCACCGGATGGGTGGCCCGGCGGCGCGATCACGGCGGCGTCATCTTCATCGACCTCCGCGACGCCAGCGGCGTGGCCCAGGTCGTCTTCCGCGAAGGCGAGATGGCCGAGCGCGCGCACGCTCTCCGCTCCGAATTCTGCGTCAAGATCGTCGGCGAGGTCGCGCAGCGGCCCGAGGGCAACGCGAACGCCGAGATCCCCACCGGGGAGATCGAGGTCCTCGCGACCGAACTCGACGTGCTGTCCGAGTCCGCGCCGCTGCCGTTCCCGATCGACGACCGGGTCGACGTCGGCGAAGAGATCCGGCTCAAGCACCGCTACCTCGACCTGCGCCGCAGCGGCCCGGCCGCGGCCATGCGCCTGCGCAGCGAGGTCAGCCGCGCCGCGCGCGAGGTGCTGCACGCCCAGGACTTCGTCGAGATCGAGACCCCGACGATGACCCGCTCCACCCCCGAAGGCGCGCGCGACTTCCTGGTGCCCGCCCGGCTCAAGCCCGGCTCCTGGTACGCCCTGCCGCAGTCGCCGCAGCTGTTCAAGCAGCTGCTCATGGTCGGCGGCATGGAGCGGTACTACCAGATCGCGCGCTGCTACCGGGACGAAGACTTCCGCGCCGACCGGCAGCCCGAGTTCACCCAGCTCGACATCGAGATGAGCTTCGTCGAGCAGGACGACGTCATCAAGCTCGGCGAGGACATCGTCTCCGCGCTGTGGAAGCTGATCGGGCACGAGATCCCGCGGCCCATCCCGCGCATCACCTACCACGACGCGATGGCCAGGTACGGCTCGGACAAGCCGGACCTGCGCTTCGACCTCGAGATCACCGACCTGACGGAGTTCTTCGCCGACACGCCGTTCCGCGTGTTCCAGGCGCCCTACGTCGGCGCGGTCGTGATGGCCGGCGGCGCGAGCCAGCCGCGGCGCCAGCTCGACGCGTGGCAGGAGTGGGCGAAGCAGCGCGGCGCGCGCGGCCTCGCGTACATCCTCGTGAACGAAGACGGCACCCTCGGCGGCCCGGTCGCGAAGAACCTGTCCGAGACCGAGCGCGAGAACGTCGCCGCCGCGGCGGGCGCCCAGGCCGGCGACTGCATCTTCTTCGCCGCCGGCAAGGCCGCGAGCACGCAGCCGCTGCTCGGCGCCGCGCGCGACGAGATCGGCAAGCGGCTCGGCCTGATCGACGAAAACGCCTGGTCGTTCGTGTGGGTCGTCGACGCGCCGCTGTTCGCGCCGGTCGAGGACATCGGTGACGACGTCGCCGTCGGCTCCGGCAAGTGGACCGCGGTGCACCACGCGTTCACCTCCCCGACGCCGGAGTGGATCGACAAGTTCGAGCAGGACCCGGGCAACGCGCTCGCCTACGCCTACGACATCGTCTGCAACGGCAACGAGATCGGCGGCGGCTCGATCCGTATCCACCGCGGCGACGTCCAGAAGCGCGTCTTCAGCCTGATGGGCCTCGGCGAGGAGGAGGCGCAGGAGAAGTTCGGCTTCCTCCTCGACGCCTTCGCCTTCGGCCCGCCGCCGCACGGCGGCATCGCGTTCGGCTGGGACCGCATCGTGATGCTGCTGGCCAAGGCCGACTCGCTGCGTGACGTGATCGCGTTCCCGAAGACGGGCGGCGGGTACGACCCGCTGACCGCAGCGCCCGCGCCGATCACCGCGCAGCAGCGCAAGGAAGCCGGGATCGACGCGAAGCCTGCCGCCGCCCCGCAGAACTAGTGCTGCACCTCAGGGCCGTGTGCCCGCCGGACAAGACCGCCGAGGCGCTCGACATCCTGCGGGCCCACGCCGGCACCGCCCACCTCATCGTGCACCGCGGCGCCGCCGTGGAGCCCGCGGGAGACCTGGTCGAGGCCGACATCGCGCGCGAGGCGACGGACGAGATCGTCGACGCGCTGTGCGCGCTCGACCTCGACCACACCGGCGGCATCACGCTCGAATCGCTCGACACCGCGTTGTCCGACGCCGCCGACCAGGCGGAAGAGAAGGCGCCGGGCGAGGCGGCCGACGCGGTCGTGTGGCAGGAGCTGATCGGCCGCACGGGTGAGGAGTCGCGGCTGAACGTGACGTTCCTGGCGTTCCTCACCATCGCCTGCCTGCTCGCGGCCGTCGGCGTGCTCACCGACTCCTCGGTGACGATCGTCGGCGCGATGGTCGTCGGGCCGGAGTTCGGACCGCTGGCCGCGCTCGCCGTCGGCCTGGTGCTCCGGCACCGGCAGCTGATCCGGCAGGCCGCGGCCGCGCTCGGCGCCGGCTTCCCGCTGGCCATGGTGGTCACGCTGGGTGGCGCGCTGCTGGTCCGCGCGACCGACGTCTTCGGCGAGAAGGCGTTCGAGCTGCAGCAGCACAACGAAGTCGACTTCGTCTTCTCCGTCGGGGCGCCGTCGCTCGTCGTGGCGATGCTCGCCGGCGCCGCCGGGATGCTCGCCATGACGTCGGCGAAATCCGCCGCGCTGGTGGGCGTGTTCATCTCCGTGACGACGGTGCCGGCCGCGGGCTACGCGGTCGTCGCGGCCGTGGCGGGGGAGTGGAGCCGGTGTCTCCAGTCCGTCGGGCAGCTGCTCGTCAACCTTCTCGGAATCGTTGCAGCAGCGGCCATTGTGTTGATCGTGCGCCGGAATGGGCAACGTTCACCGGTGGGGATGCGTCCGCTTTCACGGGGGTGATCCGGGTCCGGACGGGATGCACCTTCTTGTCCGGATGTCAGTAGTCATGGTTGCTCAGTCACGAGTAGGGTCGGTGACAATGACAGTGGACACCTCCTCCGCCGGCGACGCTGGAGTCGGGGCAGGAGCCGAGCAGCTCGCTGTCGCCGCGGCGGTCGCGGCGGGCGAGTCCGTACTCTCGCGCCGGTTCGGCAGTGCGATCACCTTGGTCGCGCCCGAGGACCTCGCGGGCAGCGGGCCGGCCACGGTGGTCCGGGCGCGGGTGGTGTCGTCGTTCGCGCTGCCCCGCACGCTGGTCATCAAGCACTACCCGGACCGGCCGGAGTCCGGCGCCGACCCGTTCGCCCAGGAGGCGGTCAGCTACCAGCTGTTCACCGCGCTCGCGCCGGACGAGCGGATGTGCCCGGAGCTGGTGGCCCACGACGGCCCCGCCCGCGTGCTGGTGCTGGAGGACCTCGGCCGCACGCCGACGCTGGAGGACAAGCTCTACGCCCGCGATTCCCGCGCGGCCGAGCGCGCCCTGCTGTCCTGGGCCCGGTCACTCGGCCGGCTGCACGCGAGCACCGCCGATCGGGAAGCGGATTTCAACGCGCTGCTGCGCCGCCTCGGCGGCCCGGCGAAGAGCGACTCCGGCGGCGTCGACGAACTGTGCGGGCAGGTGCCTTCGCTGATCCGGAAGCGGCTCGGCATCGCGGTGCCCGGCGAAGTGCGCGCGCAGGTGGCGGCGGCGCTCGAGCAGTCGCGCGCGGCGGGCTTCCGTGCGTTCAGCCCGGTCGAGCTGAGCCCGGAGAACAACCTGGTCACCGGCCAGGGCGTCCGGTTCCTCGACTTCGAGAACGGCTGCGTCCGCTCGGCCCTGGTCGACGCGGCCCACCTGCGGTTGCCGTTCGCGAGCTGGCCGGACGCGCTCGCCCTGCCGGCCGGGATGAGCGAGGCGATGATCGCGGCCTGGCGCGCGGAGGTGGTGGGCGTGTGGCCCGCCTTCGCCGACGACGAAGTCCTCACCACGCACCTGACGTGCAGCGAGCTGCTGCGGGTCTGGCTGATCACGGGCGAGGAACTGGGTTCGCTGAACCTGTCCCGCCAGGCGGCCCCGGTCAGCCGCGAGGCGGCGTTCGTGACCTGGTGGCGCGACCTGGCCAAGCACGCCGGGTACGTCCGGATGACGGCGGTTTCGGAGTTCGCGGCCCGGGTGGCGGCGGCGCTGGCGGCCCGGCTGGGGCCCCACGCCGACCTGGCGTTCTACCCCGCCTTCCGCTGAACCGGGCCCTCCCGGCCGCGGTGCGGGGCGCGTCCAATGAGCCGGACCGCCCGGCCGCGGCGGGCGACCGTCGTGGCGACGCCCGGGAGCGGGCGTCACCAGGCGCGCGTCAAGAATTAGGCGCGCTGTCGCGGGCGCGTCACCTCGTCCTCACCGGGTGTGAGCCTGCGTGGCCGATGGTCGTGGGCGTGACCGTGATGAGCGTCGATGTCACTCCCGAACCGGCCCTGCCCCCGTCGGCGGCGGTCCCGCCACGCAAGCGGGCGCGGCGGCTGGCCGTGCTCGGCGACTCCACCGCCGTCGGCCTCGGTGATCCCCTGCCCCGGCGGGGCGGCTGGCGCGGCGTCGGCCCGCTCGTCGCCGCCGCGCTCGGCGTCGAGGCCGGCGGCTACCTCAATCCCGCGTTCGCCGGGGCCCGGATGCGGTGCGTGCTCACCGCACAGGTGCCCGCCGCGCTGGCCCACCGGCCCGACGTGGCGCTGCTGGTGGCCGGCATGAACGACACCCTTCGCCCGGACTTCGACGCCGCCCGCGTCGCCGCCGATCTCGCCGAGGTGATCCGCCGCCTCGGCGAGATCGGGACCACCGTGCTGCCCGTCCGCTTCCACGACCACAGCGAGGTGTTCCGCCTCCCGCCGTCGCTGAAGCGCGCCCTGAGCGCCCGCGTCGCCGAACTGAACGCGGCCATCGACGAGGTCGTCGCCCGCGAAGGCGTGCCTTGCCTCGACCTCGCCCGGCTCCCCGGCGCGTACGACCTGACGTCGTGGAGCGTGGACCGGCTGCACCCGTCCGAGCTGGGCCACCGGATGCTGGCGAGCGGCTTCACCGGGCTTCTCGCCGAAGCCGGGTTCGCCGTGCCGGAACCGGTGAGCCTCACCTGCGGCGGCGGGGCCCCGCCGAGCGCCACGGGACATCTGGGATGGCTGGTGCTGAAGGGAATCCCGTGGCTTTGGCGGCGCGGACGGGAATTCCTGCCTCACGCAGCGGTGATCATGTGGACCTCGTTCCGGGGCCGGTGAACACCGCAACGCCGCCTCGGCGTCGTACTCCGTGCGCCGCAGCCGGACGCCGTCGCCGAGCAGGGCCCAGTGCGCGCCCCTGGTTCCGTACGGTGTGCGCCGTCACGCCGTCGAACACCTCCGCCCAGCGCTCCGGTGGGCTGTCGACGAGCACGATCTCGGTGTCGGTGCGCGGGGCGCCTGCAGCCGCTCCACCTGCATCGGCCCACCCTCGAGCACGGGAGGCGCCCCGGGCAAGAGCGTTCGCCCAGGGCGCAGACACGCTAGACCGTGGTCAGCGGTAGCTCCCGCACCCCCGTCATGTTCGGGTTGACCTGGAACTTCGGCGGCTCACCCCGGATCGTGCGCAACACCGGGTAGCGGTCGAACAGGATGTTCAGCGCCACCCGGCCTTCCAGGCGAGCGAGCGGCGCGCCGAGGCAGAAGTGGATCCCCCGGCCGAACGCCAGGTGCGGGTTCTCCGCGCGCAGCGGGTCGAACGTGCCCGGGTCGCGGAACACCCGCTCGTCGCGGTTGGCCGCCGCCACCCAGCAGAGCAGCATCCGGTCGGCCGGCACGGTGACGCCACCGATCTCGACCTCCCGCATGGTCACGCGGGCCACCGCCGCGAACGGCGTCAAGAACCGCAGCGACTCTTCGATCACCGGCGGCACGAGCGAGCGGTCCGCGCGCACCCGCTGGTCCCACTCCGGGTGCGCGTCCAGGCACAGCACCGCGTTGCCGAGCAGCATCGTGGTGGTGATGTGGCCGGCCAGCAGCAGGATGTTCGCGAAGTCGACGACTTCGGCGCGGGACAGCCGTTCACCGTCCAGTTCGGCCTCGACCAGTTTCGTCAGCAGGTCGTCACGCGGCTTCTCCCGCCGCTCGTCGACGTGCACGCCGAGGTAGTCGGTGAGCGCCTGCTGGCCTTCCAACGATCTCCTGATCGCCGCGTCCTGCTTTTCGTCCTTCTTCACCAGCGAAACCTGGTCGGCGGACTCGAACATCCTGTCCACCCACCCCTTGAACAGGTGCCGGTCGCTCGCCGGGACGCCCAGCAGCTCGGCGATCACGATCACCGGCAGCGGGTAGGCCAGTGCGGCCACCAGCTCCAGCCGGTCGCCGGCGGGGACCGCGTCGAGCAGCTCGCGGGTGATCGCGGCGATCCTCGGCTCGAGGTCCGCCACCACCTTCGGCGTGAACGCGCGGCTGACGAGCTTGCGCATCTTGTTGTGCAGCGGCGGATCCAGCTGGAGGATGCTGCCCGTCGACGTGTCGGCGTCCGGCATCATGTCCGCCGGCACCAGCCGTGTGGTGTCGGACGAGAACGTCGCCGGGTCGCGGAGGATCGCCTCGATCTCCGGGTGCCCGTAGACGTTCCACATCCCCAGGTCCTCGGAGAACTCGAGCAGCTTCTCCGGGTGCTTCCCCCGCAACCAGAACTGGGACTCGTGGAGTCCCCAGGTGTCGGCGAGTGTGGTGGTCATTTCCGCCCCTTTCCCCGTTGTGGCCCCGGGATCAGCCGGGTGCCCTGGTGGGATCGTGTGCGTAGATCCCGTCGCGGAAGCCCGAGACGAGCTCCTCGAGCTTCGAACCCAATTCCGCCGCGACCTCGGCGACCACCACGGGATCGGGCTCCCCGGGCGGTTCGAACGCCGTGCGGATCAGGTGGGCGAGGGCGGCCGCCTTGTCCTCGACGGGGATGCCCTCGAACTCGTCGGACAGCGTGTCGCCGACGTAGAAGCCGAGCGTCGTGGCGTGGAGCGCGTAGCTGATGTGCGGGACGTCCGCGCGGATCAGGCCGTGCCCGCCCAGCACGTGCTCGAACTGCCTGCTCAGCTCGTCCTGCTGCTTCTTCAGGGCGATGTCGCCGAGCGAGCCGAACATTTCGGCGTTGCCCCGCAGCATCGCCATCACCAGCGGACGGCGCTGGGTGAGGAGGAAGGATCCCGGGATCATCCGGTGCGGGAGGATCATCGCCGGATCGGCCTTGATCGCGGCCAGCAGCTCGTCGGTCAGGTCCGCCGACTCCCGCATCATCAGCGCCTGGAACACCAGCTCCTTGGTGCGCCAGTGCAGGTAGACGGTGCCCTTGCCGATGCCGACCGCGCGCGCGACGTCGTCGATCGCCACCTTGCGGTAGCCCATGCGCAGCAGCAGCTCGCCCGCCGCGTCCAGGATCCGGTCGGCGCGCTCGCGGTTCGGATGACTCATGCGTGTCCACCTGGGGGTTCGTTGAGCATTTGACTGGTTGACGCAAATCGCACTTCCGGTCAACCAGTCAACACGACGGTAGCGCCGACCGGGCGACCGGGGCAAGCGGTTGTGTCGGTGGGGTCGGTTAACGTCATCGGTGTGGCACAGGACGAGCTTTTCACCGGCGACGCACTCTTCTCCGCGGAGTCGGCATCCCATCCCGTGAACGCCGACATCGCGCCGCCGCCTGAGCGCACGACGTCGAACGCGGCCGAACCGCGGGCCGACCAGGCCAGTTCGCCCCTGGCCGTGCGGATGCGCCCGCGCTCGCTCGAGGAGGTCGTCGGCCAGCAGCACCTGCTGCGCGAAGGGGCCCCGCTGCGGCGGCTGGTCGAGGGGGCCGCGCCGGCGTCGGTGCTGCTCTACGGCCCGCCCGGCACCGGCAAGACCACGCTGGCCAACCTCGTCTCGATCGCGACCGGCCGCCGGTTCGTCGCGATGTCCGCGCTTTCGGCGGGCGTCAAGGAGGTCCGCGGCGTCATCGAGGAGGCGCGGCGGCGGCGCCAGTACAACGCCGAAAACACCGTGCTGTTCATCGACGAGGTGCACCGGTTCTCCAAGACCCAGCAGGACGCGCTGCTCGGCGCGGTCGAGGACCGCACCGTGCTCCTGGTCGCGGCGACGACCGAGAACCCGTCGTTCTCCGTCGTGTCCCCGCTGCTGTCGCGCTCGCTCGTGCTGCAGCTGCGTCCGCTGACCGACGCCGACATCACGGCGCTGATCGAGCGCGCGCTCGCCGACGAGCGCGGCCTCGGCGGCGAGCTGACGCTGACCGAAGACGCGCGCGCCCACCTCGTCCGGCTGGCGGGCGGGGACGCGCGCCGCGCGCTCACCGCGCTGGAGGCGGCGGCGGACGCGGCGTCGGCCACCGCCGCGAAGACCATCGACCTCGCCACCGTGGAGTCCACTGTGGACAAAGCGGCGGTGCGCTACGACCGCGACGGCGACCAGCACTACGACGTGATCAGCGCGTTCATCAAGTCGATCCGCGGGTCCGATGTGGACGCCGCGCTGCACTACCTGGCCCGGATGATCGAGGCGGGGGAGGATCCCCGGTTCCTCGCGCGGCGGCTGGTCGTGCACGCCAGCGAGGACATCGGGATGGCCGACCCCACAGCGCTGCAGTCGGCGGTCGCGGCCGCGCACGCGGTCCAGTTCATCGGCATGCCGGAGGGCAGGCTGGCGCTCGCGCAGGCGACCGTGCACCTGGCGACCGCGCCGAAGTCCAACGCGGTGATCAAGGGCATCGACGCGGCACTGGCGGACGTGCGGGCCGGCCTGGCGGGCGCGGTTCCGCCCCCGCTGCGCGACGGGCACTACGCGGGGGCGAAGAAGCTCGGCAACGCGCAGGGCTACCGGTACCCGCACGACGTGCCCGAGGGCGTGCTCGCGCAGCAGTACCCGCCGGACGAGCTGGTCGGCCGGGACTACTACGAGCCCACCCAGCGCGGCGCCGAGCGGACGCTCGCCGAGCGCGTCCCGAAGCTGCGCCGGACGATCCGCGGGGAAAAGTGAACCGGACGGAAGAATCGCCGGGTGAATGATCACCGGCCGGGCCGACGGGGCCAAGATCATCGGGTTTCGTAAGCTTCGCGGCTTGAGGCGGCCCCGAACGAGGGAGGGCCCCGGCGACGGCAGGAGGCGTGCCCGTGCCCGCGACGCTGCAGTGCATCGTCCTGGATTGCCCGGAACCGGTCGTGCTCGCCCGCTTCTACCAGGCGCTGCTCGGCGGCGAGGTGGACCGGCCGGACCCGCGGTGGCGGGTCGACGAGGACTGGTCGACGCTGCACGTGAACGGGATCGTCCTGGGCTTCCAGCGGTCGTTCGACTACCGGCCGCCGCACTGGCCCGATCCGGCCTTCCCCCAGCAGTTCCACCTCGACTTCGAGGTCGACGACTTCCGCGAGTCGCACCACCTGGTCCTGGCGCACGGCGGCCGGCTGCTCGACCCCGACCTCGGCGGCCGCGGCTGGCGCGTCTACGCCGATCCGGCCGGCCACCCGTTCTGCCTGCTGGGCGACTACTGAGCGCGCGGACGCGCCACGCCTTCGGCACGATGGCGGCATGACTGTCGCGTTTCTCGGAACCGGGATCATGGGCGCCCCGATGGCGGCCAACATCGCCAAGGCGGGCCTCGAGGTCCGGGTCTGGAACCGGACCCGGGAAAAGGCCGAGCCGCTCGCCGACGTCGCCACGGTCGCCGATTCGGCGGCGGCCGCGGCCGACGGCGCGGACGTCCTCGTGACGATGCTCGCGGACGGCCCCGCCGTCGCTTCGGCGTTCGAAGCCGCTTCGCCCGCTTCCGGGACGTTGTGGCTGCAGATGAGCACGGTCGGCCTCGACTGGACCGACCGGCTCGCCGGACTGGCGGAGCGGGCGGGCGTGGTGTTCGTCGACGCTCCGGTGCTCGGCACCCGGCAGCCCGCGGAGCAGGCGCAGCTGCAGGTACTGGCGTCCGGGCCGGAGGAGGCCCGCCCGGCCGCCACGCCGGTGTTCGACGCGGTCGCGCTGAAGACGCAGTGGCTCGGGCCCGCAGGCCGGGGCAGCCGCCTGAAGCTGGTCGTGAACGCGTGGGTGCTCGCGCTGACGAACGCGACGGCCGAGAGCCTCGGCCTGGCCCGCGCGTTCGGCCTGGACCCGGCCCTGTTCCTGGAGACGATCGCGGGCGGCAGCCTCGACGTCGGCTACGCGCACCTCAAGGGCGGCGCGATGCTGTCGGGCGAGTACCCGCCGGCGTTCCCCGCGGGCCTGGCGGCGAAGGACGCCCGCCTGGTCGTGGACGCGGCGGGCGACGACGTCGACGTGGCGGGCGCGAAAGCCGTGCTGGCCCACCTGGAGGCGGCGGTCGAAGCAGGCCACGGCGACGAAGACATGGCTGCGCTCTACCGCGCGGTGCTGAAAGAGCGTTAGAGGAGCGTCGCGAGCCGGTCCACGCCCAGGGCGCTGGTCAGGAGGCGTTCCTTCTTCGCTGTCCGGGAACGGGCGGACCGGCACGTCCGGCACCGTGTCGAGCAGGGCGCAGCACGTCGGCTGCCGGGCCGCCCGGTCCGGAAAGGACCCGGCGCCCGGGTCCGCTGTCGTGTTCCACCGCCCCGGTGTACCGCGCGGCCGCGGCCCCGGGCGACGCGTTTTCCGGGCCCGGCGGGGTGACACGGTCGGGCGCCCGGCCAGGCGGTAACCTCAGGCGGCAATCCGACCCCTGAACCGAGGAGGGCCCGTGTCGGCAGGGCAGATCGCCGCGTTGATCGCCGCAGGAGCATTCGTGGTGCTGGTCGTCCTGCTGGCGATCCCGCTGATCAAGCTCGGCAAGACGCTGGACGCGGCCACCGAGGCGATCGAGCGCACCAACAGCAACACCGATCCGCTGCTGATCGGCGCGAACGAGACGATCACGCACGTCAACACCCAGCTGGAGCGGGTCGACGGGATCACTGCGAACGCGCAGGCGGTCACGGGCAACGTCTCCGCGCTGGCGTCGGTGTTCACCGCGACCCTGGGCGGCCCGCTGGTCAAGACCGCGGCCCTGTCCTACGGGCTGAACAAGGCGATCAAGGCGCGCAAGAAGAAGAGCGCCTTGAAGGCCGCGAGGAAGGCCGGCAAATGAAGCGGCTGTTCTGGCTCGGCGTCGGCGTCGTCACCGGCGTCGTCCTGTCCCGCAAGGCCGCCGAAACGGCTCGTCAGGCCACTCCCGCCGGGTTAGCATCGAACCTGGGAGACGCCGTGCGCGAGCTGGCGGGTGCCGTGGGTTCGTTCGGCGCCGAGGTGCGCGCGGGCATGAACGAGCGGGAACAGGAACTGCACGACATGGTCGAGGAGCGGACGGGCGTCACGGCGCCCCGCGCCGAGGGGCGGCACGCCGCCGCGGCCCGGCGCCCGGCCCGGCGAGCTCGCCGGGCGGAGGGCTGATCCGGGCCTGCCCGGGAGCCCCTCCGCCGTCGCCGCCGAACCCGTTCTTCGCCACCAGCCCAAGGACTGACCCGTGGACACACACGAAATCACCGACCGCTTCCTGCGCCATTTCGAGGGCAGGGGCCACACCCGCGTGCCCAGCGCGCCGCTGATCCTCGACGACCCGAACCTGCTGTTCGTCAACGCCGGCATGGTCCAGTTCAAGCCGTACTTCCTCGGCGAGGCGCCGCCGCCGTACCCGCGTGCGACGTCGGTGCAGAAGTGCGTGCGCACGCCCGACATCGACGAGGTCGGCAAGACCACCCGGCACAACACGTTCTTCCAGATGGCCGGCAACTTCTCCTTCGGCGACTACTTCAAGGAAGGCGCCATCGAGGCGGCCTGGGAGCTGATCACCAAGCCCCAGGGCGAAGGCGGCTTCGGCCTCGACCCGAACCGGATCTGGGCGACCGTCTACAACGACGACGCCGAGGCGGCGGGGCTGTGGCGCAAGCTCACCGGCCTGCCGGGCGAGCGCATCCAGGAGCGCGACGGCAAGGACAACTACTGGGACATGGGCGTCCCCGGTCCCGGCGGCCCCTGCTCGGAGATCTACTACGACCGCGGCCCGGCGTACGGCCGCGAGGGCGGCCCGGTCGCGGACGAGGATCGCTACATCGAGATCTGGAACCTCGTCTTCATGCAGGACGTCCGCGGCGACCTGAGCCCGAAGCTGGGCCACAAGCCGATCGGCGTGCTGCCGAAGAAGAACATCGACACCGGCATGGGCGTCGAGCGCGTCGCGACGATCCTGCAGGGCGTCGAGAACGTCTACGAGACCGACCTCGTGCGCCCGGTCATCGGCCGCGCCGAGGAGTTCTCGGGCCGCCGCTACGGCGCCGACCACGCCGACGACGTCCGCTTCCGCGTCATCGCCGACCACGCCCGCACCGGCGTCATGCTGATCGGCGACGGCGTCACCCCGGGCAACGACGGCCGCGGCTACGTGCTGCGCCGCCTCCTGCGCCGCATCGTCCGCTCTTCGCGCCTGCTGGGCGTGCACGAGCCGGTGCTGCAGGCGTTCGCGTCGGTCGTCCGCGACACGATGGGCCCGACGTACCCCGAGCTGGTCGCCGGCTTCGACCGGATCAACGAGGTCGTCCGGATCGAAGAGGAGGCGTTCCTCTCGACCCTGACGAGCGGTTCGCGCATCTTCGACATGGCGGCCGAGGAGACCAAGCGGGGCGGCGGGGACGTACTGGCCGGCGACAAGGCGTTCCAGCTGCACGACACCTACGGCTTCCCGATCGACCTGACCCTCGAGATGGCGGCCGAGCAGGGCCTGACCGTCGACGAGGACGGCTTCCGCACGCTCATGAACGAGCAGCGCACCCGCGCGAAGGCGGACGCGGCGGCCCGCAAGACCGGCCACGGCGACCTTTCGGAGTACCGGAAGGTCCTGGAGCAGCACGGCGAGACCGAGTTCCTCGGCTACACCGACCTGCAGGCCGAGGCCACGGTCGTCGCGCTGCTCGAAGACGGGCAGCCGGTCCGCAGCGTCTCCGCGGGCAAGAAGGCGGAGCTGGTCCTCGACCGGACGCCGTTCTACGCCGAGAGCGGTGGCCAGGTCGCCGACACCGGGGTGCTGCTCGGCGACGGCGTCGAGCTGAAGGTCCTGGACGTCCAGAAGATCGTGCCGGGGCTGTACGTGCACCGCGTCGAGATCACCGGCGGGGAGGTCGGCCTGGACACCAAGCTGACCGGCTCGGTCGACGCGCACCGCCGGCTGTCCATCGAGCGCTCGCACTCCGCGACGCACCTGGTGCACGCGGCCGTGCGCGGTGCGTACGGCAAGCGCGCGGCGCAGGCGGGCTCGCTGAACTCGCCGGGCCGCATGCGGTTCGACTTCACCACGCCGGGCTCGGTGTCCACGGACGTGCTGACCGAGGTCGAGCAGGAGGTCAACGACTACCTGCAGACCAACGTCGAGGTGCGGAGCTTCACCACGACCAAGGACAAGGCCCTCGAGCTGGGCGCGGTCGCGCTGTTCGGCGAGAAGTACGGCAACGACGTCCGCGTGGTCGACATGGGCGAGTACTCCCGCGAGCTCTGCGGTGGCACGCACGTCGACCGGATCGGCCAGCTCGGCCTGGTCAAGCTGGTCTCGGACGCGTCCATCGGCTCGGGCGTGCACCGCGTCGAGGCGCTGGTCGGCACGGACGCGCTGAAGTACGTCCGCAAGGAGCAGCTGCTGGTCTCGCAGCTGGCGAACACCTTCAAGGTGCCGTCCGACCAGCTGCCCGGCCGCATCGAGGACGTCCTGACCCGGCTCAAGAACGCCGAGAAGGAGATCACGCAGCTCAAGACCCAGCAGGTGCTGGGCTCGGCGGGCGCGCTGGTCGACAAGGCGCAGGAGATCAACGGCGTCACGGTGGTGGCCGAGGTCGTCCCGGACGTCGACGGCAACGGCCTGCGCGCGCTCGCGTCGGACATCCGCGGCCGGCTCGGCTCGCGGCCCGGCGTGGTGGGGCTGTTCTCCCCGGCCGGCGACAAGCTGAGCTTCGTCGTCGCGACGACCAAGGCGGCCCAGGAGAAGGGCATCGCCGCAGGCAAGCTCGTCCCGTCGTTCGCCGAGAAGATCGGCGGCCGTGGCGGCGGCAAGCCCGACATGGCCCAGGGTGGTGGCACGAACCCGGCCGGCGCGGCCGACGCGGTCACGGCCCTGCGCGCGGCGATCGCCGGCATTGGTTAACCGCGGAAACCGCGGCCCGGACCGTCCCGCTGTGGGCGATCCGGGCCGGGGTCGCCGTCTCGGCGTGGATGTCGGATCCGTCCGGGTCGGAGTGGCGCTGAGCGATCCGGCCCCCGTGCTCGCTTCGCCATTGGTTACCCTCTCCCGCGATGCGACCGACGACAGTGATCTGGACCAGCTGGCCGCCCTCGTCACCGAGCACGAGGTGGTCGAGGTGATCGTGGGCCTGCCGAGAACACTCGCCAACCGCCAGGGACCGGCGGCCGAGCTGGCCATCGCGTATTCTGAACGCCTGGCCGGGCGGATAGCGCCCGTGCCGGTCCGGCTGGGCGACGAGCGGCTGACCACGGTCACCGCATCCCGCATCCTCTCCCAGCGCGGGGTCAAAGGCCGCAAGCAGCGTGCGGTGGTCGACCAGGCCGCCGCCGTCGAGATCCTGCAGGCCTGGATCGACGCCGTCGCTGCGCACCGCGCCCGGGAGGGAGACCGATGAACGAGCAGCCACCCGAGCCCACACGCGGGCGTCGGCGATTGCGCGAGCCGGAAGCGGCCACCCCGCCGCCGTCCCGGTCCGCGCGTCGCGTCGACCCGCGCGACCCCCGTGCGGCGGAACCGCGGCGCACGCCCAGCGGGCAGCACGAGCTGCCGCCGCGCCGCCAGGCACCCAGCGGCGAGTACGACCTGCCCCAGCCGTCCCGCCGGGCCCGGCCCGCGGAACCGCCGGCCTACGACCCCCGCCGCGACGCGCCGCAATCCGGCCGCCGCCGCCTCGAGCCGCCGGCGACCCTGCCCCCGGCCGACACCGAACTCGACCAGCAGGAGCGGCGGGCGGCCCCGGCCAGAGCCGCCCGTGCCCGCCACGGCCTCGACGACGCCTCCGAGATCGAGCCGCCGGCCCCGCGCCGGCGTCGCGCGGCTCCCGAACCGGACGCCGGTGCCGAACCCCCGCGCCGGCGCCGGGCACCCGCGGATCCCGTGGAGGGTGCCGAACCGCAGCGTCGCCGTCCGGTCCCGGACCCGGTGGAGAGCGTCGAACCGCCGCAGCGTCGGCGTCCGGCCCCGGACCCGGTGGAGGGTGCCGAGCCGCCGCGTCGACGGCGGCAGGCTCCCGACCCGGTGGAGGCGGTCGAGCCCCCGCAGCGTCGGCGGCAGGCTCCGGATCCGGTGGCGGATGTCGAACCCCCGCGCCGGCGCCGGGCGGCCGCGGATCCGGTCGAGGCGGTCGAGCCGCCGCAGCGTCGGCGTCCGGCCCCGGACCCGGTGGAGGGCGCCGAACCGCCACGTCGACGGCGGGCGGTCCCGGTCCCGGTCCAGGTTCCGGTCGAGGGGGCCGAGCCGCCGCAGCGTCGCCGTCCTGCTCCCGAACCAGCCGCGCGGCGGCCCGTCCAGCTGGGTGACCGCTCCGCAGGCGTGCCCGAATCCGGCGCCGAGCCGCGGCGCGGCCGCCCGCCGGTGCCGCCGGTGCGCGAAGAACCGGTCACCGACGTCCTGCCCGCGCTGGCGCCCCCGCCCCCGGCCGAGCCGCCGCGCGCACCGCAGGACGAGCCCGAGCCCTTCGCCGAGGACGACGAGTACGCGGACTACGACGACTACGAGGACGAGGCGGACTACGACGAGTCGGAGTACGACGAGGAGTACGACGACTACGACGACGAGTCGCCGAAGCCGCGGAAGAAGAAGGGCAAGCGCGCCCTCGGCTGGGTCGCCGCGATCGCGGTGATCGCGCTGCTCGCGGGCGGTGCCTGGTACGGCTTCAACCGGATCTTCGGCTACGACGACTTCGAGGGCGCCGGCACCGACGACGTCGTGTTCCAGGTGGACGACGGCGACACGACATCGGCGATCGGCGCGAAGCTCACCACGGCGGGCGTCGTCGCCAGCAGCAAGGCGTTCGTGAAGGCCGGCGAGGGCAACCCGAAGCTCGCCCGGGTCCAGCACGGCTTTTACGTGATGAAGTCGCACATGTCCGGGGCCAGCGCGGTCGACCGGATCACCACCCCGGAAGCGCGCGTCGGGCAGCTGGAGATCCGGCCGTACACGCAGTTCGACGACATCACCCAGCCCGATGGCAAGGTCACGCCCGGCGTGTACAGCCTGATGGCGAAGGCGTCCTGCGCGCAGCTCAACGGCAAGAGCACCTGCGTCTCGGCGGACGACCTGCGCAAGGCGGTCGACGCGGCGGACCTGAAGCAGCTCGGTGTGCCGGACTGGGCGATCGAGCCCGCGAACAAGGCCGACCGCAAGGACCGCAGGCTGGAAGGCCTGATCGCGCCCGGCGTCTACGACGTCAAGCCCGGGTCCACCGCGCAGGAGATCCTCGGGCAGCTGGTGCACAGCTCGGCCGAGGCGATCCAGAACGCCGGGCTGACCCCGAAGTCGACCGGTCCGGGGATGACGCCGTACCAGACGCTGATCATCGCCTCGATCATCGAGCGCGAGGCGGTGAAGGCCGACTTCGGCAAGCTCTCGCGGGTGATCTACAACCGGCTGGCGCAGAACATGCGGCTGCAGATGGACTCCACCGTCAACTACGTGCTGGACAAGCCGACGCTGGCGACCAACGACAACGACCGGGAGCGGCCCGGGGCGTACAACACCTACAAGATGGCCGGGCTGACCCCGACGCCCATCGCGGTGCCGAGCCCGGACGCGATCAAGGCGGCGGTCAAGCCGCCGGACGGCGAGTGGTTGTACTTCGTCAAGTGCGAGAAGAACGGCCTGTCCTGCTTCGCGGTCACCAACGAAGACCACCGGAAGAACGTCGACCTCGCCAAGGCGCGCGGTGTCTTCTGAGCCTCGCAAGGCCGCGGTGCTGGGCAAGCCGGTGGCGCACTCGCTGTCCCCGGTGCTGCACGGCGCCGCGTTCGCCGCGCTCGGCCTGACCGGCTGGACGTACGAGCGGATCGAGACCGGCGCCGCGGAGCTCCCGGCGCTGGTCGACGGCCTCGGCCCGGAGTGGGCCGGGTTTTCGGTGACCATGCCGGGCAAGCGCGCGGCACTGGACCACGCCGACGAGGTGACGCCGCGCGCGGCCGCCGTCGGCGCGGCCAACACCCTGGTCCGCACCGCGCGGGGCTGGCTCGCGGACTGCACCGACGTCGAGGGCGTCACCGGCGCACTGCGGGCCGCCGGCGGTTACGAGCCGTCGGCCGCGGACACCGCGATCGTGCTCGGCGCAGGCGGGACCGCGGCGGCGGCGGTCGTCGGACTGGCCGCTCTCGGCGTCCGGCAGGTGCGCCTGGTCGTGCGCGAACCGGCCCGGGCCGGCGAAACCCTCGACGCGGCGAAACGGGCTTCGCTCGACGTCGACGTCCTGCGCTGGTCCGAGACGGACTTCGCGGCGCTGGTGGCCGGGGCGGCGGTGCTGGTGAACACCGTGCCGCCCGACGCGGTCGCCGCGCACGTCGCCGAGCTCGCCGTGGTCGCGCACGTCCTCGACGTCATCTACCACCCGTGGCCGACGCCGCTCGCCGAAGCGGTCGCGGCGCGCGGGGGCCGCCTCGCGACGGGGCTGGACATGCTGCTGCACCAGGCGTTCGGCCAGGCCGAACACTTCACCGGCTGCCCGGCCCCGCGGGCGGCGATGCGGGACGCGCTGCGCGTGGCGACGGGCAACCTGCTCCCGCTGCCGATCGGCTGAGGGCGCCGAGCGAAAAACTGCTTGCGCGCGTTGATAATCTGGTCGACTGCCTTGCTGAAGGGGGTCTACCGGAATGACCAGTCAAGACGCGTTGAGCGAAGAAGAGGTCCAGCGGGCGTGGGTCGGCGAAGCGCCGAAGCTCGACTCGACCGTCACGCTCGCGGACTACGACCCGGAGTGGCCGCGGCTCTTCGAGCGGGAAGCCGAGCGGATCCGGGGTGCGCTGGGGGAGCGGGTGCTCGTCCTCGAGCACGTCGGCTCGACGTCCGTGCCGGGACTGTGCGCCAAGCCGATCGTCGACATCCTCCTCGAGGTACCGGATTCCGACGACGAGGACGCCTACGTCCCGGCGCTGGAGGCGGCGGGCTACCGGCTCGTCATCCGCGAGCCGGACTGGGAAAAGCACCGCTGCTTCAAGGGCCCGGACACCAACGTCAACCTGCACGTGTACTCGCCGGGCAACGGCCAGACACCGCGGTATCGCCTGTTCCGCGACCGCCTGCGCGCGCACCCGGAAGAGCTGGAGCTGTACGCGGCGAAGAAGCGTGAACTCGCCGCGAAGACGTGGAAGTACATCCAGCACTACGCCGACGCCAAGACGGAGGTGGTCGAAGAGATCCTCGGCCGCGCGCGGGCCGAACAGTACGACGACCACAGCGAGGCCTACGCCGCGCACGCGGAAACGTCCGTCACGAACGCCCTGTACGACCGGCCGGCGATCGTGGACCTGGCCGGCGACGTCGAGGGAAAGCGCGTGCTGGACGTCGGCTGCGCGGCCGGGCACCTGAGCGCGCTGCTGGCCGAGCGGGGCGCGGACGTCCTCGGCATCGACTCCAGTGCGGGCATGGTCGCCGTCGCGCGGCGGAAGTTCGGCGACGTCGCGCGGTTCGAGGTCGCCGACGTCACCCGCCCGCTTTCCGCCGGGTCCGGCTCGATCGACGTGATCACGGCGTCGCTCGTGCTGCACTACCTCGAGGACTGGGGGCCGACGCTGGCCGAGTTCCGCCGGGTCCTCAAGCCCGGCGGGGCGCTGGTGTTCTCGGTGCACCACCCGGGCGAGGACTGGCGGTGGTTCGGGAAGGAGAACTACTTCCAGGTCGAGCTGCTGGAAGACGAGTTCCCGCCCGGCAACGTGCTGCGCTTCTACCGGCGCCCGCTCAGCTGGACGTTCCAGGCGGTCCGCGACGCGGGCTTTGCGGTGGACCGCCTGGTGGAGCCGATGCCGGTCCCGGAGGCCGCCGCGGCCGATCCGAAGTGGACGGCGAACCTGCGGACGAAGCCGCGGTTCCTGTACTTCCGGGCGGTCAGTCCCGTTTAGCCAGGTCCCGGATCAGGTCGACGATCTCCCGGCTGACGGGCCGGAACACCCGCAGCCGGGAGAGCGCGGCCAGCCGGGCCAGCAGGGGAACGCTGCGCTCGACCAGCATCCGGCTGCGTTTCGTGCCGGCCGAGCGGTCGTGGACCCAGAACAGCACCACGCCCATCTGGTAGAGCCAGAGCAGCTCCGGCAGCTGGTCGCGCAGCTCCGGGTCCAGTTTGACGTCGGAGCCGTCGACCACCTCGCGCAGGAGTCCGATCGACGCCTCGCGAGCGGCCGAGGAGTCGTCGCTGAAGGGGCTCAGCGGCGACTCCGGGTCGGCCGCGTTGACGAAGAACTGCGTGCCGAAGCGGTGGTAGGGCTCGGCGATGTCGAGCCAGCACAGCAGCACGGTTTTCAGCCGCGCGGCGAAGCCGCTTTCGCCGGCCAGTACCAGGCGGGCCGCGCTCAGGTGCTGCCGGGCGATCTCGTCGTAGAAGCCCTGGATCAGCTGTTCCTTCGACGAGAAGTAGTAGTAGGCGTTTCCGACGGAGACGCCTGCTTCGGCGGCGATCGCCCGCATCGTCGTGCGGTCGTAGCCGTTCTCGGTGAACAGCCGCATCGCGGTCGTGACGATCAGGGACCGCGTTTCCTCGCTCTTGGCCACGCGCTGCACGTTAGCGCCGGCGGGTCAGGGCGCGGGGAAGGGCGTGGGGAAGGGCGGGGCCTGCGGCGCGCCGGGGTAGGCGAGCGGCACCGGTGCGGGCTTCGGCGTCAGGTGGCGGCGCCGGATGCCGTTGAAGACCAGGACGTTGAGCAGGTGCATGACGCCGAGGACGAGCGCCACCGTGCCGATCTTGACCGACAGCATCTCGAAGACGTCGCGGGCACTGACGATGAAGGTGCTGCTGGTCAGGAAGAGCGTCACGAAACCGAGGCTGACCAGGTAGAAGCCGACCACCAGCAGCTGGTTGACGGCGTTGGCCAGGCCGGGGCTGTCGGCGAAGACCTCGGTGAGGAAGGTGCGGCCGTGCTTGCTCAGCGTCCGGGCGACGAGCACGGTCAGCGGGATGCTGATCACCAGGTAGAGCGCGTAGGCGAGGACTATCGGGTCCATGGTTCCTCCTTGTTTGAACGTGTTCAAGAATGACGGTAGCCCTTTTTTTGAACACGTTCAAGAGGACTGTGTCACGCCGTCCGTTCACCTGGTGGTTCAACGCTTCACTGAACCGGGCTGCCGCCGGGCAGCTGGTCACCGACCTCTCGACGCCGGGCAACGCTCAGGCCCAGGAGGTCGCTGAGGTGATCCAGCGCAACCGCGCGGACGTCCAGCTGATCAACGAGTTCGACTACGTGCCCGGCGACGCGGCCGCCGACCTGTTCCGGAAGAACTACCTGGCGATCGGCCGGCACGGCGCGAAGCCCGTCGACTACCCCGTACGCCTACACCGCGCCGGTGAACACGGGCGTCCCGACCGGCTTCGACCTCGACCGCAGCGGCACGGTCGGCGGCGGCAACGACGCACAGGGCTTCGGCGCCTTCGAGGGCCAGTACGGGCTGCTCGTGCTGTCGAAGTACCCGATCGACCTCGCGCACGTCCGGACGTTCCAGCACTTCCGGTGGAAGGACATGCCGGGCGCGCTGCTGCCCGACGACCCGGCCACGCCGGCGCCGCACGACTGGTACAGCCCCGCCGAGCCGGCGGTCCTGCGGCTGTCGTCGAAGTCGCACTGGGACCTGCCGCCGAAGATCGGCCGGTCGACCGTGCACTTCCTGGTCTCGCACCCGACGCCGCCGAGCTTCGACGGCCCGGAAGACCGCAACGGCACTCGCAACAACGACGAGATCCGCTTCTGGGCCGACTACGTGACCCCGGGCAAGGGCGGCTAGCGTCCTTGGCGCGATCGACCGGCTGCTGCACGCTCGGCGCGTCATCGAGACGTACCCGGGCAGTCAGGGTGCGGTGCTCGCCGCACAGGCCCAGGGCGGCGCGAACGTCGGTCAGAAGAGCAACCCGTTCTTCGACACGGGCGACTTCAACGACGTCGCGCCGGGCAACCTGCGGACGGACTACGTGCTGCCGTCGAAGGGTCTCGTGCCCTGGTGCGCCGAGGTGTTCTGGCCGGTGCCGTCGGACCCGCTGGCCCGGCTGAACGACGCGTCGGACCACCACCTGGTCCGGGTGGACGTGTTCGTTCCCTAGCGCACCCTCGAAACCCACTCCGCGATGTCGGTGACCACGGCCGGGTCGACGTGCTGCGGCGACACGTATCCGGCGGGTGTGGACGGTCCTTCGCCGCGGAAGAACAGGTGGTCGTCGGCGTCGTGGACGCGGATCGTGACGCCGGGCCGCCGGGCCAGGCCCTCCTGCCAGCGCACGAGGTCGCCGTCGACGGTCACCTGGTAGTCGCGGCCGCCCTGCAGGACGAGCATCGGCTTGTCCAGCGCGGCGGCGGTCGCGACCGGGTCGTAGTCCCGCAGGTCCAGCCAGTACGAAGCCGGCCACCCGAACAGCAGGTCCGCCGCCGGGGTCGCGGGTGACAGGTCGGGGTCCTCGACGAGCGCCGCCTGCCGCGCGACCGACTCGGCGGCCGCCGTGGCAGCCGGGCCGGGGTCCAGTTCGGCCAGGTAGCGGGCGACCCGGACGGCCGCCCGGCTCAGCGGCAGCGTGTCGCCGGCCAGGCTGACCAGACCGGCGACCGACGGCTCGGCGGCCGCGACCCGGGGAGCCGCCTTGCCGCCGCCGCTGAGTCCCAGGACGAACACCCGCGCCGGGTCCACGTTCCGCTGCCGCTGGAGCAGGTGAACGGCGGCGACCGCGTGCGGCACGTACTCGTCGGCCATCGTGAAGCCGGCGGCGGAGCCGGCCGCGGGGTGGACGTGGGTCACCTTGTCGAACCGGACCGCCGCGACGCCGCGGGAGGCCAGCCCCCACGCCAGGTCCTTGAACGGCTTGTTCGGCCCGGTCGTCAGGTCGCGGTCGGTGGGCCCCGAGGTGAGCAGCACCAGTCCCGGCCACGGGCCACGCCCCCGGGGAAGGGTGATCGTGCCGGGCACCGCGAGCGGGCCGGCGCCGACGGTGACCTCGCGCTCGGTGAACCGTTCCGGCGCCGCGTAGGCCGGCGGCTCCCAGGCGGGGCCGGACGGCGGCGCGAGCCGGAGGCCGTGCAGCAGGCCGGCGTCGTCGACCGACATGACCACCGTGAGGCCCCCGCGCGCCCCGGTCACCGGGACGCTCACCCGGACCAGCCCCGCCTTGGCCGGCTCGCTCACCGGGTCGCCGATCGCCCGGACCGGCCCGATCTTGGCGATCTCCGTCTCCCAGCCCACCCGGAGCGTCTCGGCGGACGCCGCCGCCCGCAGTCGCGGCGCGAACCGCTCCTCGACCTCCGCGAACCGCCCCGCCGCCGTCGTTTCGACGACCGCCAGCGCGACCGCCGCCGGACCCGTGTTCCTCATCCCGCCCCCAACGTTCTCGTGTTTTGCGAACGGTATCACTTCATGAGAACATTGGGCAGTGGACACTTTGGAACTGCTGGGCCACCCGGTGCGGCTGCGGATCGTGCACGCCCTGCGTGGCGAGCGGACGCTCACCACCGCCCAGCTCGGCGCCCTCCTGCCGGACGTCTCGAAAGCCATGCTCTACCGGCACGTCGACCTGCTCGCCGCCGGCGCGGTCCTGGAGGTGGCCGACGAACGCCGGGTCCGCGGCGCGGTCGAGCGCCACTACCGGTTGCGCCGGGACCGGGCGTCCATCGACCCCGGCACGGCCGCGTCGATGTCGGCCGAGGACCACCGGCGCGGGTTCGCCGTGGCGGTCGCGGCCCTGGTCGCCGAGTTCAACGCCTACCTCGACCGCGACGACGCCGACCCGTCGGCCGACCCCGTCGGCTACCAGCAGCACGCGATCTGGCTGAGCCGGGACGAACTCGTCGCCATGGTCGGCGAACTGCGCGCCGCGATCCTCCCGCGGCTGGCCAACCCGGCTGCCCCCGGCCGCACCCGGTACCTGCTCAGCCCCATCCTCTTCCCCTCCGAGCCGCCCGGCACCGGGACCGGCTGAGGCGCCCACCTACTACGGTGAGGTCATGCGGATCGCGATTCTCGACGACTACCAGAACGTCGCGCTCACCTTCGGTGACTGGGACTCGCTCAAGGCCGACATCACGGTCTTCGCCGAGCCCCTGACCGACGTGGTGAAGCAGCTGCAGGGCTTCGAAGCGGTCGTCGCGATGCGCGAGCGCACCCGGTTCCCGGCCGAGGTGCTCGAGCGGCTGCCCGACCTGAAGCTGCTGGTCAGCACCGGAAAGCGGAATGCGGCCATCGACGTCGCCGCGGCGCGGCGGGCCGGCGTCGTCGTGTCGGCCACCGGGTACATCGGGGAGCCGACCGCCGAGCACACCTGGGCGCTGATCCTCGCCGCGTCGCGGAACCTGCCGCAGGAGTTCCGGTCCATGCGCGAGGGCGGCTGGCAGACCGGCGTCGGCACGATGCTGCACGGCAAGACGCTCGGCCTGCTCGGCCTCGGGCGGCTCGGCGCGGGCGCCGCCAGGATCGGGCAGGTCTTCGGGATGGAGACCATCGCCTGGAGCCAGAACCTGACGCAGGAGAAGGCGGATCCGCACGGCGTCACCGCGGTGAGCAAGGACGAGCTGTTCGCGCGTTCGGACGTGCTGTCGATCCACCTGGTGCTCGGCGAGCGCACCCGCGGCCTCGTCGGGGCGGCCGAGCTCGCCGCGATGAAGCCCACGGCGTTGCTGGTGAACACCTCGCGCGGCCCGATCGTCGACGAAGCGGCACTGGTGGACGCGTTGCGCCGCAAGGAGATCCGCGCCGCCGCACTGGACGTCTACGACACCGAGCCGTTCCCCGCCGACCATCCACTGAGGACACTCGACAACGCGGTGCTGACCCCGCACATCGGCTTCGTCACGCGGGAGGTCTACGAGATCTTCTACGGCGACGCGGTCGAAGACATCGCGGCCTACCAGGCCGGGAAGCCGATCCGCGTCATGGCGGAGTGAAGAAGGTGTGCGGCCCGCCGGGGCCCGAGGTCCCCGCACCGGCCCTGCGGCGGGCCTGCACCCCCAGATAACACCACTTCGGCGAGAGCGGCGGCAGGGTCTTTGGACCCTGTCCCGCCCGGGTCGTTGGGCAGCACATCCGGTCGGCGATTCACCCTCAGCCGGGGAAACCCGGCTCAGGCGCCCAATTCCGCCAGGACGGCGTCGGTGTAGCGCGGCCAGACCTCGGCGGCCCACGGGCCGAACGCGCGGTCGGTCAGCGCGACGCAGGCCGCGCCCGCGGCGGGGTCGACCCAGAGGAACGTGCCCGACTGGCCGAAGTGGCCGAAGGTCCGCGGCGAGCTGGCCGAGCCGGTCCAGTGCGGGCTCTTGTGGTCGCGGATCTCGAAGCCGAGGCCCCAGTCGTTGGGCTTCTGGTGGCCGAACCCGGGCAGGACCCCGGAAAGCCCGGGGAAGACGACCGCCGTGGCCTCGGCGACGGTGCCCGGATCCAGCAGCTTCGGGGCCTGCAGCTCGGCGGCGAAGGCGACCAGGTCGTCCACAGTGGACACCGCGCCGGCCGCGGGGGAGCCGTCGAGGGTGGTGTTCGCCATGCCGAGCGGGGCGAACAGCGCCTCGGCCTGGTACTGCGCGAACGGGATGCCGGAGTGCTCGGCCAGCACGCCGGCCAGCTGCTCGAACCCGGCGTTGGAGTAGAGCCGCCGGGTGCCCGGCGCGGCCATCGCCTTGTGGGCGTCGAAAGCGAGGCCGGAGGTGTGGGCGAGCAGGTGCCGCACGGTCGAGCCATCGGGCCCGGCCGGGGTGTCCAGCTCGACGACCCCCTCCTCGACCGCGATGAGCGCGGCGTAGGCGGTCAGCGGCTTGGTGACCGAGGCCAGCCGGAACTTCCGCGCGGTGTCGCCGTGGCCGCCCACGACGCTCCCGTCGGCGGCCACGACGGCCGTCGCGGCGTTGTCCACGGGCCACTCGTCGATCAGGCGCACGCTCTCCATGGAGCCAGCCTACGAAACGCCGCGAAGGCCTCCGCACCGGCTGTCGGGGAGCCGGTGCGAAGGCCTTCGTGAGGGTACTGCTCAGGCGTCCAGGTCGGTGGCGACCAGCTGGGCGACCGCTTCCACGGCCTCCTCGGCGCCCTCGCCCTCGGCGCTGATGACGACCTCGTCGCCGTAGCCCGCGGCCAGCGTCATCAGGTTGAGCACGCTGCCGGCGGCCACCGGGTTCCCGCCGGCCTTGGCGATCTGCACCGCGACGGGCTGCGCCGCGGCCGCCTTCGCCACCAGCGCGGCCGGCCGGGCGTGCAGGCCCACCTTGCTGGCCACGGCGACGCGTTTCTCCGGCATGTTCGTCCTCTCCTGTCCTGGGGTTGCGTCGGTGCCGATGTTACTTCGCGGCGGTCCGCTCGAGGTCCGCCTCGACCGAGTCGTCCTCACGGCCCGGCGTCCGCAGGTTCCACTTCGTGATGACGAAGCGGAACACGAAGTAGTAGATCACCGCGAACACGAGCCCGATCGGGATGAGCAGCCACGCCTTGTGCGCGGTGTCCAGGCTGGAGTTCAGCGCGAAGTCGATCGCCCCACCGGAGAAGGAGAAGCCCAGGTGGATGCCCAGGGAGTTCACCAGTGCCAGGGAGAGGCCGGTCATGATCGCGTGGAAGATGTACAGCGGCCACGCCACGAACATGAACGAGAACTCGATCGGCTCGGTGACACCGGTGATGAACGAGGTCAGCGCGGCCGCGATCATCACACCGCCGACGATCTTCTTCTGCGCCGGGCGGGCGGTCTGCCAGATCGCCAGCGCCGCGGCGGGCAGGGCGAACATGAAGATCGGGAAGAACCCGGTCATGAAGACGCCCGAGCCCTGGACGTGGTTGAAGAAGTTGGTCAGGTCGCCGCCGCCGAAGATGAACCACATCGGGACGTTCAGCAGCTGGTGCAGACCGACCGGGATGAGCAGGCGGTTCAGGAAACCGTAGATCCCGCCACCGACCACCGGCGAACCGACGATGACCTCGCCGATGTTGTGGATGCCCGCGTCGACCCACTTGAAGACGATGCCGAAGACGACACCCAGGATGATCATCGCGAACGCCGTGATGATCGGCACGAACCGGCGGCCGCCGAAGAACGCCAGCCACGCGGGCAGCTTGATCCGGTAGAAGCGCTGCCACAGCAGTGCCGCGACGATGCCGGAAATGATGCCGGTCAGGACGCTGTAGGGCCAGTGGATCGGGGCCAGGTCCCAGCCCGGCTTGTAGCCTTCCTGGCTCTTGATCGGCGCGATGGCCTGGATGACCTTGTTGAACACGACCCAGCCGACGGCCGCGGCGACCGCCGTGGAGCCGTCACCCTTGCGGGCGAAGCCGACCGCGATACCGATCGCGAACAGCAGCGGGAGCCAGTCGAACAGGCCGCCGCCTGCCGCGCCGACGACGTCGGCGACCTTGTCCCAGCCCAGGCCGTCCGCGCCGAGGACGTCCGGCTGGCCCAGCCTGCTGAGCAGGCCGGCCGCAGGGAGCGTGGCGATGGGAAGCATGAGGCTGCGGCCGAAGCGCTGAAGACCGGCGAGGCCGCCGCCGCTCTTCTTCGCCCCCTCCGCGGTGGTGGAGCTCATCTGGATCCTCCATAGTGGGGTGGTTGACCGGGTTCCGGGGTGTTCCGGTCCAACTGCATGGTCACCTGGTAGTGATCTCCCCGGTACCAGGACGTGATGTCTTCGATCGGGTCGCCGTTCGCGCTGGAGACCCGGCGGAACACGAGCAGCGGGCTGCCGGCGCGCATGCCGAGCAGCCGGGCCGTCTCGCGGTCCGCGCCTTCGGCCCAGACCGTCTGCCACGCCTGGTCGGGACGCACACCGTACGTCTCGGCCAGTTGCGAGTAAATGGACTGGGTCAGGTCGAGCCCGAGCAGGCCGGGGGCCCGGCCCGCGTGGTACCAGCCGCGCTCGACGGCCAGTGGCACGCCGTCGGCGTGGCGCAACCGCACCAGGTGGTGCGCGGTTGCGCCCTCGGCCAGGCCGAGGGCGTGTGCCGAGGCGGTGGGTGGCACCTCGGTGGCCGCCGAGACCACCTCGGTCGTCGGGGTCAGCCCCCGCCTCCGCATGTCGTCGGTGAACGACATCAGGTAGAGCTGCAGCTCCATCCGCCGGGCCGCGGTGAACGTGCCCTTGCCGCGGACCCGGGCGAGCAGGCCCTCCTCGACCAGCTTGCCGATCGCCGACCGGACCGTGAGCCGCGACACGCCGTAGCGCTGCGCCAGCTCGCGTTCCGACGGGATCGGCGCGCCCGGCGGGAGCTCGCGCTCCACCGTGCGGCGGAGGATTTCCCGCAGCTGGGCGTGCTTGGGCGTGGGCCCGTTGACGACCCGGTCGGGTGGCGGGACGTGCGCGGCCGCGCTCATCGGCGTCACCCTCCTCGTTCTCGCTTCACCGGGGGACCGGTGCTCGCTTCCGGCCCGGAACATTGGTACGTTCCGGTCTAGACCAATGATCCGATGGGGCAGGATGCTCCGCCGCGCGGACGGGTGTCAACCCACCGTTATCCGTTCGTGGCCCGCGGCGGGGTGCATGCCGACGAACGGCGTAGTACAGGTGGACACGCGGTTCGCGTCAGGTTGGGAACAAACAGTGATCAAGGAGACCGCGATGGCGGATGACAGGCCCGAGAAGATCCTCGCCGCGCTCGGCGGCACGGAGAACCTCACCGAGATCGAGGGCTGCATCACGCGGCTGCGCTGCGAGGTCGAGGACATGAGCCTCGTCGACGAGGGGGCGCTCAAGAAGGCCGGCGCGATGGGCGTGGTCAAGATGGGGTCCTCGGCCCTGCAGGTGATCGTCGGGCCGGAAGCGGACACGATCGCCAGCGACATCGAGGACCTGCTGTGACCTCGGAAATCCTCAGCCCGGTCGCCGGGCGCGTGGTGCCGATCACCGAGGTCCCCGACCCGGTGTTCGCGCAGGCCATGGTGGGTCCGGGCATCGCGGTCCAGCCCACGGGCGGTCGCGCGGACGCGGTCGCGCCGGTCGACGGCACGGTGGCGACCCTGCACCCGCACGCCTACGTCGTGGCGACCGAGGACGGCAAGGCCGTGCTGGTCCACCTCGGCATCGACACGGTCAAGGAGAAGGGCGAGGGCTTCACGCTGCACGTCGTCAAGGGCGAGCAGGTGCGGGCCGGCCAGCCGATCGTCAGCTGGGACCCGGAGGCGGTGACCGCGGCGGGCTACTCGGCGATCGTCCCGGTCGTCGCACTGGACGCCTCGGCGGAAGTTTTGTCCGGTTTGGACACCGAGCGCGAGGTCGCCGCCGGCGACCGGCTGTTCGCCTGGGACGCCTGAGTTCTCGCGTCACGCGGTGACAACCGGGGCTTCGCCACCCGGACCCCCGAAAGCGAGCGAACGGGCCCTGGTGGACGATGATCCACCAGGGCCCGTTCGCGCGTCCGGCTCGTCAGCCGGTGACGACCTTCCCGTTCTCGACCTTGACCGGCACGGACGGCAGCGGCTTGTTCGCCGGGCCCTGCTTGACCTCGCCGGTGAGCGCGTTGAACACCGAACCGTGGCACGGGCAGATCAGGTCGGCGCCCTTCGGGGCGACCGTGCAGCCCTGGTGCGTGCAGACGGCACTGAACGCGGCGGCGGCCGACTCGGACGTCCGCGCCACGATCACGTCGGAACCGTCCGGGGCTTTCGCCGCCTTCGCCTGCCCGACCGGGACGTCGGCCAGCGCGACCAGGGGCGTCCCGGCGGCGATCGGGGCCTGCGCGGTGCCCGGGGACTTGGCGTTCGGCTCCGAAGAGCAGGCGGTGAGCGCGACGGCGCCGACGGCGGCACCGGCGACGGCGGCACCCGTGGAGAGGACGGTGCGGCGGGAGTGCAGTTCGGCTGTCATGACCTCTAAACGAGATCGCCACCCGATCGGTTCAATTCCCGGTGAACCGGATCGCCCCCTGTTCCGTGTATGTACCGGAGTGGGTGTGGAGTGGAGGAACGATCATGGTGAGTTGGGTTCTACGCATCGTCGTGGCGGCCGCGCTGCTCGGCTCGGCGGGCGTGCACTACTTCCTGTGGACAGAGGACTACCCGGGCATCGTCGGTCCGCTGTTCCTGCTCGACGCGATCGCCGGGCTGGTGCTCGCGATCGCGGTTCTGGCCTGGCGGCACTGGCTGCCGGCGCTCGGTGCGGCCGGCTTCGGGGCGCTCACGCTCGGCGCGTACGTGCTGGCCGCGACGGTCGGGTTCGCCGGCAACCACGACCAGTTCAACAGCCAGCCGGAGTACTGGGGCGTCATCACCGAGGCGATCTGCATCGTGGGCGGCGTGGCACTGATGTTCGTGAAGGACCGCCGCCCCGCGACGGTCTGAGGCCCTGCCGGTGAAGGACGTCGCCGAAGAGGCGCTGATGCGCGCGCTGCACGAGGAGCACGCGGCCGCGCTGTGGTCCTACGCGCTGCACCTGACCTCCGGCGACCGGATCCGGGCCGAGGACGTCGTCCAGGAGACGCTGCTGCGGGCCTGGCGGTCGACGGCGGTGCTGGACCAGTCGCAGGGCTCGGCGCGGGCGTGGCTGTTCACGGTCGCGCGGCGGATCGCCATCGACGGCTGGCGCTCGGCGTCGGCCCGCTCCGAGGTCGTGACGGACCGGCCGCCGGAACGGGCCGTGGCCGACGGCACCGACCGCGCGGTGCAGGGCTGGCTGGTCGCCGAGGCGCTGGGCGAGCTGTCGGAACGGCACCGCGAAGTGCTGCTGCTGTGCTACTTCCAGGGTTACTCCGTCGCCGACGCGGCGCTGAAGCTGGGGGTGGCCGAAGGAACGGTCAAGTCGCGCACGCACTACGCGTTGCGCGCACTCCGCCTGGTGCTCGAGGAGAGGGGAGTGACCCAGTGAGTGAAGACCCCTTCGCGACGTTCGACGCCGCCTACGTGCTCGGGGCGCTCGCCCCCGAGGACCGGCAGCGGTTCGAGGACCACCTGCGCTCGTGCGACCGGTGCGCGGCTTCGGTGCGCGAACTGGCGGGGCTGCCCGGGCTGCTGGCCAGGGTCGACACCCCCGCGGTGCTGCCGGACGCCGGCCCGCCCCCGCCCGACCTGCTGCCCGCGGTGCTCCGCCGCGTCCGGCGCGGCCGCCGGATCCGGCTCGCGGTGACCACGGCATCGGCGGTGGTCGCGGTGGCGGCGTGCGTCGCACTGGGCGTGGTGGCGACCAGACCCGGACCCGCGCCCGCCCCACCGCCGCCTTCGGTGGCGATGACGCTGCTGGGCCGGTTCCCGGTCCGCGCGGACGCGCGCCTCGCCGCGTTCGAGTGGGGCACGCAGGTCGACATGTCGTGCAGCTACACGGGCGACCGCAGCGTCGGCGAGTACATCCTCGTGGCGATCGGCCGCAACGGCGCCGAGACGGAACTGGCGACCTGGAACGCGGTCCCGGACGACACGGCCCGCATCGTGATCGGCACGGCGCTCAAGCGCTCCGACCTGGCGGCCCTCGAGGTCCGCGCAGGCAGCGGGCTGGCCCTGCTCAGGCTCACCTTGTGAGGGTGGTGGCTCATCCGGGCCGCAGGGGGTTCCGGATGAGCCACCCACCAGTGACGCCCCCAATCACGCGAGTCACGCCCCCAATCACGCGAGATACGGCCCTGGTCACGCGAGATGCGCCTTGAATCACGCAACCGACCGTCCAGGAACGCGGACCGACGCCCTGAGGTCCGCGGCCCAGCCCTCCAGGCACGCCGCCGCTCCAGGTACGCCGACACCCGCCGCGGCCGTCCTCGGCGTGGCCGCCGCCCCCGCGGTTCGCCGCCTGCTCTCTTCTCCGCTGCGGTATGACCGGAGGCATGTCCCGCCCCGCCCCGTGCCCGTGACAGGATTGAGCCCATGTTGCGCTGGATCACCGCAGGTGAATCGCACGGACCCGCGCTGGCCGCCGTGCTCGAAGGCATGCCCGCCGGGGTCGCCGTCACCACCGCCGACGTCACCGAGCAGCTGGCCCGGCGCCGCCTCGGCTTCGGCCGCAGCCCGCGGATGGGCTTCGAGACCGACCACATCGAGTTCCTCGGCGGCGTCCGCCACGGCCTCACCCAGGGCGGCCCGGTCGCGGTGCAGATCGAGAACGCCGAGTGGCCCAAGTGGGAGCAGGTCATGGCGGCCGACCCGGTCGACCCGCAGATCCTCGAAGGCCTCGCGCGCAACGAACCGCTCACCCGGCCCCGCCCCGGCCACGCGGACCTGCCCGGCATGCAGAAGTACGGCTTCGACGAGGCCCGTCCCGTCCTGGAGCGCGCGAGCGCCCGGGAGACGGCGTCGCGGACCGCGCTCGGCACCGTCGCCCGCAACTTCCTGAAGCAGCTGCTCGACGTCGAGATCCTCAGCCACGTCGTCTCGATCGGCGGGGCCGACGCGCCCGAAGGCCCCCTGCCGAAGGCGGAAGACCTAGCCGCCATCGACGAGAGCCCGGTGCGCGCCTTCAGCCAGGAGGGCACCGACGCGATGGTCGCCGAGGTCGACGCCGTGCGGAAGGCGGGTGACACCGTCGGCGGCGTGATCGAGGTCCTTGCCTACGGCCTCCCGCCGGGCCTCGGCTCCCACGTCCACTGGGACCGGCGGCTCGACGCGCGGCTGGCCGGCGCCCTGATGGGCGTCCAGGCGATGAAGGGTGTCGAGGTCGGCGACGGCTTCACCACCGCCCGTCGCTGGGGCAGCCAGGCGCACGACGAGATCGACCGCGGCTCCGGCCCGGTCGGCGTCACCCGCCGGTCCAACCGCGCGGGCGGCCTGGAAGGCGGCATCACCAACGGCGAGCCGCTGCGCGTCCGGGTGGCCATGAAGCCGATCTCGACCGTCCCCAAGGCACTGTCCACAGTAGACGTCCGGACCGGGGAGCCCGCCGTGGCCATCCACCAGCGGTCCGACGTCTGTGCGGTGCCGCGCGCCGGGGTCGTGCTGGAGTCGGTGGTGGCGCTCGTCCTCGCCGACGCCGCCCTGGAGAAGTTCGGCGGCGACTCGCTCGCCGAGAGCAAGCGCAACGCCGAGGCGTACCTCAAGGCCCTCGAGGAGCGGTGGTGAGTCCGCGCGCGGTGATCGTCGGGCCGCCCGGCTCGGGCAAGAGCACGGTCGGGCCGCTGCTGGCGGCCGCGCTCGGCGTCACGTTCCGGGACAGCGACGACGACATCGTCGCGCGCGCCGGGCGCAGCATCTCCGACATCTTCGCCGACGACGGGGAGCCCGCTTTCCGTGCGCTGGAAGAGGAAGCGGTCGCCACCGCGCTGGCGGAGCACGAGGGCGTGCTCTCCCTCGGCGGCGGCGCGCCGCTCACCCCGGGCACCCGGGCCCGGCTGGTGCGGCATACCGTGGTGTTCCTCAACGTCGGCCTCGCCGCGGGGGTGCAGCGCACCGGCCTGTCCTCCGCACGGCCGCTGCTGGCCGGGGTCAACCCCCGCGCCACCTTCAAGAAACTGCTCGACGAGCGGGCGCCCGTCTACCGCGAGGTCGCCACCGTCGAGATCGTCACCGACGACCGGACGCCCTCCGAGATCGTCGCGCACCTCGTGGCGGAGCTCGCCGCTCCCGCCGAAGCCAAGGAGTGAAACACCAGTGTCCGATCCGGCGCAGCCCGCCCCGGTGCGCATCCCGGTGGCCACCGCCCAGCCCTACGACGTCGTGGTCGGGCGCGGCCTGCTCGGCGATCTCACCGAGCACCTGGCCGACGCCTCGAAGATCGCGCTGATCCACCCGCCCACGCTGACCACCACGGCCGAGGCCATCCGCGACGAGCTGAACGCGGCCGGCCTCGACGCGCACCGCGTCGAAATCCCGGACGCCGAGGACGGCAAGTCGCTGACCGTCGCGGGCTTCTGCTGGGAGGTGCTCGGCCGGATCGGGCTGGACCGCCGCGGCGTCGTGGTCGGGCTCGGCGGCGGTGCCGTCACCGACCTCGCCGGGTTCGTCGCGGGCACGTGGATGCGCGGGGTCCGGCTGGTCAACGTGCCGACGACGCTGCTCGGCATGGTCGACGCCTCGGTCGGCGGCAAGACCGGCATCAACACCGAGGCCGGCAAGAACCTCGTCGGCGTGTTCCACGAGCCGAGCGCGGTGTTCGTCGACCTCGCGACGCTGGAGACGCTCCCGTCGAACGAGCTCGTCGCCGGCATGGCGGAGGTCGTCAAGACGGGCTTCATCGCCGATCCGCGGATCCTCGAGCTGATCGAGGCCGACCCGGCCGGGGCGCTCGACCCGGCCGGCGACGTCCTCGCCGAGCTGGTCCGGCGCTCGATCCGGGTGAAGGCCGACGTCGTGGCCGCCGACCTGCGCGAGTCCGACCTGCGGGAGATCCTGAACTACGGCCACACCCTCGGCCACGCCATCGAGCGCCGCGAGCGGTACCGGTGGCGGCACGGCGCCGCGGTCAGCGTCGGCCTGGTGTTCGCCGCCGAGCTGGCGCGGCTGGCCGGCCGGCTCGACGACGCCACCGCCGAGCGGCACGCCGCCGTGCTGAAGCTGCTCGGTCTGCCGACCACCTACGACGCCGACGCGTTGCCGCAGCTGCTGGAAACCATGAAGGGCGACAAGAAGACCCGCTCCGGGGCGCTGCGGTTCGTCGTCCTCGACGGCCTCGCCAAGCCTGGCCGGCTGGAGGGCCCGGACCCGATGCTGCTCGCGGCCGCGTACTCGGCGATCGCGGCCGAGGCGACCCGGAGCAGCGGGAGTGTGCTGCTGTGAAGGCGTTCGTGTTCAACGGCCCCAACCTCGGCCGGCTCGGCAAGCGCGAGCCGTCGGTCTACGGCTCGACCACGCACGCAGACCTGGCGGCGCTGTGCGTCAAGACCGGGGACGAGCTGGGGATCGAGGTCGAGGTCCGGCAGACCGACCACGAGGGCGAGCTGGTCGGCTGGCTCCACGAAGCGGCCGACGGCGGTCACCCGGTGGTCCTCAACGCGGGCGCGTGGACGCACTACTCGATCGCGGTGCGTGACGCCGCCGCGCAGCTGACCGCGCCGCTGATCGAGCTGCACATCTCGAACGTCCACAAGCGGGAGGAGTTCCGGCACCACAGCGTGCTGTCGGACATCGCGACCGCCGTGATCGCGGGCCTCGGTGTGGACGGC
Organism: Amycolatopsis sp. NPDC026612; assembly: GCF_040638285.1. Classification (NCBI taxonomy): domain Bacteria; kingdom Bacillati; phylum Actinomycetota; class Actinomycetes; order Pseudonocardiales; family Pseudonocardiaceae; genus Amycolatopsis; species Amycolatopsis sp. NPDC026612. The sequence continues at coordinate 78,901 of NZ_JBEZYB010000006.1, forward strand.
TACCCGCTCGCCCTGCGCTGGCTGGCAGCGCACCCGGGATGACCCTGCCGGCGCTGACCACGGACCGGCTGACGCTGCGGCCACTGACCGAGGCCGACCGCGAAGCCGTGGTGAAGGTGTTCGCCGACCCGGAGATGAGCCGGTTCTTCGCCGCGGACTTCGCCGACCCGGCCACGGCGAGCGCGATGGTGGATCGCCGCCTGGCCTACCGCGGCCCGGCCGGCCAGGGCCACTGGGTGATCGAGCGCGACGGCGAGGTGATCGGCGTCGCGCACCTGCGCCCGTCTGGGGAGCTGCCCGGCGAGGCGCCCGAGCTGGGCTACTACGTCGCCGGCGCGCACGCCGGGCAGGGCCTGGCCACCGAGGCCGCCCGCGCGCTGCTGGACCACGGCCTCGGCACGCTCGGGCTCCCGGCGGTCTGGGCGCTGGTCCACGAGCGGAACGCGGCGAGCTTGAAGGTGGCTGCCCGCCTCGGTTTCCTCGACGTCGGCAGCGGCGTCCACTACGGCGACCCGCACCGCGTACTGGTGGCGCTGCCCGCCGCGCACGGGCGGCCGCACCACCTCGAGCTGTGGGTGCCGGACCTCGCCGAAGCCGAGCGCAGCTGGGGCTGGCTGCTCGGCGAGCTCGGCTGGCGGGAGTTCCAGCGCTGGCCCGCGGGCGTCAGCTGGCGCCTCGGCGGGACGTACGTGGTCGTCGAGACGTCGCCGGCGCTGAGCGCGGCGGAGCACGAGCGCACGCGGCCGGGCCTGAACCACCTGGCGCTGCACGTGGGCACCCGAGCCGAGGTCGACGACCTGGCCGCCCGGGCCACCGCCCACGGCTGGCGGCCGCTGTTCGCCGACCGCTACCCGCACGCGGGCGGCCCGGCCCACTACGCGGCGTACCTCGAGAACGACGCCGGGTTCGAGGTCGAGCTGGTCGCGGTGGAGGGTCCGGCCGCCGGGACGTGATCCGGTGCCCGGTCGCGGGGCCCCACCGCCGGGCGGGGCGGTTGGCGGGGGAGCCGGGCGGGGGGAACCCGCCCCCACCAGGACGTCACCCGGTCGAGGTGACACGAGCGAAGGACCGTCGAACAGGCGCGCCGCCCCTCGGACGGGGGAGTCTCGCTACACTCCGAAGCCGTGCGCCCGTTTCGTCGTGGGGGTCGGCGACCCGCTCGTGCCCTGCTCGCCAGCGTGCTGGCCGGGCTCCTCCTCGCGGGCTGCACCGAGGGTTACGCCCAGCCGCAGGCGGCGGGGGACCAACCGGCGATCGCGGGCGGGAAGGACGCCGCGCCGTCGCGGCCCACCGATGTCCAGCTTGCTTCGGGTGACTCCCGGCAGAGTGGTGGTGTGATCGCCGCCGGCGGGGCGGACGCCGTCTACAACTACGGGCCGTCGGTGATGCTCGATCGCGGGCGGACCCGGATGTGGTGGTGCAGCCAGTACGGCGGCGCCGGACCCGCCGGGGACGACATCCTCTACGCCGAGGCCCCGTCGATCGACGGGCCGTTCACCGGACCGGGTGGCGGGATCCCGGCCGCCGTCTTCTCCGGTGCGCCCGGGCAGTTCGACGGCATGCACACCTGCGACCCGTCCGTGCTGCGCGTCGGCTCGACCTACTACCTGTACTACACCGGCGCCGCCGGGGACCACGCGCTCGGCAACTCGATCGGGCTCGCGACCAGCACCGACGGGATCCACTGGACCCGCGCCGCCGGCGGGAAGCCGATCCTCGGACCGTCGCACGACGTGTACCGCGCCAACGTCTACGGCGCGGGCCAGCCGTCGGTCGTCTACCTCGACGGCTGGTTCTACCTGATGTTCACCGACACCACCGGCCGCGCCGCGGGCTGGAACGGCGCGGGGCAGTTCCTGCTCCGCTCGCGCGACCCGGCGTTCGGGTCCGGGGTGCAGGCCCTGGACGTCGGCGGGTTCGTGCCGGTGGCGTCGACGGCCGCGCCGCGGGCCCGGTCGATCGTCGACGGGTTCAGCGCCGACCTGATGTGGGTGGGGGCGCTCGCCGCGTTCGTGGTCGCGCACGAGACCGACGGCGGGACGACGCTGACGTTCTGGACGGCGGACTTCGCCGAGCACCCGTTCCAGCCGGTGGTGATCCCCGGGCCCTGGAAGGAAGGGCCGGGGCTCGTGCGCCGGGCGGACGGGCACGCGCCGCTGTCGCCGGCCGACCCGTGCGACCGGGTGCCGTTCGACGTCGTGCGCGCGACCGGGCTCGGCGGTGCCGCCGCCCCGACCGACCTGCGGCACTTCGGGCTGGACCTGCTGGGCAGCCAGGCGTGCGCGAACCCCGGCCGGGTGGCCGCGACGTTCGACGGCGTGACGGTGCCGTCCCCGGAGCGGACGATGGACCTGGTCCGCGCGGGCACGCGCATCCGGGTGGAGCGGCGCGCGGTGGCGGTGGCGCTGGCCGGCGAAGTCCTCGACAAGGCACCGCCGGCGCTGGCAACGCTCCCGGTGGCGGCGCGGCTGCGGTCGGGCGCGGAAGCGGTGGAAGCACCGGACCGCGGGTTCGCGTTCGTCCTCGACGACCACCGCTGGCGGGTGCCGGACGGCGGAGTGGTCGGCAACAACGCCTCGACGGCGCGCCCGGTGAGCACCGCGCAGTGGGACGGCTACCCGCGAGGCGCCTCGCTCGTGGGATGAGGGAACCTCACTGCGCGGACGATCGCTGCCGGGTGCGCCCCAAGGTGGCCTTCGGTGCGTTCAACGCAACCAAGGCCACCTTGGGGCGCTCGAGCCGGGCCGCTGTCAACGAACCTCGGACGCGCGACACTAGCGTGGTTCCTCGCCCGCCTCCGAGGACCGCCCGATCCGTCCGCCGACGAACAACCCCAGCCCCGCCGGGATCAGCACCAGCAGCGCCGAGAACGCCGCGCCGCCGGTGAGGGCGCCGCCGAGCTCGGAGACTCCCGTCTGGTCCACGAACACCGCCCGGCCGATCACGTACAGGATCCCCGCGACCGGGCCTGCGAGCAGCGCCGCGATGAACCACGCGCGACCGCGGTCCGGGACGTCGCGCCACGCGTCGAGGGCGCTCCACAGCGCCGCCGCTCCCACCAGGACCGCCAGGGCCAGCGAGACCGCCGGCGTCTGGTCGGTCGGGTGGTAGACGGCGTACTTGGCCAGCACCGTGAGGGCGACGCCGTGGAGCACCGCCATCACCAGTCCGCGAATCACCCACGCGCTCATCCTGCGGAGTGTAGGCGGCCTACTGGCGAGTCGCTTCCCCCGGGAACGCCGCGCACTAGGGTGGACGGGTGCCTGAAACCCACGGACGACGTCGTGCGGCGCTGCGCGGGCTCCTGACCGGAGCCGGTGTCGATGCGCTGCTGGTCACCGATCTGCTGAACATCCGCTACCTGACCGGGTTCACCGGCTCGAACGCCGCCGTTCTGCTGCACGCGGGCGGCGACGAGAAGACGCTCTTCTGCACCGACGGCCGCTACACGACCCAGTCGGCCGCCGAGGTGCCCGATCTCGAGACCGTCGTCGACCGGGCCAGTGCCGCCGCCCTCGTGGCCCGAGCCGCCGAAGACACCAAGACCTACGGGCGGCTCGGGTTCGAAAGCCGGCACGTCAGCGTCGAGGAGTACGAAACCCTCCGGGAGCGGGTGCCCCTCGAGCGGGCTCCCGGCCTCGTCGAGCAGCTGCGGGAAATCAAGGACGAAGCCGAGGTCGAGGCGCTGCGCCAGGCGTGCGCCGCCGCCGACCGGGCGCTGGACGACCTGATCGCCGCCGGGGGGCTGCGGCCCGGGCGGACTGAACTGGAAGTCGCCCGTGACCTGGAGAACCGGATGCTGGAACACGGCTCGTCCGCCCCCAGCTTCGCCTCCATCGTCGCCGCCGGCGCGCACTCCGCCATCCCGCACCACCAGCCGACGCACGCCGAGCTGAAGCGCGGTGACTTCGTGAAGCTGGACTTCGGCGCCACCGTCGACGGCTACCACTCCGACATGACCCGCACCTTCGTCCTCGGCGAACCCGCGGACTGGCAGCGGGAGGTGTACGACCTCGTGCACGCCGCACAGGCGGCCGGGGTCGCCGCCGTCGCGCCGGGCGTCGAGGTGTCCGATGTGGACACCGCCGCGCGGGGCGTGATCTCCGGCGCCGGGCACGGCGAGCACTTCGCGCACGGCCTCGGGCACGGCGTCGGCCTGCAGATCCACGAGGCACCGAGCCTGGCCGCCACGGGCGTCGGTACACTGGCCGCCGGTATGGCGGTCACCGTCGAGCCCGGCGTGTACCTCGCGGGGCGCGGTGGCGTGCGCATCGAGGACACGCTCGTCGTGCGGGTGGGGGAGCCCGAACTCCTCACCCTGAGCACCAAGAACCTCGTGGTCGTCTGACAGCGGCCGCGGACACCGAAGATTCGACACAGGAGACTGCAAGCTCGTGGCCACGACCAACGACCTGAAGAACGGGCTCGTCCTCAACCTGGACGGCCAGCTCTGGACCGTCACCGCGTTCCAGCACGTGAAGCCGGGCAAGGGCGGTGCCTTCGTGCGCACGACGCTCAAGCACGTGCTCACCGGCAAGGTGGTCGACAAGACGTTCAACGCGGGCACGAAGGTCGAGACGGCCACGGTGGACCGCCGGAACATGACGTACCTGTACAAGGACGGCGTCGACTTCGTCTTCATGGACGGCGACACCTACGACCAGATCACCGTCCCGGCCGTGGTCGTCGGCGACAACGCCAACTACATGCTCGAGAACACCGAGGTCCAGGTCGCGGTGCACGAGAACGAGCCGCTGTACGTCGAGCTGCCGACGTCGGTCGAGATCATCATCCAGCACACCGACCCCGGCCTGCAGGGCGACCGTTCCACCGGTGGCACCAAGCCGGCGACGCTGGAGACCGGCGCGGAGATCCAGGTCCCGCTGTTCCTGTCCACCGGCGAGAAGATCAAGGTCGACACCCGCGACGGGCGTTACCTGGGCCGCGTCTCCAGCTGATGACGACACCGAAACCCCACCCGAACCGCGGCGGCGCGATCAGCCGCCGTCAGGCACGCCGCCGCGCGGTGGAAATGCTGTACGAGGCCTCGCAGCGGGCCACCGATCCGGTGACGCTGCTGGCCGACCGGGTCGGCGCGACCGAGGTCGACCCGATCGGGGACTACACGATCAGCCTGGTCGAGGGCGTCACCGCCCGCCGGGTGCAGATCGACGAGCTGCTGGCCGAACACGCGCAGGGCTGGACCCTGGAGCGGATGCCGAAGGTCGACCTCGCGGTGCTGCGGGTCGGGGTCTACGAGCTGCTCTGGGCCGAGGACGTGCCGGACCCGGTCGCGATCGACGAGGCCGTCGGCCTGGCGAAGGAACTGTCCACGGACGATTCGCCGCGGTTCGTCAACGGCGTCCTGGGCCGGATCGGCACGATCGCCGACCGCCTCCGCGCGGTTCTCTAGCACCCCCGCCGGGCAGCATCCCGGACTTACCCGGTCAGGTGACCACGGCCGGGGTCCGGGCTTGTCCCCGGGCGGGGTGCGGGCTGCGCCCCCGCAAAACAAGGCGCGGCTCGCGCCTTCCGTGAGCAGGGCTCGCCCCCGAACGAGCCCCCCGACGAGTCAGTGAGCGTCTCCGGTGCCCCACCGGGGGACGCTCACTGCGTCGGCGCCACACACGAGCTGATCAGTCTTCCTTGGCCGGGCGGGCCTCCGGGGGAAGGACACCCCAGTCGATGAGCTGCTCGGTCAGCTCGCCCGGGGTCATGTCGTAGATGATCGCCAGGGACCGCAGGTCCTCGGTGCGGATCGAGAGCACCTTGCCGTTGTAGTCGCCACGCTGGCTCTGGATGGTCGCGGCGTAGCGCGCGAGCGGGCCCACCTTTTCGGCCGGCAGCTGCTGCAGGCGCTCCAGGTTGATCACGATCTTGGTGGCGGGCTCGGCGCCGGACGGGACCCGGCCCTCGGGCAGCAGCTCGACCACCGGGACGCCGTAGAAGTCGGCCAGCTCGGCCAGCTTCTGGACGGTGACGGCGCGGTCGCCACGCTCGTACGAGCCGACGACGACGGCCTTCCAGCGCCCACCGGACTTCTGCTCGACCCCGTGCAGGGACAGGCCCTGCTGCTGGCGGATCCCGCGGAGCTTGGCCCCGAGCGCCTTGGCGTAATCGCCCATCTGGTCGTTCTCCGTTCTTCACCCCCTCCGGTCGGGGTGACCGGGCCGGGGGACTCACTGAGTCGAATACTCAGAGTAATGGTTACGCATTGTTGTCACCAGGTCAAGCAGGAGCTTGGCGCGAATCACGCCACACCACCCGTAAGGCTGAGCAAAGTGCCTGCTACTGTCGGTGCGAAAGCCCCGACCAGCAGGGGAACAGACGTCCTTTAAGGACCCGTCCGGCGAGGCGGGGAAGGAGTCCGAAGTGTCGTCACGTCCGCGTGGCGCGGCTGGTTCGGCCGGGGAGCGCGAGCTCCTGTCGGCCGGCGATGTCGCGCGCACGATCGCCCGAATGGCCCATCAGGTCATCGAAAAGACCGCGAACGGTGCGGAGAGCACTACCCCGCCCGTGTTGCTCGGCATCCCGTCCCGCGGCACGCCGCTCGCGGTCCGGCTGGCCGACAAGGTCGGCGAATTCTCCGGGGTCCGCCCGCCCGCCGGCGCCCTCGACATCACCCTCTACCGGGACGACCTCCGCCGCCGCCCGCCGCGTGCCCTCGAGCAGACGCAGCTGCCGCCGGACGGCATCGACGACCGCGTCGTGATCCTGGTCGACGACGTCCTCTTCTCCGGCCGGACCATCCGGGCCGCACTCGATGCCCTCCGTGATCACGGCCGCCCGCGTGCCGTACAGCTGGCGGTGCTGGTCGACCGCGGTCACCGCGAGCTGCCGATCCGCGCGGACTACGTGGGCAAGAACGTGCCGACCGCCCGCACCGAGGGCGTGTCCGTCCTGCTGGCCGAAATCGACGGCCGCGACGCCGTCCTGCTGCGTCCGTCCGAAGCTGCTGGAGAGGACTCGTGAAGCACCTGCTCGCCACCGACGGCCTGGACCCGGCGGTCGCCACGGCCGTGCTCGACACCGCCGACGAACTCAAGCACACGCTGCTCGGCCGCGAGGTCAAGAAGCTGCCGACGCTGCGCGGCCGCACGGTGATCACCCTGTTCTACGAGAACTCGACCCGCACCCGGGTGTCGTTCGAGATCGCCGGAAAGTGGATGAGCGCGGACGTGATCAACGTTTCCGCGTCCAGTTCTTCGGTCAACAAGGGAGAGTCGCTGCGGGACACGGCGCTGACGCTGGCCGCGGCCGGTGCCGACTGCGTGATCGTCCGGCACCCGGCCAGCGGCGCCGCCCAGCGGCTCTCGGAGTGGCTGGCCGAGCCGGGCATCTCGGTGGTCAACGCCGGTGACGGCACCCACGAGCACCCCACCCAGGCGCTGCTCGACGCGGCGACCCTGCGGGAACGCCTCGGCTCGCTCAAGGACCGCCGGATCGCGATCGTCGGGGACGTCCTGCACAGCCGGGTCGCCCGCTCGAACATCCACCTGCTCTCGGCCCTCGGCGCGGAGGTGGTGCTGGTCGCGCCGCCGACGTTGCTGCCCTACGGCGTCGAGAGCCTGCCGGTCACCGTCTCGCACGACCTGGACGCCGAGCTGCCCGCCGTCGACGCGGTCATGATGCTGCGCGTCCAGGCCGAACGCATGCACGGCGGGTTCTTTCCCTCCGCGCGGGAGTACTCGATCTCCTACGGCCTCTCGGAACGGCGGCTGAAGCTGCTGCCGGACCACGCGGTCGTGCTGCACCCCGGTCCGATGCTGCGCGGGATGGAGATCGCGAGCGCGGTCGCCGACTCCCCGGCCTCGGCCATCACCGAACAGGTCCGCAACGGCGTCCACGTGCGCATGGCGGTCCTCTACCACCTCCTGGCCAGCGAAGGAGCCGCCGCGTGACCACCCTGATCAAGGGCGCCCGCCCCTACGGCGATGGCGACCCGGTCGACGTCCTGGTCGAGGACGGGGTGATCACCGCGATCGGCGCCGTCGACGTCCCGGAAGACGCCGAAGTCATCGAGGCCGCCGGGCAGGTCCTCCTCCCCGGCTTCGTCGACCTTCACACCCACCTGCGTGAACCCGGCCGTGAAGACACCGAGACGATCGACTCGGGCTCGGCCGCGGCGGCGCTCGGCGGGTACACCGCGGTGTTCGCCATGGCCAACACCGACCCGGTCGCCGACAACGCCGTGATCGTCGAGCACGTGTGGCGCCGCGGGCAGGAGGTCGGCCTCGTCGACGTCCACCCGGTCGGCGCGGTCACCGTCGGGCTCAAGGGCGAGAAGCTCGCCGAGCTGGGGACGATGGCGAAGTCGCAGGCCCGGGTGAAGGTGTTCTCCGACGACGGCCTCTGCGTCGCCGACCCGCTGCTCATGCGCCGCGCGCTGGAGTACTCGACGGCGCTGGACGTCGTCATCGCGCAGCACGCGGAGGAGCCGCGGCTGACCGTCGGCGCCCAGGCCCACGAGGGTGAGCGCGCGGCCCGGCTCGGCTACCCCGGCTGGCCGGCGGCCGCGGAAGAGTCCATCGTGGCCCGCGACTGCCTCCTGGCCCTGCACGCGAACGCCCGGCTGCACGTCTGCCACGTCTCCACGGCGGGGACGGCGGACGTGCTGGCCTGGGCGAAGGACCGCGGCACGAAGGTGTCGGCCGAGGTCACCCCGCACCACTTGCTGCTCACCGACGAGCGCCTGGCCACCTACGACCCGGTGAACAAGGTGAACCCGCCGCTGCGCACGGAGTCCGACGCCGCGAAGCTGCGGGCCGCGCTGGCCGAGGGGGTCATCGACTGCGTCGCCACCGACCACGCCCCGCACGCGGTGCAGGACAAGGACACCGAGTGGAGCGCGGCCCGGCCGGGCATGCTCGGGCTGCAGACGGCGCTGTCCATCGTGGCCGAGACCATGGTCCGCACCGGGCTCCTCGACTGGCGCGGCGTCGCGCGGGTGATGAGCGAGCGGCCCGCCGAGATCGGCAACCTGGCCGACCAGGGCCGTCCGATCGCGGTGGGCGAGCCGGCGAACCTGGCCCTGGTCGACCCGGACGCCGAGTGGACGGTCCGGGGCGCCGAGCTGGCCAGCATCGCGGCCAACACCCCGTACGAGGGAATGCGGCTGCCCGGCGTGGTGACCGCGACGCTGCTGCGCGGGCGGATCACCGCGCGGGACGGGAAGATCTGCTGATGGAGCGCTTCTGGCTCGTGCTGGCGATCGTCGCCTTCTTCCTGCTCTGCGTGTGGGGCATGTACGTCGGCTGGCGGCGCAAGGCGCGCTCGCAGAGCGTGCTGGTGCCGCCGTTCCCCGCCATCCCCTCGGACGCCGGCGAGGTGCTGCTGGAATCGACCGGCGTCTACCTCGCCACGACCTTCGCGGGGGAGTGGCAGAACCGGGTCGTCACCCGCGGCGCGGGGCTGCGCACCGGCGCGGTTTGGCGGCTGCACGGCGGGGGTATCGCCGTCGAACGCGGGGGAGCGCCCGGCTTCTGGATCCCGCGCGAAGCGGTCACCGGCGTCCGGCGCGACTCGAAGATCGCCGGGAAGGTGATGGGCACGGACGCGCTGCTGATCGTCACCTGGCGGCTCGGCGACGTCGAACTCGACACCGGCTTCCGCGGCGACGACCTGGCCGACTATCCACAGTGGATCGAACAGCTCAAGATCAAGGGAGGTGCCCAGTGAACGCGCGCGCTCAGGCCGCACTGGTGCTCGAAGACGGCCGGGTGTTCCGCGGCGCGGCGTACGGCGCGCAGGGGCGGAGCCTCGGCGAGGCGGTGTTCTGCACCGGCATGACCGGCTACCAGGAGACGCTGACCGACCCGTCCTACCACGGGCAGATCGTGGTGCAGACCGCGCCGCAGATCGGCAACACCGGCTGGAACGACGAGGACGACGAGTCCTCGAAGATCTGGGTCAACGGCTACGTGGTGCGCGACCCCGCCCGCACGCCGTCGAACTGGCGCGCCAAGCGCACGCTCGACGACGAGCTGGTGCGCCAGGGGATCGTCGGCATCGCCGAGGTCGACACCCGCTCGCTGACGCGGTACCTGCGCGAGCGCGGCGCCATGCGGGCCGGGGTGTTCTCCGGCGACGCGCTGGGCACGGTCGACGAGATGGTCGCCGAAGTGCTGGCGAGCCCGAAGATGGAGGGCGCCGACCTGGCCGGCCAGGTCACCACGCCGAAGCCGTACGTCGTCTCGCCCGACGGTGAGGTTCGCTTCCGCGTGGCCGCGCTCGACCTGGGCATCAAGTCCAACACCCCGCGGCAGATGGTCAAGCGCGGCATCGAGGTGCACGTGCTGCCCTCGACGTCGTCGCTGGACGAACTGCTGGCGATCGAGCCGCACGGCGTGTTCCTCTCCAACGGCCCCGGCGACCCGGCCACCACGGTGCACGCGACCGAGCTGACCAAGCAGGTCCTGGGCCGCGAGATCCCCCTGTTCGGCATCTGCTTCGGCAACCAGGTCCTCGGCCGCGCGCTCGGCCTGGGCACGTACAAGATGCGCTACGGCCACCGCGGCATCAACATCCCGGTGATCGACGTGGCGACCCGCCAGGTGGCGATCACGGCGCAGAACCACGGTTTCGCCCTCGAAGGCGAGCCGGGCCAGCGCTTCGAGTCCCCGTTCGGCGCGGCGCAGATCAGCCACTACTGCCCCAACGACGACACGGTCGAGGGCGTCCGCGCGCTCGACGTCCCGGCGTTCTCGGTCCAGTACCACCCCGAAGCCGCGGCCGGCCCGCACGACGCGGCCCCCCTGTTCGACGATTTCGTTTCGCTCATGGAGAAGCGGTCGTGACGCTGACGACCGGCATCGAGCGGCTCCGGATCCGGAACTACCGGGTGCTCCGGGACGTCGAGCTGGACGGCCTGACGCCGGTGACGGCGTTGCTGGGCCCGAACGGCAGTGGCAAGTCCACGGTCTTCGACGCGCTGGACTTCCTCTCCGAGTCGCTTCGGATCGGGTTGCGCTCGGCGTGGGACCGGCGCGGGGGCGCCGCCGACATCGCCACCCACGGCGAGGCCGGTCCGATCGAGATCGAGGTGACCTGCCGTGTCGAAGGCGCGGCGGCTGTGTACCGGCTCGTCATCGAACACGACGACGACGTACCGGTGGTCGCCGAGGAGAGGTTGACCTGGCAGCCGGAGGGCGCGTCGACTCCCTTCGACGCCCTGCACTTCCGGCGCGGAGAAGGCGGAGTCGCCCGTGCCGGTGCGTGGGAGGTCATCGAGCTGGCCGGTCCCGATCTGCTCGGCGTGGGTGTGGTGAGCCAGCTCGCCGCCAACGCCGAGATCGGCGGTTTTCACCGGTTCGCCGCCGGAATCCGCCTCTCGGATCTCGACCTCACGGCGATGCGCAAGGGTGTGAAGACCAGCAGTTCCTCGAAGCTCGAGCCGTCCGGCCGCAACATCGGTGCGGTTGTCGAGTACCTCCGCGCCGAACGACCGGATCGCTGGTCGGAGATACGCCGGTCATTGCGGCGGTACATTCCCGGGTTCGAGGACATCGAACCGCTCCGGCAGGGGGACGGCAGCTGGATCGTCCGCCTCCGGGAGCAAGATGGAGAGGGATTCGTCCCACCGGAGAACATTTCCGACGGGACGTTGCACCTGCTCGGTTACCTTGTCGCGTTGCGCACGGATACCTCCGTACTGCTCCTCGAGGAACCGGAAAATCAGGTTCACCCGCGGCTGCACTACCTCCTCGCCGAGGATGCGCGTGAGGCCGAAAGCGACCAGGTGATCGTCGCGACGCACGCTCCCCGGTTCGTCGACGCGATGCAGCCCGCGGAGGTTTGGGCCTTCGCCCGTGACGCGGAAGGGCACTCGGCAGCCAAGCGTGTCTCCGACGAAGCGCCGGTCGTCCGCATGGTCGAGTCCGGCGGAGCGCTCGGCGATCTGTGGACCGAAGGATTTTTCCGGTTCGGTGACCCGCTCGGGGAGCGCCCGTGACCGCTCCCTCCTGCCTCGAAGTGCTCGTCGAGGAACCGTCCGCCGAAGAGGCGTTGAAGACCCTCCTCCCGAAGATCGTTCCTGATGTCGCCTTCCGGATCGTTCCCTTCAACGGCAAGGGCGACCTTCTTCGCAAACTGCCTGTCCGGCTCCGGGACTACGCGTACTACTGGGCCGAAACGGGCTTGCGGATCGTCGTCCTGCTCGACCGGGATGACGACGACTGCGTCGAGCTCAAGAGCCGGCTCGTCGAGATCGCGCACGAAGCCGGATTACCCGGTGAAGTGACGTTGTTCCGCATCGTGATCGAAGAGCTCGAAGCGTGGTTCCTCGGCGACGTGCCCGCGCTGCACGCGGCCTATCCCAAGGTGCCTCCGAGCCTGGGAAACCAGACCAAGTTCCGTGACCCGGAGAACGTCGCCGGTGGTGCGTGGGAGGGCTTGGAGCATGCGCTGCAGAAGCACGGCTACCACAAGAAGGGCCTTCAAAAGGTCCGAGCGGCCACCGACATCGCGCCCCACATGGACATCGAGAACAACCGATCCAAAAGTTTTCAGGTCTTCCGCGACGGCTTGCGGCGCCTGGTGAAAGAAGGAAACTGATGCCGAAGAGGACGGACATCCAGCACGTGCTGGTGATCGGCTCCGGGCCGATCGTGATCGGGCAGGCCGCGGAGTTCGACTACTCCGGTACCCAGGCCTGCCGGGTGCTGCGCAGCGAAGGGCTGCGCGTGTCGCTGGTGAACTCGAACCCGGCGACCATCATGACCGACCCCGAGTTCGCCGATGCCACCTACATCGAGCCGGTGACGCCGGACTTCGTGGAGAAGGTCATCGCCGCCGAGAGTGAACGCGGGTACCCCGTCGATGCGCTGCTGGCGACCCTCGGCGGGCAGACCGCGCTGAACTGCGCCGTCGCGCTGCACGAGCGCGGGGTGCTCGACAAGTACGGTGTCGAGCTGATCGGTGCCGACATCGACGCCATCCAGCGCGGTGAGGACCGGCAGAAGTTCAAGGACATCGTCCGCTCCATCGGCGCCGAGGTCCCGCGCAGCCGGGTCTGTCACGACATGGCCGAAGTTCGCGAGACCGCCGAGGACCTGGGGCTGCCGGTCGTCATCCGGCCGTCGTTCACCATGGGCGGGCTCGGGTCGGGCATGGCGCACACGCCCGAGGACCTCGAGCGGCTGGCTTCCACCGGGCTCACCGAATCCCCGGTCACCGAGGTGCTCATCGAGGAGAGCGTGCTCGGCTGGAAGGAGTACGAGCTCGAGCTGATGCGCGACAAGCACGACAACGTCGTGGTCGTCTGCTCGATCGAGAACGTCGACGCGATGGGCGTGCACACCGGGGACTCGGTCACCGTGGCGCCGACGATGACGCTCACCGACCGCGAGTACCAGGTGATGCGCGACGTCGGCATCGCCGTGCTGCGCGAGGTCGGCGTCGACACCGGCGGCTGCAACATCCAGTTCGCGATCAACCCGGAAGACGGCCGGATGGTCGTCATCGAGATGAACCCGCGGGTGTCGCGAAGCAGTGCGCTGGCGAGCAAGGCCACCGGCTTCCCGATCGCCAAGATCGCCGCGAAGCTCGCGATCGGCTACACGCTCGACGAGATCCGCAACGACATCACCGGCGAGACGCCGGCGGCGTTCGAGCCCACTTTGGACTACGTCGTCGTGAAGATCCCGCGGTTCGCCTTCGAGAAGTTCCCGGGCGCGGACCCGACGCTGACCACGACGATGAAGAGCGTCGGCGAAGCGATGTCGTTCGGCCGCAGCTTCCCCGAGGCGCTCGGCAAGGCGATGCGGTCGATCGAGACCAAGGCGACCGGCTTCTGGACGCTGCCCGACCCCGAAGGCGCCACGCTGGAGTCCACTTTGGACGCACTGCGCACGCCGCACGAGGGCCGGCTGTACGAAGTGGAACGCGCGCTGCGGCTGGGCGCGACCGTCCAGCAGGTGCACGAGGCTTCCGGCATCGACCCGTGGTTCATCGACCAGATCGCCTTCGTCGGCGAGGTCGGCGCCGAGGTTCGCGGCGCGCCGGTCCTGGACGGCGATCTGCTGCGCCGCGCCAAGCGCACCGGCCTGTCCGACCGGCAGATCGCCGCGCTGCGACCGGAACTGGCCGGCGAGGACGGCGTCCGCACCCTGCGCCACCGCCTCGGCGTGCGGCCGGTGTTCAAGACCGTCGACACCTGTGCGGCCGAGTTCGCGGCCAAGACGCCGTACCACTACTCGGCGTACGAGTCCGATCCCGGCGCGCAGTCCGAAGTGGCCGTGCAGAGCGACAAGCCGAAGGTGCTCATCCTCGGCTCGGGCCCGAACCGGATCGGCCAGGGTATCGAGTTCGACTACTCCTGCGTGCACGCGGCGATCGCGTTGCGGGAGGCCGGGTTCGAGGCCGTCATGGTCAACTGCAACCCGGAAACCGTGTCCACCGACTACGACACGTCCGACCGGCTGTACTTCGAGCCGCTGTCCTTCGAGGACGTCCTCGAGGTCGTGCACGCCGAGCAGGCGTCCGGCACGGTCGCCGGCGTCATCGTCCAGCTCGGCGGGCAGACCCCGCTGGGACTGGCGAAGAAGCTCGCCGACGCCGGGGTCCCCGTGGTCGGGACGCCGCCGGAGGCGATCCACCTGGCCGAGGACCGCGGCGCGTTCGGCGAGGTCCTCGCCGACGCCGGGCTGCCGGCCCCGCGCTACGGCATGGCGACGTCGTTCGAGGCCGCCAAGCGGATCGCCGACGAGATCGGTTACCCCGTCCTGGTCCGGCCGTCCTACGTGCTCGGCGGCCGCGGTATGGAGATCGTCTACGACGAGGAGACCCTGGCCGGCTACATCCAGCGCGCCACCGAGGTCACCCCGGAGCACCCCGTGCTCGTCGACCGGTTCCTCGACGACGCCATCGAAATCGACGTCGACGCGCTGTTCGACGGCGAGGAGCTCTACCTCGGCGGGGTCATGGAGCACATCGAGGAGGCCGGGATCCACTCCGGCGACTCCTCGTGCGCGCTGCCGCCCATCACGCTCGGGCACACCGACCTGCAGGCCGTCCGCCGCTCCACGGAGGCGATCGCGCGCGGGGTGGGCGTGCGCGGGCTCCTGAACGTCCAGTACGCGCTCAAGGACGACGTGCTGTACGTCCTGGAGGCCAACCCGCGCGCGTCGCGGACGGTGCCGTTCGTGTCCAAGGCGACGGCGGTGCCGCTGGCGAAGGCCGCCGCGCTGATCATGACCGGCTCGACGATCAAGGGCCTGCGCGAGAGCGGCGTGCTCCCGGCCGAAGGCGACGGCGGCCGGATGCCGGCCGACTCGCCGGTCGCGGTCAAGGAAGCCGTGCTGCCCTTCCACCGCTTCCGCACCCCCGAAGGGCACGGCGTCGACTCGCTGCTGGGCCCCGAAATGAAGTCCACGGGCGAGGTGATGGGCGTCGACGTCGACTTCGGCAAGGCGTTCGCCAAGTCCCAAAGCGGCGCGTACGGCTCGCTGCCGACGTCCGGGCGCGTGTTCGTCTCGGTCGCCAACCGCGACAAGCGCTCGCTGGTGTTCCCGGTGAAGCGGCTGGCGGACCTCGGGTTCGAAATCCTCGCCACCTCCGGTACCGCGGAAGTGCTGCGGCGCAACGGAATCCCGTGCACGGTGGTGCGCAAGCACTACGAGGGCTCGACCGAAGCCGAGCCGAACATCGTGGACGTCATCCTCGACGGCGACGTCGACATGGTGATCAACACCCCCTACGGGAACAGCGGTCCGCGCGTCGACGGCTACGAAATCCGCACCGCCGCGGTGTCGCGCGACATCCCGTGCGTGACCACCGTGCAGGGCGCCGCGGCGGCCGTGCACGGCATCGAAGCGCTCATCCGCGGCGACATCGGGGTCAAGTCCCTGCAGGAGCTCCAAGCGGCGCTGAAGGCGAAGTCGTGAGCGGGCGGGAACGGTTCGGGGCGCGGCTGGCGAAAGCCGTCGCGGCCCGCGGCCCGCTGTGCGCCGGGATCGACCCCCACCCGGGCCTGATCGAGGCCTGGGGGCTCCCGGTGGACGTCTCGGGCCTGGAACGGTTCGCGCTGTCCGCCACGGAGGTCCTGGCGGCGCGCGCGGCGATCGTGAAGCCGCAGTCGGCGTTCTTCGAAAGTTTCGGACCGGACGGCGTCCGGGTGCTGGAGCGGGTGGTCGAGACCGCCCGCGACGCGGGTGCGCTGGTGCTGCTGGACGTCAAGCGCGGCGACATCGGGTCCACGATGGCGGCCTACACCGCCGCATACGTCGCCGAGAGTGCGGCGATCGCGGCCGACGCCATCACGGTCTCGCCGTACCTCGGCTTCGGGTCGCTCGACGCGTGCGCCGCCACGGCCGCCGCGGCGGGACGCGGCATCTTCGTGCTTGCCCGGACTTCGAACCCCGAAGCGGCCGAAGTGCAGAACGCGAAGCTGCCCGACGGGCGCACCGTCGCGCAGGCGATCGTCGACTCCGCGGCGGCACTCAACGCAGGTGCGGAACCGCTCGGCGATGTGGGTGTCGTCGTCGGGGCCACCATTCCGCCGGGAGAGCTGGATCTGGCGGGGCTGAACGGTCCGGTGCTGGCGCCCGGTTTCGGCGCTCAGGGAGCCACTGCGGCCGATTTGCGGGCCCTGTTCGGCGCCGCACTCCCGGGTATCCTCCCCGCGTCGTCCCGGGACATCCTGCGCCACGGTCCGGAGCAAGCGGCTTTGCGCCAAGCGGTCGAACGAGTCGCCGAAGTGCTGGCCGACCCGCAGGAAAACGGCCAATAGCAGGGGCCGGAACGGGCCCCCACCAGGCACCCCCGCATTGTGGCCGGTGCTCACGGGTGGGTACCGTCGCGTCACCCACCCAGTTTTGAGAACTATCCGGAGGAAAACGTGGCACTTCCCCAGCTGACAGAGGAACAGCGCGCTGCGGCGCTGGAGAAGGCCGCCGCCGCTCGCAAGATCCGTGCTGAGCTGAAGGAGCGGCTGAAGCGGGGCGGTACCACTCTGGTCGACGTGCTGAAGCAGGCCGAGGAGAACGAAGTCCTCGGCAAGATGAAGGTTTCGGCTCTGCTCGAGGCCCTCCCGGGCGTCGGCAAGGTCCGCGCGCAGCAGACCATGGAACGACTGGAGATCGCCCCCAGCCGTCGCCTTCGCGGCCTCGGCGACCGGCAGCGCAAGGCGCTGCTGGCCGAGTTCAGCGGCGAGTGAACGGCGCAGGTCGTGACTACCCGGTGAGCCGGGGCGCCGACCGCGGCAGTGAGCCGGTGGCGGGGGACATCCCCCGGCACCGGCTCACCGTCGTATCGGGGCCTTCGGGAGTCGGGAAGTCGAGCGTGGTGGGCGAGCTGCGGAAGCTGGAGCCCGACGTCTGGTTCAGCGTCTCGGTCACCACGCGCAAGCCGCGCCCCGGCGAAGTCGACGGGGCGCACTACCACTTCGTCGACCGCGTGGAGTTCGACGCGATGGTCGCCGACGGCAGGCTCCTCGAGTGGGCCGAGTTCGCCGGCAACTGCTACGGCACCCCGCGCGAGCCGGTCGAGAAGGCACTCGCCGAGGGCCGCCCGGCCGTCCTGGAGATCGAGCTGCAGGGCGCCCGCCAGGTCCGCGCGGCGATGCCGGAGGCCCGGCTGGTGATGCTCATGCCGCCGTCCTGGGACGAACTGGTCGGCCGGCTCACCGGCCGCGGCACCGAAAACGAGGCCGCCGTGAAGACCCGGCTGCTCGAAGCGGAGCGCGAGTTGGCGGCGGCGGGGGAGTTCGACCACCGCCTCGTCAACGCCGACGTGCGGGAGGCCGCGGAGCACTTGCTAAACTTGATTACGGCTGATCAGTTTTCCGAAGAAGCGGAGCACCACGAGTGACCAACCAGGTACCCCTGACCGAAGAGCTCGAGGGCATCACCAACCCGCCGATCGACGACCTGCTCGAAAAGGTCAGCTCGAAGTACGCGCTGGCGATCTACTCGGCCAAGCGTGCCCGCCAGATCAACGACTACTACGCCCAGCTGGGCGAGGGTCTGCTGGAGTACGTCGGCCCGCTCGTCGAGCCGGGCCCGCGCGAGAAGCCGCTCTCGATCGCGCTGCGCGAGATCCACGGCGGCCTGCTCGAGCACACCGAGGGTGAGTAAGCCCCGCGTCGTCCTGGGCGTGGGTGGCGGGATCGCCGCCTACAAGGCCTGTGAGGTGCTGCGCGGGCTGACCGAGTCCGGTCACGACGTCCGCGTGGTCCCCACCGAAGCCGCGCTGAACTTCGTCGGCGCGGCGACCTTCGAAGCCCTCTCCGGTCACCCGGTGCACACGGGCGTGTTCACCGAAGTGCCGGAGGTCCAGCACGTCCGCGTCGGCAAGGAGGCCGATCTCGTCCTGGTCGTCCCGGCCACGGCGAACCTGCTCGCCAAGGCCGCCCACGGCCTCGCGGACGACCTGCTGACGAACACCCTGCTCACCGCCCGGTGCCCGGTCGCCTTCTTCCCGGCGATGCACACGGAGATGTGGGAGCACCCCGCAACCCGCGACAACGTCGCCCTGCTGCGCTCACGCGGCATGGTCGTCACCGAGCCGGCCTCCGGTCGTCTCACGGGTGCCGACACCGGCAAGGGCCGCCTCGCGCACCCGGCCGAGATCGTCGACCTGGCCCGGCTGCTCCTGGCCCGGCCGGACGCCCTCCCGCGCGACCTCGAAGGCGTCCGGGTGGTGGTGTCGGCGGGCGGTACGCGCGAGCCCCTCGACCCGGTCCGCTACCTGGGCAACCGCTCGTCCGGCAAGCAGGGGTACGCGCTGGCCCGCGTCGCCGCCCAGCGCGGCGCCGACGTCACGCTGGTCGCCGCCCACACGGTCGCCCTGCCCGACCCGGCGGGTGCCACCGTGCAGCACGTGTCGACGGCGGAGGAACTGCGGCAGGCGGTGCACGCCGCGTCCCGCTCCGCGGACGTCGTCGTGATGGCCGCCGCCGTCGCCGACTTCCGGCCGGCGAACCGGGCCGAGCACAAGATCAAGAAGACCGACGACCAGCCGGACCCCGTCATCACGCTCGCCCGCAATGCCGACATCCTGGCCGAACTGGTGCAGAACCGGCATTCCGGTCAGGTTATCGTCGGTTTCGCCGCGGAAACCGGCGACGAGCACGCCAGTGTCCTCGACCACGCCCGCGCGAAGCTCAAGCGCAAGGGCGCCGACCTGCTGGTCGTCAACGCGGTCGGGGACGGCAAGGCCTTCGGTACCGAGGACAATTCGGGCTGGCTCCTCGGGGCCGATGCCACCGAACGACCCCTACCTCTCGCCCAGAAAGCCCAACTGGCGTCCACAGTGTGGGACGCTGTTGTGAGCTTTATGAAGCGTTGACCGTCCCCCGAGCGATAGTCAGTACGCTTGCAGGCAAAAGGTAAGGGGTGCCTAAGTTCGGCATCCGACGTCTTAGGGTGAGGAAGTGACGGCCACCGTGACCGCGTCCAGTAGCAGATTGTTCACCTCGGAGTCGGTAACCGAAGGGCACCCCGACAAGATTTGCGATGCCATCAGCGACTCGATCCTCGACGGCCTGCTGTCGAAGGATCCGCGCAGCCGCGTCGCGGTCGAGACCCTGATCACCACCGGCCAGGTCCACGTGGCCGGTGAGGTGACCACCGAGGCGTACGCCGATATCCCGACGATCGTCCGCGACGTCATTCTCAAGATCGGCTACGACTCCTCGGCCAAGGGTTTCGACGGCAACTCGTGCGGCGTCAACGTCGCGATCGGCTCGCAGTCGCCCGACATCGCCCAGGGCGTCGACACCGCGTACGAGTCGCGGGTCGAGTCGGACGAGGACGAGATCAACCGCCAGGGTGCCGGCGACCAGGGCCTGATGTTCGGCTACGCCTGCTCGGACACCCCCGAGCTGATGCCGCTGCCGATCGCGCTGGCCCACCGGCTGTCGAAGCGCCTGACCGCGGTCCGCAAGGACGGCGTGCTGCCGTACCTGCGCCCGGACGGCAAGACCCAGGTGACCATCGAGTACGCCGGCGACCAGCCGGTGCGCCTCGACACGGTCGTCGTGTCCTCGCAGCACGCGGACGGCATCGACCTGGAGAAGATGCTCAGCGTCGACGTCAAGGAGCACGTCGTCGGTCCCGAGCTCGAGGGCCTGGGCATCGACACGTCGAACGCGCGCCTGCTGGTCAACCCGACCGGCCGCTTCGTCATCGGCGGCCCGATGGGTGACGCCGGCCTGACCGGGCGCAAGATCATCGTCGACACCTACGGCGGCATGGCCCGCCACGGTGGCGGCGCGTTCTCCGGCAAGGACCCGTCCAAGGTCGACCGCTCCGCGGCGTACGCGATGCGCTGGGTGGCGAAGAACGTCGTGGCGGCCGGGCTGGCCACGCGGACCGAGGTCCAGGTCGCCTACGCCATCGGCAAGGCGGCTCCGGTCGGCCTGTTCGTCGAGACGTTCGGCACCGAGACGGTCGACCCGTCGAAGATCCAGCAGGCCATCACCGAGGTCTTCGACCTGCGGCCGGCGGCGATCATCCGCGACCTCGACCTGCTGCGCCCGATCTACGCCCCGACGGCGGCGTACGGCCACTTCGGCCGTCCCGAGCTGGACCTCCCGTGGGAGAGCACGGCTCGCGCCGAGGCGCTGAAGTCGGCAGCGGGCGCCTGACGCCCGATCCGGTGAAGGCCACCCCGAGCTCGGCCCGGGGTGGCCTTCCTGGCGTCCGGGCTGTCGGTGGGGTCTGGTAGAGATCACGGCGTGAGCAGTTCCGAGTCCGCCGCTCTCTGGGAGCTCCCGGAGAAGCCGCCCGCCGCCAGGGCGGCGCCGTCGCGTGCCCGGAAGAAGGCGCCGAAGCCGGGGGAGAAGGCGAAGGGCGCCCAGCAGCCCGCGCCCGAGCGGCCGGTCGCGCGGATCGTCGTCGACATCCCCCTCGCGCACCTGGACCGCACCTTCGACTACCTCGTGCCGGAGAAGCTGCACGACACCGCCGTGCCGGGCTGCCGCGTCCGCGTCCGGTTCGCCGGGCAGCTGGTCGACGGCTACCTGATCGAGCGGGGCGAGACCAGCGACTACGGCAGCAAGCTGGCGTTCCTCGAGCGCGTCACGTCGGCCGAGCCGGTGCTGCCGCCGTCGCTGCACGCGCTGTGCCGCTCGGTCGCCGACCGCTACGGCGGCACGCTGTCCGACGTCCTGCGGCTCGCGCTCCCGCCCCGGCACGCCAAGGCCGAGGGCGAGCCGCCGCCGGCCCCCGCGGCGGCGCCGGAGCTGCCGGACAGCACGGCCTGGGCCCGCTACCAGCGCGGCCCGGCGTTCCTGGAGGCCCTCGCCGAGGGCAAACCCGCGAACGCCGTCTGGCAGGCCCTGCCGGGCGAGGACTGGCCGCGCCGGCTCGCCGAGGCCGCCGGTTCGGTCGCCGCGCAGGGCCGGGGTGCGGTGCTGGTGGTGCCGGACCACCGCGACCTGACCCGGGTGCACGAAGCCTGCGCGGCGCTGGTGGGGGAGAACGCCGTGGTGGCGCTCATCGCCGGGCTCGGGCCCGCCGAGCGGTACCGCCGCTGGCTGGCCGTGCTCCGCGGCGCGGTGCGGGTGGTCGTCGGGACGCGGGCGGCGATGTTCGCGCCGGTCCACGACCCCGGGCTGTTCGCCGTCTGGGACGACGGCGACGACCTCCACCTCGACCAGCACGCCCCCTACCCGCACGTCCGGGACGTCCTGATGGACCGCGCGCACGCGGCGAAGGCGTCCCTGCTGGTCGGCGGGTTCGCCCGGACGGCCGAGGCCCAGCTGCTCGTCGAGTCCGGCTGGGCCGCGCCGGTGCTCGCCGACCGCGCGACGCTGCGGTCCGCCGCCCCGCGCGTCACCCCGGTCGGCGAGGACTTCGACGTGGCCCGCGACGAGGCCGCCCGGGTGGCGCGCCTGCCGGCGGTGGCCTTCGAAGCCGCGCGGCAGGCGTTCGCGGCGGACCTCCCGGTACTGGTGCAGGTGCCCCGGCGCGGGTACGTGCCCGGCCTGGCCTGCGGGAACTGCCGGACGCCCGCCCACTGCCGCCGGTGCGCGGGGCCGCTGGCCCTGCCCGGCGGATCGCTCGACGGGCAGCCGAAACCGCCGGCGTGCCGCTGGTGCGGCGTCCCGGAAACGGCGTTCCGCTGCACGGCGTGCGGTTCGGTCCGGCTGCGCGCGGTGATCGTCGGCGCGAAACGGACGGCGGAGGAGCTGGGCCGCGCGTTCCCGGGCGTCCCGGTCCGGACGTCCGGGGCGACGGAGGTCCTGGAATCGGTGCCGGGCAAACCGGCGCTGATCGTGTGCACCCCGGGGGCGGAGCCGGTGGCGGAAGGCGGCTACGGCGCGGCGCTGCTGCTCGACGGCTGGGCCCTGCTGGGCCGTCAGGACCTGCGGGCGGGCGAGGAGACCCTGCGCCGCTGGATGGCGGCCGCGGCGCTGGTCCGCCCGGCCGCTTCGGGGGGCCGCGTGATCGTCGGGGCCGAGGCGGGGCTGGCGGTGGTCCAGGCACTGGTCCGCTGGGACCCGGCCTGGCACGCGGCCCAGGAACTCGGGGAACGCCGCGAGCTGGGCTTCCCCCCGGCGATGCGCATGGCGAGCGTCGAGGGCAGCCCGGATGCGGTGGCCGGCTTCCTCGCCGACCTGCCCCTGCCGGAGTCGGGCGAGGTACTGGGCCCGGTCCCGCTCGGCGAGCCGGACGAAGAGGGCAACGCGGAGCGAGAGCGGGCGTTGGTGCGCGTCTCCCGGGCGGAGGGCAAGGCGCTGGCGGGGTCGGTCCACGCGGCAGCGGCCCGCCGGGACGCCCGCAAGGCGACGGAACCGATCCGCGTCCAGCTGGACCCCCTGGACCTCATCTGACCGGTGCACGATCCGGCTTACGGCCGCGCGAGGGCGGTAGTTTGGATCCATGAAGAAGATCCGGCCCACCCCTTTCCCGGAAAAGAACGGCTCAGTGCCGTTCAACGCCTCGGGTGTCGTGCGGGTGAGTCCCCGGCGGTTCGTCTTCGTCGACAACAAAGACCCGACAGCATTGTTCGAAATGACGTTCGATCCCGACATCGCCGCGGTGGAACGGATTCACCGGCGCCGGCTGGCCGGGGTCGGCAAGGGAATGCTGCGTGATCCCGAAGGTCTCACGCGGGTCGACGTGAACGGCGAAACAGTGCTCGTCGTCTCCTCTTCGTTGTGTGTCGAGGGAGACCGGATCTGCGACGGCCTGGTGCGCGTCCGGTACGCGGCCGACGGTGACCTGGCCGCCGAGCCGATGGCCGGGTTCCGGGCCTGGCTGCTCGCCCGCGAACCCACGCTCGCCGCGGCCGGCGGGCTGGCCCCCGACGGCGGCGGGCTCAACGTGGAAGGCCTGGCGTGGGACCGGAATGCGCTGCTGTTCGGCCTGCGCGGACCGGCCGCTCCGGGCCGCGTCGCGGTGGTCCGGATCCCCGTCGACGTCGGCGGGGCCCGGTGGACGACCGCCTCGCTCGGGCGTCCCGAACTCATCGAGGTCCCCCTGCCCGAGCGGGCCGTGACCCAAGGGATCCGCGACATTTCCGGTGCCGCGCGGACCGGGGATTTCCTGCTCCTGCTCGGGCGCTCGACCAGTCACGGCGACGCGCCGTTCCGGCTGGGTGAGTGGAACCGCGGTACCGGCACCGTCGAATTGCTCGACGTCACCTTCCACCGGACCGCGAAGCCGGAAGGTGTCACGACGTTTTCGGTCGGCGGCGAGCAGCGGACGCTGGTCGTCGACGACGCCGGCGGCTACGCGGTTTTCTGATCAGGCTGTTCCTGATCAAGAAAAGTACAGCTTCGACGGGCTGGGATCCTGGTGGACGCGGGGTTTTCCGGCCGCCGTGGGGTCCGTGCCGAAAGCGGCACCCAACCCGGTCCGGATGCTCGTGAGCGTGAAATAGCCGCTGAAACCGAAATCGTCGCCGACCGGATCGATCGGGGCGACCGAGAACTCTTCGGCGTGGCCGGAGTCGTCCGCCGCGCGCGTGCACAGCAGTGGGTGGCCCTGGCCCGACGTCGTCGTGGTCGCGTGGAGGGGCCGGCCGGACGCCTTGCTGCCGACCGACTGCCCGGTGCCGAGCGCGGCGAAGCACCACAGGTCCGTGTCGTCGACGTTCGCCGTCCGGAGCCGGTGGACGACCTCGGCACCCCCGGGATCGGCCGCCGTGGCCGGAATGGACTCGCTGCCGCTGGCGTGCAGGCACTCGTTGGTGACGTCGTCGCGGACGTAGGCGCCGCCGGGGCCCGGCAAGCCGCCGAAGAGGTAGCCGGCGGACGTGGCGAGCCGGAGCTGCTTGCGCACGGCGGTGAGCTGCGTGGGCACGTCGGGCACGCCGAGGCCGGCCAGTACCGTCCCCATCCCGTCGAGCAGCGGCCGGAGCACCTCCTGCTGGGTCCGGTAGCCGAACACCGTTTCGCGGTAGTCGCGGACCTGACCGGCCAGCTGCGCCCGCCGGTCCGGGTCGTCGCGGACCAGCTTGGCGAGCAGCCCGGCGGTGTCGAGCCGGAAGTGCCGGGCGGGCTGGAAGGTCTGGTCGAGGCCCCACGGGATCAGCTTGAAGTCGATGTCGTCCACGCCCGGCTGGGCGACGGCGTCCACGTCGTTGTACACGTAGGTGTTGTTGGTGTTCCTGGAGTAGCCGTCCCAGTGCTTGAGGAAGAACTCCATCGCGTAGAGCTTGACGAACTGGTCGAGATCGAAGACCTCGCTCGCCCCGGCCAGCCCGTGCGCGGCGATGTGGTCGATGGCGAACCGCAGGTCGGCCTTGTCGTCGAACTTGGACAGCGACTCGACGCCGATGGCGGCGAACCGGTCGGCGACGAAGTCGTCCTTGTGCTCGAGCTCGTAGAGGTTCCCCTTGAGGTTGCCGAAGTTGCGCTCGATGTAGCGGGGCATGATCGGTTCGACGTTCACGAAGACACCCGGGCTGTCGACACCGGCCACGCCCTGCCCGATCGGTGTGCCGTTCACGAGGACCCGGGCGTAATTGCCGCGGGAATACGGGAGCCCGGCGAGCTCGAACAGTTTGTAGCAGAGCAGCTGCCGCAGATAGGACAGGTCCTGGACCGAGTTGTTGAGCGTCAGGTACCGCGACCCGATCAGCTGCTGGACCGGCGCTTTGTTCGCGTCGAGGAACTTCCCGAAGTCGAGGTGCAGGCAGGGCTTGCTGCTGTTGATCGACCCGCAGAAGGACTTCTTCTTGATCCCGACATCGGGGAACGACGTCCGCGCGGGGAACTTCGTCCCGGACAGCTCGACCGAGGGCGCCTTCCGCCAGGTGTAACGGCTGCCGCCGGTCCAGTCGAAGTTGCACACCCCGCCGGCGGGCTGCTCGGTGCGCACCGCGTCCCAGTCCGCCGGTGGCAGCGTGATATCGATCGTCAGCACATTGTCGACCGCGTACAGGGAATCGAGTGCTCGCTGCTCCTGGCTGCCCATCCGGCCAGTGTACGGCGGAATCCGGCCGCCGGAATGCGAAAAGAATTCCGTGACGAATTCGGTTTCCGTTGGTGTATCACCCATTGTGCGTGCAGCCGGTGGGGGAGCGCCGGAATGCGTGTAACACGGGGTGGCCGCGGGGAGATACTGCTGTCCGTGGGCGACAGCACGAGCAGCCGGCCGGCCGCGGCGAGGCCGCGTGGCTGACCTGCGTGGAGCGCGCGCCCGGGCGGTCCTGATCGGGACCGGGTGCGCGACCGGAGGGGCCGGTGCCGACGGGCTCGACGAGGTCCCGGCCGTGCGCACGACGATCACCGACCTGGCCGCGGTGCTGGTCGAGCGGTGCGGGATGGCGGCCGCGAACGTCCGGGAGGTGCACGACCCGGCGCAGCCGTTCTTGTTCGGCCAGGCGCTCGCGGAAGAGACCGCGGCCGCCGAAGACGCCTTGCTGATCTACTTCTGCGGCCACGGGCGTGCGGAACCTCGACGCGGCCGGGGCCGGGCGCTGACCGAGGACATCGCCGGGGTCCGGCGGGAACCGGGGACCATCGAGGAGCCCCGGGAATGAGCGCGCTCGCCGACCTCCGCCGGGCCCGCGACCTCGCGGGCGCGCTCGACGTGCCGCGCTTCCGCGACGACGCGCGTGACGTCGTCCTCACCCGCATCCTCATCGGCGCCATCGAGGACGCCCTGGCCTCCGGGCGCACCGGTGATCGCGCCCGGGCCCTCGACCGCCTCGGTGCTGCCGCCCGCGAACGGGTCCGCGAACTCGCGATCTTCGACGACGACGAAGGCCGGCGGCTCGGCCGGGACCTCATCGGCTGTGTGACGCGTGCCCGAGACGCCTTCGCCCCCGGGCCGGCGACCCGGCACCTGGTGACGATCGCCGTGCTCCTGGTCCCCGCGCCGCATCGGGGTCGCTACGCCGAAGAGTTCCGCGCCGAGCTGGCCGAGCTGGCGGGCCGGCACCGGCTGGCGTACGCCCTGCGGCTGGCGGGCGGGTCCTGGCGGCTGCGTCGCGGCTTGCGTGGTGGGTGAGCGTTCACCGCCGCCGAAGGGCGCGTGCCGCGCCGCCGATGAGCGCGGTCGCCGCCACCGCGGCGGTGCCGAGGCCGCCCGAAGTCAGGGCCACGCTGACCACGATGCCGACCACCGCCAGGGCCACGACGAGGACGAGCAGGGCGGTCCGGAACGTGCGGGCGCTGTCGTCGACGACGTGGCGCACGAGTGCTGTGTAGGCGTTGTCGGGCCGGTTCGTCACGGCCGGCTCCGTTCCGCGCGGGCTGAGGCCAGGCTCCGGCGCAACGACCACGCGTGCCCCAGCTGCCGGGCCGCGTAGCGGATCTGGCCGCGGGGCAGATCGGCCACCTCGCCGCGGAACTCCTCCTCGAACCGGGGACGGTGGGCGGCCGGCAGCAGCTGCAGCGCCAGCCCCAGCACGTTCCGGCAGACGAGGCCCGGCCGCCCGGCCGCCGCGGTCCGGCGCGCCAGCTGCCGGATGACCTTGGCGACCGCGATGCGCGCTTCCCCCACCGGATCGCCGCCGAGGGGCGAGACGAACGTGCTGGCGTCCTCGACCCGCCGGTGCAGCTCCGCCCGGGCGCGCCGGGCCGCCACGGCGGCGTTCCTCGCCGCCATGGCGGACTCCGCCCGTTCCGGGGTCCGTTCCTCGCGGAGGGCGGCGACGGCCCGGGCCTCCGCGACCCAGGCCAGGTGCACTGCGGTGTCGAAATCTCCTGTGACAGCCAGGTCGCAGGCCAGGTCGAGCCGGGCGGCCAGGCGGCGGGTGAGTTCGCGCTGCGGGGCGAAGGCCAAAGCCCGGTTGGTGGACAGGGTGCGGGCCAGGCAGCGTGCCCGGTCCAGCTCGCCGACGGTGCCGTCCTGACCCTGCACCCGCTCGAGCGCCTCCGCGAGGCGGCGCGCCAGCGCGAGATCTTCGGCGTCCCGCGCGGTTCGGCCGCGGCGTCTCATCGGGCACCGCCGGCCAGGCCAAGGCCCGGGCGGAGCCGCGCGAGCTTGGTCGCCGAGGCTTCCGCGCGGGCGAGGGCGATCTGCGAGGAAGCCACGCCGTCGCGGCTCAGGCGGTAGAAGCGCCGCCGGGGCCGGCCTGCCTCGCGGGGATCGACGTCCTCCCAGCGGCTCTCCAGCCAGCCGATGCCCTCCAGCCGGGCGAGGATGGGGTGGATGGTGCCACTCGGCAGCTCGGCGGCGGCGCAGATCTCCAGCCCGTACATCTCCCGCGCCGGGTCCACGAGCAGCGCGCGCAGCACGAGCTGGGTGGTCAGCGTCATCCGTGGTCCTGCCATGGTCCAGTTCTACTATGGGGCTAGGTAGAGAACAACCTTCGTCGCCCGGAGGCACCAACCGGCTGGTGTCTTGAAGCCGTCCGGTGCAAGGGGCAGACTCGCCCGCATGCCCGCGCATCGGAGTCGCACCACGCTCGTCCTGGCCGTCGCCGCCGTGCTCACCGCCGGGGTCGCCGCGCCCGCCACTGCCGCCACGCCCACGCCGAAGTCGCCGGTCGCCACCGGCTTCGGGGGTGCCGTGGCCAGCATCGACGCCGACGCCACGGCGATCGGCACCCAGGTCCTGCGCGGCGGCGGGAACGCCGTCGACGCCGCCGTTGCGGTCGCCGCCGCGCTCGGCGTCACCGATCCGTTCTCCGCCGGGGTCGGCGGCGGCGGGTTCTTCGTCTACTACGACGCCAAGACCCACCGCGTGCACACCCTGGACGGCCGCGAGACCGCGCCGAAGACCGCCGACGAGAACCTGTTCGTCGAGAACGGCAAGCCGCTGCCGTTCGCCGACGCGGTCACCAGCGGCCTGAGCGTCGGCGTGCCCGGCACGCCCGCCACCTGGGCCGAAGCCCTGCGCAAGTGGGGGACGCGGTCGCTGGCGAAGACGCTGAAGCCCGCGGAGAACCTCGCGCGCACCGGCTTCGTCGTCGACCAGACGTTCCAGACCCAGATCGCGAACAACGCCGCGCGGTTCGCCGCATTCCCGTCGACGCGGTCGCTGTACCTGCCGGGCGGCGCCCCGCCGGCCCCCGGCACCGTCTTCAAGAACCCCGACCTGGCCGCCACGTACGCCCAGCTCGAGCGCAACGGCGTCGACGCGCTGTACCGCGGCCCGATCGGCGCCGACATCGCCAAGACCGTGCAGAAACCGCCGGTCGACCCGGCTTCGACGCTGAACGTCCGGCCCGGGAAGCTGACCACCGGCGACCTCGCCGCCTACCGAGCCATCGAGCGCGACCCGACCCACGCGCGCTACGAGGGCCTCGACGTCTACGGCATGCCGGCGCCGTCGTCGGGCGGGCTGACGGTCGGCGAGGCGCTCAACATCCTCGAGAACTTCGACCTCAAGCACGCGAGCAAGGCCGACTACCTGCAGTACTTCCTGGAATCGACCCGGTTCGCCTTCGCCGACCGCAACCGCTGGATCGGTGACCCGGCGTTCGTCGACGTCCCGGCGCGCGAGCTGCTCAGCCAGCGCTTCGCCGACACGCGGGCGTGCCTGATCTCGAAGGACAAGGCCGCGACCAGCCCGGTCGCCCCGGCCGATCCGAAGCACCCCACGCCGTGCGCCGCGGGCGCGACGGCCTCGCCGACGCCGTACGAAGGCGAGAACACGACGCACCTCACGGTCGCCGACAAGTGGGGCAACGTCGTCGCCTACACGCTGACCATCGAGCAGGAGGGCGGCAGCGGCATCGTCGTGCCGGGCCGCGGGTTCCTGCTCAACAACGAGCTGACCGACTTCTCGTTCACGCCGGTGACGCCGGGCGTGCCCGACCCGAACCTGCCGGGCCCCGGCAAGCGGCCGCGCTCGTCGATGGCGCCCACGATCGTGCTCGACCACGGCCGCCCGTTCTTCGCGACGGGCTCCCCGGGCGGCGCGTCGATCATCACGACGGTCCTGCAGGTGATCCTCGGCCGCCTCGACCGCGGCCTGTCCCTCGAGGACGCCATCGCGGCGCCGCGCGCGTCGCAGCGGAACTCGGCGCAGGCGCAGGTGGAGCAGGCATTCCTCGACCAGCCGGAGACGGCGGTGCTCCGGGCCCGCGGCCAGGGCTTCTCGACGGCCCCGGCGGAGATCGGCGCGGCCACGGGAGTGGAGCACCTGCGCGACGGCCGCTGGCTGGCGGCCGCGGAACCGGTCCGGCGCGGCCAAGGTGCGGCCCAGGTTGTGTGGCCGACCCGCTGGTAGGACGGGCGGGGGTTCCGGCGAAGTGGTTGGCGGATTCAAGCCGTCGTGTGCGGCCAAACCACCGCCTGCAGCGGCCAACTCACCACCCGGACTGGCCAACTCACCCGCGTTCCGGTGAGTTGGCTGGTGCGGGCGGCAGGTGGCTTCGCCGGCGAGCGGCGAGTCACCTCCCGGCGAAAAGGCGGGAAAGCGGGCTGCCGGGGCCTGGTTGTCCACATTGCGGCGGTCCTGTGGACAACCAGGCCCGAGCTGGGCGCGCCCGGCCGGAGGGGGCCTTCTAGACTCGGCTCCGATGTTCCAGCCACCTGAAACCCCGCTTCCGCCGGGGGTGGGCCGATGAAGCTCGTCTTCGCCGGCACTCCCGACCCGGCGGTCCCCGCCCTGCGCGCTCTGCTCGATTCCGGCCGGCACGAGGTCGTTGCCGTGGTCACCCGGCCCGATGCGCAGGCCGGGCGCGGCCGGCGCGTCGTCCGGTCGCCCGTCGGTGCCCTCGCCGACGAGCACGGCATCGAAGTCCTGACGCCCGCGCGGGCCGGTGATCCGGCCTTCCTCGCGCGGCTCGCCGAGCTCGCCCCGGATGCCTGCCCGGTCGTCGCCTACGGGGCGCTGCTGCCGCAGTCCGCCCTCGACATCCCGCGCATCGGCTGGGTGAACCTGCACTTCTCGCTGCTGCCCGCGTGGCGGGGGGCCGCGCCCGTGCAGGCCGCGATCCGCGCCGGGGACGAGATCACCGGCGCCTCCACCTTCCGGATCGTCAAGGAGCTGGACGCCGGCCCGGTCTACGGCGTCGTCACCGAGACGATCGGGGACACCGACACCGCCGGTGCGCTGCTCGGGCGGCTCGCCGAGTCCGGGGCCAAGCTGCTGCTGTCCACCATGGACGGTCTGGCCGACGGCTCCCTGGTCGCGCGGGAGCAGCCCGCCGAGGGCGTCAGTTACGCGCCGAAGGTCACGGTCGAGGACGCGCGGGTGTCCTTCGCCGACCCCGCCTCGGCGGTCGACCGGCAGATCCGCTCGGTCACCCCCGAACCGGGCGCGTGGGCGGAGTTCCGCGGTGAACGCTTCAAGCTCGGCCCGGTCACGGTGCTCGACGAACCCGGCCCGCCGCCGGGCGAGATCGTGGTCGAACGCAAACGGGTGCTGGTCGGGACGGCGACGAAGCCGTTGCGGCTCGGCGAAGTCCAGGCACCCGGCAAGAAACGGATGGCGGCCACCGACTGGGCGCGCGGTACGAGGATCGACCAGGGAGAGCGCCTCCGGTGAACGACCACAGGGAACGACGTCCGTCACGGCCGGAGCGGGGCCGTCCGGCACCGCGCAAGGAAGGGCCGCGCCGCCCGCCGGAGGTGGACCCGGCGCGGCAGGCCGCGTTCGACGTCCTCGCGGCCGTCCGGACGAAGGACGCCTACGCCAACCTGGTGCTGCCGGACCTGCTGCGGGAGCGGCGGATCACCGGCCGGGACGCGGCGCTGGCCACCGAGCTGACCTACGGCACGTCGCGGGCGCAGGGCCTGCTCGACGCGATCATCGAGTCCTGCGCCGAGCGGCCGCTGGCCAAGACCGACCCCGCGGTGCTCGACGCGCTGCGCCTCGGCGTCTACCAGCTGCTGCGCACGCGCATCCCGGAGCACGCCGCCGTCACGTCCACTGTGGACCTCGTCCGCGCGGAAGGTGGTTCGTGGGCCACCGGGTTCGCCAACGCGGTCCTGCGCAAGGTGTCCGAAAAGGACGAACAGACCTGGCTGGACGAGCTGGCGCCGGACGAGGCGGCCGACCCGATCGGGGCCTACGCGCTGCGCACCGCGCACCCGCGCTGGATCGCCCGGTCGTTCGCCGAAGCGCTGGGCGACAAGGGCGCGGAGCTGAAGGCCGCGCTCGAAGCCGACGACGCACGGCCCGAGGTGCACCTGGTGGCCCGGCCCGGCGAGATCAGCGCCGACGAGCTCGCCGCGATCACCGGCGGCGACCCGGCGCCGTACTCCCCCTACGGCGTCCGCCTGCCCGCCGGTGCCGGCGACCCGGCCGACGTCGAGCCGGTCCGCGAGCGGCTGGCCGCGGTGCAGGACGAGGGCAGCCAGCTCTGCGCGATCGCCGCGACGAAGGTGCCCGTGGAAGGCTCCGACGAGCGCTGGCTCGACCTGTGCGCCGGCCCCGGCGGCAAGGCCACGATGCTCGGTGCGCTGGCCGCGCTGAGCGGAGCGACCGTGGACGCCGTCGAAAAGGCGCCGCACCGCGCGAAGCTCGTCGAGAAGGCCACGATCGGCCTGCCGGTGAAGGTGCACGTCGCCGACGGGCGCGAAAGCGGTCTGGAACCCGGCTACGACCGGATCCTCGTCGACGCACCGTGCAGCGGGCTCGGCGCGCTGCGGCGGCGGCCGGAGGCGCGCTGGCGCCGTCAGCCGTCCGACGTCGCCGACCTCACGAAGCTGCAGGGCCAGCTGATCACCGCGGCCTACGACCTGCTGCGGCCCGGCGGCGCGCTCACCTACGTCGTCTGCTCGCCGCACCTCGCCGAAACCGAAGGCGTCTTCGCCGAGACGGCGCGGCGGCTGAAGGGCGAGGTGCTGGACGCGCGCCCGTTCTTCCCCGAAGTCCCGCAGCTCGGCGACGGGCCGTACGTGCAGCTCTGGCCGCACCGCCACGGCACGGACGCGATGTTCTGCGCCGTGCTGCGCAAACCGTGAGAGATCTCGGGCTGGTCGCCGGCTCGTGCGGCGGGCTCGAGGTCCGGTTCGCCACCGAGCTGGTGAAACCGGCCGTGGCGCGCGGCTGGCGGCCGGCGATCACGCTGACGCCGACGGCGATGCGCTGGCTCGAGGAGACCGGCGGGCTCGGCGACGTCGCCGCGTGCACCGACCTGCCGGTCCGCAGCGTCTCCCGGTTGCCCGGCGAGCCGCGGCCGCACCCCGACCCGGAGGTGTTCCTCTTCGCCCCGGCGTCGGCCGGCTCGGTCGCCAAGCTCGCGCTCGGCATCGCCGACAACCAGGCCATGACCGTGCTCGGGGACGTGCTGGGCGCACCGGGGACCACGATCGTGGTGGCCTACCAGATCCAGGACACCCGGGTGCACCACCCGGCGTGGCAGCGTCACCTCGACACCCTCGCGGGTGCCGGGGTGACGCTGCACCGCCTGGACATCGGGCGGCCGTGGACCGAGGCGCTGGACCTACTGCCCTGAGCACACCGCGGCGTCGACGGCGGCCAGCAGGTGCTGGTTCGTGTCGGCGGGCGTCGGATTCTCGTTCAGCACCACCGTCGCCCGGCGGCCGTCCGGGCCCGCTCCGGCGAAGTTCGTGAAGCCGATGATCCCGCCTTCGTGCCCCCACACCACTCCGCACGACAGCGGGAGGCTCATCACCCCGAGGCCGTAGGCGGCGCCCGGGATGCCGAGGTCCGCCGGAACCGCTCGCCGCATCTCCGCCAGCTCGGCCGGGCGCAGCAGCCGCCCGTCCAGCAGCGCCCCGTAGAACCGGTCGAGGTCGGCCGGGGTCGTGACGAGCCCGCCCGCCGCCCAGGCGATCGTCGCGTCGAAGTCGCTGAAGTCCACCAGTTTCCCGCCGGCCGGCAGGTAGCCGATCGCGTGCGGTGCGGGCAGCTTCTCGTCGCCGCGGCGCGGCAGGTACGTGTCGCGCAGGCCGAGCGGTCCGGTGATCCGGCGGGCCAGCTCGGTACCGAGCGCGTGCCCGGTGACCTGCTCCACCAGCATCCCCGCCACGATGTAGTTCGTGTTCGAGTACGACCAGCTCGTGCCGGGCGGGAACAGCGCCGGGTGCTTCAGCGCCATCGCCACCAGCTCGGCCGGCTCCGCGCCGCGGTGCCGCAACGCCTCCGGGTCCGCCAGGTCGAGGTCGTCCGTGTAGTTGTAGAGCCCGCTCGTGTGCTGCAGCACCTGCCGGACGGTGATCCGCCGGTCGGGCAGGAGCCCCGGCAGGTACCGCGAAACCGGCGCGTCCAGCCGCACCCAGCCCTCCGCGACCAGCTGCAGCACCACCGTCGCCACGAACGTCTTGGTGACGCTGCCCGCGCGGAACGAACCGTTGCGCGGGAACGGCTTCCCGGTGGCGACGTCGCCCGTGCCGCTGCGGGTGACCTGGGT
This sequence comes from Amycolatopsis sp. NPDC026612, assembly GCF_040638285.1. Classification (NCBI taxonomy): domain Bacteria; kingdom Bacillati; phylum Actinomycetota; class Actinomycetes; order Pseudonocardiales; family Pseudonocardiaceae; genus Amycolatopsis; species Amycolatopsis sp. NPDC026612. The sequence goes on from NZ_JBEZYB010000006.1 coordinate 112,570, forward strand.
CCGCCTGCCGTCCTGGACGACCGCCACCGCCCCCGGTACGCCGTCCTGGGCGGTCAGCACGTCCAGGCTCGCCTGGACCGGGCTCGCCGCCGCCGGTGCCGATGCCGCCAGTGCCGGTGCCGCCGTGGTGGTGGCGAGCAGCACGACGAGCGTGCCGGCGGTGACGGCCCGCAATGACTTCCGCATGAGAAAACCCCCTGGTGTCTCGGTGTTTCCCACGCTAGGGGGACCGGACACCAGGGGATATCGGGGAGACCACCGGAAAAACCCGGGGGTCTGCCCCACCACTCAGCGCAGCTTCAGGGCGCGCTTCAGGGTGCCGAACAGGTCGGTCTGGTTGGTGAGGCCGACGATGTTGGCCGCCTGCGGGCCGAGGCCCGCGATGCGCACCTGCGTGCCCGTGTGCGACTGCGAGCCGCCCGCTTCCGCGGTGCCGTAGGCCAGCGTCATGTTCGCGCCCTCGTTGGTGATCAGCGTCGCCGTCAGGCCGGGTGTGACGGTGGGCTCGACGATCTGGCTGCTGTGGCCGTGGTCCGCGGTCACCAGCACCAGCGTGTCCGGGTGGCTGCGGGCGAACGCCGTGCCCGCCGCGATCGCCGCGTCGAAGTCGATCGTCTCGCCGATCTGGCCGCACGGGTCGGCCGCGTGGTCCTGCTTGTCGATGCTGGCGCCCTCGACCTGCAGGAAGAAGCCCTTGTCGCTGCGGCGGTCGTCGAGCAGCTCCAGCGCCTTGCGGGTCTGGTCGGCCAGCTTCGGCTGGGTGGCGGGCACCTTCGCGTTCGGCGTGCAGCGGGACGGCGCGGTGCCGCCGTGCACGGCCGCCGGGCCGGACCAGTTCACCGGCATGTTGCCGTCGGCGAACAGGCCGAGGACCGGCTTGCCCTTCTTCGCCGCGGCCAGGTCCGCCGCGGTGTCGACGACCGAGTAGCCGGCCGCCTTGGCCTGGTCCAGCACGGTCTTGCCCTTGAACTTGCCGGCCGTCACCTGCTGGTTGAAGTACTTCGCGCCGCCGCCCAGCAGGACGTCGGGGCGGGTCTGCACCAGCTGCTCGGCGATCGAGCCGAGGCCGCCGTTCTCCTTGGCGTTCTTCGCGCACTTGGCGGTCGTCTCGACCGGGCCCTTGCAGTCGCGGTTGACGACGTGCGCGCCGAGCACGGCCGGGGTCGCGTCCTGGACCTCGGCGGTGGTGACGTCGCCGGTGCGCAGGCCGTTGCGCTTGGCGATCTCCAGGATCGTCGGGACGTCGTTGCCGTAGGCGTCGACCGAGATGGCGCCGTTGTAGGTCTTGGTGCCGGTGGCCCAGCCGGTGCCGGACGCGGCCGAGTCGGTCACGTAGTTCGGCTTGCCCGGGTTGTTCTGCTCGACCGCGTAGGTCGTGTAGTCACCGGTCAGCGGCAGCTCGTCCATGGCGAGCCGGCCCGCGGCACCGCGCTCGTAGTTGCGGGCGGCGGTGATCTCCGACTGGCCCATGCCGTCGCCGAGGAACAGGATGACGTTGCGGGCGTGCCCGCCCTGGATCGCGGCACGGACGTCGGCGGTGCGGTCACCGGTGCCGGCCGACGAGCGCGCGTCGGCCGTGTCGGAGCCGTTGGTGGCCAGGGCGACCGGGGCGGCGGCGATCAGCGCGGCGCCGAGCGCGCCCGCGACCAGCCACCGGCGGCGGCCGGCGAACAGCGAAGCCATGTTTCTCCTCGTTCGGGAACTTCGGGGGTTACGGCCCGGATATCGGACACGGGCTATTAGTCCTCTCGCACGTGTGCCGTGGAGGGACTGACGGTGACCGGAACGTGGCCGCTGGCCGAACTCATGACTTCACGCCGGTGACCGGGCGCACGTCGGTTATTGACCGGCGAGGTGTCCCGGTTTGACGACTCCGGCTTCGTACGCGATGACCACGGCCTGACTGCGGTTCCCGGCGCCGAGCTTCGCGAAGATGTTGCCCACGTGGGTCTTCACCGTCTCCAGGCTGATCACCAGCGCCGCCGCGATGTCCTGGTTGGACAGTCCGGTGGCGACGAGGCGCAGCACCTCGGCTTCGCGGCGGGTGAGCGTCTTCGCCGCGCGCGCGTGCCTGCCGCCGGGGGCCCTGCCGTGCACCAGCCGCCGGATCGCCTCCGGGAACAGCAGCGACTCGCCGGCGGCGACCGTCCGCACGGCGTGCGCGATCTCCTCCTTGCGCGCCCGCTTCAGCAGGAACCCGCTGGCCCCGGCCAGCAACGCCTCGTGCACGTAGTCGTCGTTGTCGAACGTCGTGACGACCAGGATCTTCGGCGGCTCGGCGAGCGCCGTGAGCACCTGGCGGGTGGCTTCGATGCCGTCCGTGCCGGGCATCCGGACGTCCATCAGCACGACGTCCGGCCGGGTCCGCCGCACCGCTGCCAGGACCTCGCCGCCGTCGGCCGCCTCGCCGACCACCGGCAGGCCCTGCTGCTCCAGCAGCGCCCGCAAGCCGGTGCGGACCAGCGGCTCGTCGTCGGCGAGCAGCACCGACGGCGTCACGCGCGCGTCCCCAGCGGGATGGTCGCGCGCAGCCGCCACTGCGGCCCGTCCGGGCCGGCGTCGAGCTCGCCGCGCAGGGCCTCGACGCGTTCGGCGAGCCCGGCCAGCCCGCGCCGCCCGGTCCGCGGCCCGTCGCCGGGCAGCGCGTTGACGACCGCGATACCGAGGTGACCGGGCGCGGCCTCGACCCGGACGTCCACCGGGCCGGGGCCCGCGTGGCGCAGCGCGTTGGTCAGCCCTTCCTGGACGATCCGGTAGCCCTCGCGCGACAGCGTGGCGGGCAGCGCGGCGATCGGACCGGTGACGGTCAGCCGGACGTCGAGCCCCGCTTCCCGGGCGCGTACGGCGAGGACGTCCACTTCGGCCAGCGTGCGGGACGGTGCCTTCGTGGCCGGTTCCTCGCGGAGCAGGCCCAGGACGTGGTCGAGGTCTTCGAGCGCGCTGCGGGAGGCTTCTTCGATGGTGCCGAGTGCGCGGCGGACCTGGGCCGGATCCGCCTCGACCAGCTCGGCCGCGGCCGCCGCCTGGATGGTCGACGTCGTGAGGGTGTGCCCGATGGAGTCGTGCAGCTCGCGAGCCAGGCGGTTGCGCTGCGCCAGTACCGCGGCCCGGCGTTCGGCCAGCGCGGCGCGTTCGGTCGCCGAAGGACTCAGCAGCGCCGTCGCGCCGGCCCGGAACACGGCGGTGGCGGCCGCGGCGACCAGCAGCGCGAGCGCCAGCATGCCGAGCGCGACCGGCACCGTCCACGCGCCGGCGACAGCGGTCGCGCCGAAGAAGGAGAACCGGCTCCCGTCGCCGGTGAGCCACAGCACCGGGGTGAGCACGCCGAGCAGCAGGACTCCGCCGATCACGAGCAGCAGCCCGCTCAGCCCGGCGTGCAGGACCAGCCAGGCGGCCGAGCGCAGCCGGTCCGGCCAGGCGGGCCGCGCCCGGCCGGGCGACGGCAGATCGGTGCCGAGCACCGCGTTGGCGACAGCGACGCCGAAGCGCCGCATGGGCCCGCTCAGCCCGGCCACCGCCAGCACCGTCGCGACCGGCACCAGCGCGAGGGCGAACAGCAGCCGGGGAGTGCCGGGGAACAGCGCGGCGACGAGGGCGAACGGCATCGCGGGCAGGGCCAGCGCCATCCCGAGCAGGGCGTAGGGCACGCTGCGGTAGCCGTCGGGGCGCAGCAGGGATCTCGCGAAACCGGACATGCCGCCGAGGTTAGGGGGCGCCGGTGCCGCGTGACCTCCCTCTCCGGAGCCAGATCCTGGTCACAACCGGTTAGCGAGCGTTAGCTGCGGCCTCCTACACTCGGGACGTGGCCGACCGACCTTTGATCGCACCCAGCATCCTCGCGGCGGACTTCGCCCGGCTCGGCGAGGAGATCGCCGCCGTCGCCGCCGGCGGGGAGACCCGCGCCGACTGGGTCCACGTAGACGTCATGGACGCGCACTTCGTGCCCAACCTGACCCTCGGCCTGCCCGTGGCCAAGGCCCTGATCGACAGCACCGACCTGCCGATCGACTGCCACCTGATGATCGACGACCCGGACCGCTGGGCGATCGGGTACGCCGAGGCGGGCGCCTACAACGTCACCGTGCACGCCGAGGCCGCGAAGGACCCGGTGGCGCTGGCGAAGAACCTGCGGGCCGCGGGCGCGAAGGCCGGCCTCTCCCTCAAGCCGGGCACCGCGCTGGAGCCGTGGCTCGACGTGCTCAAGCACTACGACACGCTGCTGGTCATGTCGGTCGAGCCGGGCTTCGGCGGCCAGTCGTTCATCGCGGACGTCCTGGAGAAGGTCCGCACCGCGCGGCGGCTGGTCGACACCGGCCACCTGAAGCTGGTCGTCGAGATCGACGGCGGGATCAACGCCGAGACCATCGAGCAGGCCGCCGAGGCGGGGGTCGACTGCTTCGTCGCCGGCTCCGCCGTCTACGGCGCCGGAGACCCGGGCAAGGCGGTCGCCGCGCTGCGCGAGCAGGCGGCCCGCCACCGGGCCGGCTGACGCGGGAGCGGCACCGGAGAAGCCACCGGGCCGCGGCGGGTGTTGGATGGGAGGACCGGCTCACGGCTCACGAGGAGGCAGCGCACGTGTTCACCGGCATAGTCGAGGAGATCGGCGAAGTCACCGCGGTCGAGCAGCTGACCAACGCGGCCCGGCTGCGCGTCCGCGGCCCGCTGGTCACCAGCGACGCCGGGCCCGGCGACTCGATCGCGGTCAGCGGGGTGTGCCTGACCGTCGTCGAGGTGGCGGGCGGTGAGTTCACCGTCGACGTCGTCGACGAGACGCTGCGGCGGTCGAGCCTGGCCAAGGTCGCCGCCGGCGACCGGGTCAACCTCGAACGCGCCACCCCGGCGGGCGGGCGGCTCGGCGGGCACATCATGCAGGGCCACGTCGACGGGACCGGGGTGTTCCTCGGCCGCGACGAAAACGGCGTCACGACGTTCGCGCTGCCGGCGCACCTGTCCCGGTACGTCGTCGAGAAGGGCTCGATCGCGGTCGACGGCGTCTCGCTGACGGTCGCGGCGATCGGCGCCGAGCAGTTCTCGGTGGCCCTGATCCCGACCACTCTCGAAGCGACGACCCTCGGCCGCCGGGCGCCCGGCGACCTGGTCAACCTCGAGGTCGACGTGGTCGCGAAGTACGTGGAAAAGCTGGCCGAGGCGCACATCCGCGACCAGGTGCACAATCGGGACGGCGGCACGGAGGAGCGGTCATGAGTGAGCCTGCGAACGAGCCCGGAGCGGGCTGGACACCCTGCGGCACCGGGGCGGTGTTCGACGCCGACGCCATCGAGCGGGCGATCGCGGACATCGCCGCCGGCCGCGCGGTCGTCGTGGTCGACGACGAGGACCGCGAAAACGAGGGCGACCTCATCTTCGCCGCCGAGAAGGCGACGCCGGAGCTGCTGGCCTTCATGGTCCGCTACACCTCGGGGTACGTCTGCGTGGCGTTGACCGAGGCCGAGGCCGACCGGCTGGACCTGCCGCCGATGTACCACACCAACCAGGACGCGCGGGGCACCGCGTACAGCGTCACGGTCGACGCCGCCGAGGGCATCAGCACCGGCATCTCCGCCGCCGACCGCGCGCACACGATCCGGCTGCTCGCCGACCCGGGCTCCGCCGCGAAGGACTTCCGCCGTCCCGGGCACGTCGTGCCGCTGCGCGCGAAAGAGGGCGGCGTGCTGCGCCGTCCCGGGCACACCGAGGCGTCGGTCGACCTGGCCCGGATGGCCGGGCTCGCCCCGGCCGGCGTGCTGTGCGAAATCGTGTCGCAGAAGGACGAAGGCGACATGGCGCGCCGCGACGAGCTCGAGGTGTTCGCCGCCGACCACAACCTGGCGATCATCACCATCGCCGACCTGATCGCCTACCGCCGGCGCACCGAGAAGCAGGTCGAGCGGGTCGCCGACGCGCGCATCCCGCTGGCCGCTGGCACGTTCCGCGCGGTCGGCTACGACTCGCTCCTCGACGGTATCGAGCACGTCGCCTTCGTCTACGGCGAAATCGGCGACGGCCAGGACATCCTGGTCCGCGTGCACTCCGAGTGCCTGACCGGCGACGTCTTCGGCTCGCTGCGCTGCGACTGCGGCCCGCAGCTGGAGGCGGCACTGGAGGCGGTGGCCGCCGAGGGGCGCGGTGTCGTGCTCTACATCCGCGGGCACGAAGGCCGCGGCATCGGCCTGCTCCACAAGCTGCAGGCCTACCAGCTGCAGGACGACGGCGCGGACACCGTCGACGCGAACCTGGCACTGGGGGTGCCCGCCGACGCCCGCGACTACGGCACCGGCGCGCAGATCCTCTGCGACCTCGGCGTCCGCACCATGCGGCTGCTGTCGAACAACCCGGCCAAGCGGATCGGCCTCGAGGGCTACGGCCTGCGGGTCACCGGCCGTGTGCCGCTGCCGATCTCCCCGAACCCGGAGAACCTGCGCTACCTGCGGACCAAGCGCGACCGGATGGGTCACGACCTGGCTCAGCTGGAGCACTACGAACAGGTCGGCGCGGCCCCCGAGCACGTCGATGGAGGAACCCTGTGAGCGGCGACGGCCGTCCCGACGTCAAGCTGGACCTCTCCGACTGCAAGTCGCTTAAGCTCGGCATCGTCGCCACCCGCTGGAACGCCGACATCACCGACGTCCTGCTGGAGCGGGCGCTGGTCGCGGCGCGCGAAGCCGAGCTCGAGGAGGAGCCGACGGTCGTCCACGTCGCGGGCGCGGTCGAGCTCCCGGTGGTGGTGCAGGCACTGGCCCGCAACCACGACGCGGTGGTCGCGCTGGGCGTGGTCATCCGCGGCGGCACCCCGCACTTCGAGTACGTGTGCGACGCGGTGACGGCGGGCCTGACCCGGGTCGCGCTCGACGAGAGCACCCCGGTCGGCAACGGCGTCCTGACGTGCGACACGCACGAGCAGGCCGTCGACCGGTCGGGCCGGCCGGGTTCGAAGGAGGACAAGGGCTACGAGGCGACGGTGGCGGCCCTGGACTCCGCGCACGTGCTGCGGAGCCTGCGCCAGCCGTGGACCGAGCGGGGATTCGTGTGAGCGTGAGTACTTCTGCGACGCTGGTCGTCCGCCCGCGGCGGGCGATGATCATGTGCGGCGTGCTGGCGGTGGCGCTGCTGGCGGTGTTCGTGGTGGTGGCCGTCCTGCTGCGCAGCGGCGACACGGGGGTGCGCTTCCAGCGCTCCGACCAGGCGGCGATGGTCGGCATCGGCATCCTGCTGGCGTGCGGCGTGATGCTGTTCGCGATCGCGCGGGTCCGGGCGGATGCCGAGGGCATCGAGGTCCGGAACGTGCTGATCACTCGCCGTTTCGCATGGAGCGAGGTGCTGTCGGTGAGTTTCCCGGACGGTGCTTCGTGGGCGCGGCTGGAGCTGCCGGACGACGAGTACCACGCGGTGATGGCCGTGCAGGCCGTGGACCGGGACCGGGCGGTGGAAGCGGTGCGCGCGCTGCGGAAGCTGCACCGCGCGGCCACTCAGGGGCACTGACGCCCGGGGTCACCACACCGTCGTGAGTGGTAATGAGGGTTAGAACCCTATTTACCACTCACGACCTGCGGCGGTAGAGCACACCGGCGGCTGACGCTCGGGAACTGGTGTCAGAGGTCCAGGTCGACCACGATCGGTGCGTGGTCCGAGGGGCCCTTGCCCTTGCGGGCGTTGCGGTCCACATAGGAATCCGTGACGGCTGAGGTGAAAGCCTCGTTGCCGTACACCAGGTCGATGCGCATGCCCTTGTTGTTCGGGAAGTTGCCGGCCCGGTAGTCCCAGTACGTGAACGGGTGGTCGTACTTCAGCGGCCGCGGGAAGACGTCCGACAACCCGAGGTCCCGCAGCCGGGCCAGGGCGTCGCGCTCCGGCTTCGTCACGTGCGTCGACTCCGCGAACAGCGTGATGTCCCAGACGTCCGCGTCCGTGGGCGCCACGTTGAAGTCGCCCAGCACCGCGAACGGCCCGGAAGAAAGCTCCGACGAAACCAGCGAGTGCAGCGACGACAGCCACTCCAGCTTGTACGCGTAGTGCGGGTTGTCCGGCTCGCGCCCGTTGGGCACGTACACCGACCACACCCGCACACCGCCGCACGTGGCCCCGATCGCGCGGGCTTCCGAAGCCCCGTCGAACTGCGGTTCGCCCGGCAGCCCGCGCACGACGTCCGACAGCCCCACCCGCGACACGATGCCGACGCCGTTCCAGCGCCCGAGCCCGTACGCCGCCACCTCGTACCCCAGCGCCTCGATCTCGGCGGCGGGGAACGCCTCGGTCGTGTTCTTCAGCTCCTGCAGGCACAGGACGTCCGGCGCCGTCTCCTCCAGGAAACCCAGCACACGCGGCAGGCGGGGGACGATGGAGTTCACGTTCCAGGTGGCGATCCGCATGCCCGCGAGCATCCCACACCCCACCGACAGAACCGGGGCGGCGCCGAAGCGCCGCCCCGGCGAAGATCACACGCCCGCGGTCGTCCGGATCCAGGACCGGCTGGCCGCCACGCTCGCGTAGTTGTTCGTGCCGCGGGTGCTGCTCCCGCTCTGGTTCTGGACCGTCGACGCGACGCCGACCTGCACGTCACCCGACACCTGGGGGCCGCCCGAGTCGCCCTTCCACGCCGAGCCGTTGACGCCGACGCTCTGGATCGCGCGGCCGCCGTAGGCGTCCGTGGACCGGCCGGTCACCTGGACGTTCGCCGTCTTCAGCGCCGTCGACGGCGGGCCGGTCGGGGTGGTGCGGCCCCAGCCGTAGATCTGGTTGGTGCTGCCCGTGGCCGGGTCCGAGCTGCCCAGCGAGATCGGCGCCGTGCTCGTCGCCGACGCAAGGTGCAGCAGCGCGATGTCGCCGTTCGGGGACTCGTACTCGTTGTCGACGGCGATCTTCGTGCCCGAGAGCAGCGTGTTGCTGCCGACCCGGACGTACATGCCCGAGCCGTCCTGGTCGAGGCAGTGCACGGCGGTGAGCACCCACCGCGCGGCGATGACCGTGCCCGAGCAGTTGAAGCCCTGGTAGTCACGCCCGGGCGTGTTGACGTACACCTGGGCGCCCCAGGAGACGGCCGGGGCGGTGGTGCCGCCGACGATGCCGGGCTGGACGCCCGCGGCGGCGACCGCGCCGCCGGCGAGGGTCAGCGCGACGGCGGTCGCGGAAGCGGCACCGAGGAGACGGAGAGAACGCACGGCGGTGATCCTTTCGGCAGGGGGACCGGATCGGCCGGTCGGAAAGTAACCACCGCGCCACCCGCGCGGACACCTACCGAAGTCGGAACCGGGCGAAGAACCCGACTTCCGGCGGATCGGGCACCGGGACCGCCGGAACCACCGCCGGACGGGGGCGTGCGAGAACTGTCGGTGGTGGCAAATAGGCTGGGGGCGTGGCTGACCCGACCACCTACCGTCCCTCGCCGGGGAGCATCCCGGATGCCCCTGGCGTGTACAAATTCCGTGACGCGGCCAAGCGGGTCATCTACGTCGGCAAGGCGAAAAGCCTCCGCAGCAGGCTGAACTCCTACTTCGCCGACCTCTCCGGCCTGCACCCGCGCACGCGCCAGATGGTCACCACGGCCGCGAGCGTGGAGTGGACGGTCGTCGCCACCGAGGTCGAGGCGCTCCAGCTCGAGTACAACTGGATCAAGGAGTTCGACCCGCGGTTCAACGTCCGCTACCGCGACGACAAGAGCTACCCGATGCTCGCGGTGACGCTGAACGAGGAGTTCCCGCGCCTGCACGTCTACCGCGGCGCGCGCAAGAAGGGCGTCCGGTACTTCGGCCCGTACGCGCACGCGTGGGCCATCCGCGAGACGCTCGACCTGCTGCTGCGCGTCTTCCCGGCCCGCACCTGCTCGGCCGGGGTGTTCCGGCGCCACGGCCAGATCGGCCGGCCCTGCCTGCTCGGCTACATCGACAAGTGCTCCGCGCCGTGCGTGGGCCGCGTCTCCTCCGACGAGCATCGCGACATCGTCGAGGACTTCTGCGACTTCCTGGCCGGCAAGACCGACGTCATGATCAGGCGCCTCGAAGCCGAGATGGCCGCCGCGTCCCAGGAGCTCGAGTTCGAGCGCGCCGCCCGGCTGCGCGACGACCTCGGCGCGCTGCGCCGCGCCATGGAGAAGCAGGCCGTGGTGCTCGGCGACGGCACGGACGCCGACGTCGTGGCGTTCGCCCACGACGATCTCGAGGCCGCGGTCCAGGTCTTCCACGTGCGGGGCGGCCGGGTCCGCGGCCAGCGCGGCTGGGTGATCGACAAGGCCGAGGAGATGGACGTCCCGGCGCTGGTCGACCACTTCCTCACCCAGTTCTACGGCGACGAGGCCGAGCTGGACGCCCGCGACGACGTCGACGCGGGGCCGGTGGTCCCGCGCGAGGTGCTGGTCCCGGAGCTGCCCGCGGACGCCGACGCGGTCGCGGAGTGGCTCACCGGGCTGCGCGGGTCGCGGGTCCAGCTGCGGGTGCCGCAGCGCGGCGACAAGAAGGCGCTGGCCGAGACCGTGCAGCGCAACGCGGGGGAGGCGTTCACCCAGCACAAGCTGCGTCGCGCCGGCGACCTCACGGCGCGCTCGGCGGCGCTCACCGAGCTGCAGGAGTTCCTCGCCCTCGACACCGCGCCGCTGCGGATCGAGTGCATCGACATCAGCCACATCCAGGGCAGCGACGTCGTCGCGTCGCTGGTGGTGTTTGAGGACGGGCTCGCGCGCAAGTCCGAGTACCGGCGCTTCGCGCTGCGGGAGGCGGCCACGGAGGGTGACGTCGCCTCGATCGCCGAAGTCGTGCGGCGGCGGTTCTACCGCTACCTCAAGGAAACCGCCGAAGGCGCGGAGGACTCGTCGAAACCGGGCCTCGACCCCGAAACCGGGCGGCCGAAGAAGTTCGCCTACCCGCCGAACCTGCTGGTCGTCGACGGCGCGGGCCCGCAGGCCACGGCGGCCGCGGACGTGCTGGCCGAGCTCGGTATCACCGACATCTCCGTGATCGGGCTGGCCAAGCGGCTGGAAGAGGTCTGGCTGCCCGCCGACCCCGATCCGGTGATCCTGCCGCGGACGTCGGAGGGGCTGTACCTGCTGCAGCGGCTGCGTGACGAGGCCCACCGCTTCGCCATCGCCTACCACCGCGAGAAGCGCTCCAAGCGGCTGGTGACGTCCGAATTGGACAGTGTGCCCGGGCTGGGGCAGGCTCGCCGCACCGCGCTGATCAAGCATTTCGGCTCGGTGAAGAAGCTCAAGCAGGCCAGGATCGAAGAGATCGAGGCGGTGCCCGGCTTCGGCAGGCGCACCGCGGAGGCCGTGGTCGCCGCGCTGGCCGGGGAGTCCGGCGCGAGCAACGGCACAGGAGCAGGGGAGTAGGGAAACACAGTGAGTGCGCAAGAGGAGATCCGCGGCTCCGGCATGGAGGTCGCCGTCGTGTCCGGTCTGTCCGGGGCGGGCCGCAGCACGGCGGCCAAGTGCCTGGAGGACCTGGGCTGGTTCGTCGTCGACAACCTGCCCCCGGAGCTGATCGCCACCATGGTCGAGCTGGGTGCGCAGGCCCGCGGCGCGATCACGAAGGTGGCGGTGGTGATGGACGTGCGGTCGCGCGCGTTCACCGACGACCTCGCCTCGGTCATCAAGGACCTGGACGCCCGGGGCTACAAGCCGCGCGTGCTGTTCCTGGAGGCGACCGACGCCGTGCTGGTGCGGCGCTTCGAGGCCGTCCGCCGGGGCCACCCGATGCAGGGTGACGGCCGGCTCGCCGACGGCATCACGGCGGAGCGGACGCTGCTGGAGCCGCTGCGCGAAGAGGCCGACCTGGTGCTCGACACGTCGTCGCTGTCGGTGCACGACCTGCGCGCCAAGATCGAGGACGCGTTCGGCTCCGAGGCGAGCACCCAGACCCGGGTCACCGTGCTGTCCTTCGGCTACAAGTACGGCCTGCCGATGGACGCCGACCTGGTGATGGACGTCCGGTTCCTGCCGAACCCGTTCTGGATCCCGGAGCTGCGCGAGCACACCGGGCTCGACGGCGAGGTCCGCAACTACGTCCTCTCGCAGGAGGGGGCCGAGGAGTTCCTCGACCGCTACCACCAGCTGCTGCGGCTGATCGGCGCCGGCTACAAGCGCGAGGGCAAGCGGTACCTGACCCTGGCCGTGGGCTGCACCGGCGGCAAGCACCGCAGCGTGGCGCTGTCGGTCGAGCTCGCCCAGCGTCTGTCCAAAGAGGACGGGATGGCCGTGAAGGTGGTGCACCGCGACCTTGGTCGTGAATAACGTGCGCGTGGTCGCCCTCGGGGGCGGCCACGGACTGCACGCCACACTGTCCGCGGTGCGGCGGGTCACCCCCGACGTCACCGCGGTCGTGACCGTGGCCGACGACGGCGGATCGTCCGGGCGGCTGCGGCGTGAACTCGGGCTGCTGCCGCCGGGCGACCTGCGGCAGGCGTTCGCCGCCTTCGCCGCCGAGGACGGCGGCACGCTGTGGGCCGAGGTCTTCCAGCACCGCTTCGGCGGCGACGGCGCGCTGGCCGGGCACGCGGTGGGGAACCTGCTGCTGGCCGGGCTCTTCGAGGTGCTCGGCGACCCGGTCGCCGCGCTCGACGAGGCCTGCCGGCTGATGGGCGTCTCGGGCCGCGTGCTGCCGATGTCGCCGGAGCCGCTGGAGATCCTGGGCGAGGTCAGCGGCCTCGACAGCGAGGACCCCACGGCACTGCGCACGATCCGCGGCCAGGTCGCGGTGGCCTCGACCCCCGGGCAGGTGCGGCGGGTCAGCCTGCGCTCGCCGGGCCGGGCCGGGCGGCCGCCACTGGCGTGCGAAGAAGCGGTCGAAGCGGTGCTGAACGCCGACGTCGTGTTCCTCGGCCCCGGCTCCTGGTTCACCAGTGTCCTGCCCCACCTGCTGGTGCCCGGGCTGCACGACGCGCTCGTGCGGACGGCCGCGACGAAGGCGATCATCCTCAACCTTGTCCCCCAGCCGGGGGAAACCGCGGGATTCTCGCCGGAGCGGCACCTCGACGTACTCTTCGAACACGCGCCCGATCTGCGGGTCGACGCGGTGATCGCGGACCGCGATTCCGTGCCCGACCCGGCGAATCTCCGCCGCGCGGCCGAACGGCTGGGCGGCCGGGCCCACCTGGGGGCGGTCGCCGACCCCGGAGTACCGGGACGGCATGATCCTGATGCGCTCGCGCGGACCATGCGGGAGGCTCTCGGTCTCGGCAGGGGCGGGGAGCACGGGGGAGGAGCGAAAGGCAGGGAGGGGCAGTAATGGCGATGACCGCTTCGGTGAAAGACGAACTGAGCCGGCTGGAGATCACGAAGATCGGGCCGCGCCGGGCGGAGGTCGCGTCGCTGCTTCGCTTCGCCGGCGGCCTGCACATCGTGGCCGGCCGGGTGGTCGTGGAGGCGGAGCTCGACACGGGCTCGGTCGCGCGACGGCTGCGCAAGGAGATCCACGAGCTCTACGGGCACCATTCGGACGTCCACGTCATCACCGCCAGCGGCGGGCTGCGCAAGGGCACCCGGTACGTCGTGCGCGTGGTCAAGGACGGTGAGGGACTGGCCCGGCAGACCGGGCTGATCGACCAGCGCGGCCGCCCGGTGCGCGGGCTGCCCGCGGCCGTGGTGTCCGGTGGCGTGGCCGACGCGGAAGCGGCGTGGCGGGGCGCGTTCCTGGCGCACGGGTCGCTGACGGAACCGGGCCGCTCGTCGTCGCTCGAGGTGACCTGCCCGGGCCCGGAGGCGGCGCTGGCGCTCGTCGGCGCGGCGCGGCGGATGGGCATCCAGGCGAAGTCCCGCGAGGTCCGCGGCGCCGACCGGGTGGTGGTCCGTGACGGCGACGCGATCGGCGCGCTGCTGACCCGCCTGGGGGCCCACGCGAGCGTGCTGCAGTGGGAGGAACGCCGCATGCGCCGCGAGGTCCGGGCGACGGCCAACCGCCTGGCCAACTTCGACGACGCCAACCTCCGCCGCTCGGCCCGCGCGGCGGTGGCGGCGGCGGCCCGGGTGGAGCGCGCGCTGGAGATCCTCGGCGAGACGGCCCCGGACCACCTCCTGGCGGCGGGCCGGCTCCGGCTGTCCAACCGGCAGGCGTCCCTGGAGGAACTGGGCCAGCTGTCGGAGCCGCAGATGACGAAGGACGCGGTGGCGGGGCGCATCCGCCGCCTGCTGGCGATGGCGGACAAGCGGGCCAAGGACCTGAACATCCCGGACACGGAGTCCGCGGTCACCCCCGAGATGCTCGAGGAAGAAGAAGGCTGACGAGGTCCCGCAGCCAGGGCTCGGCGATGGCGGGTTCGCGGGTCATGGTCCGGGCGAGCCTCTTCCGCACCGTCGGCGAGCGCCCGGCCGCGACGATCGCCACCGCCTCGGCCAGCGCCCGGCGGGTTCGGTGGTCGTGGGCGGGCTCCCGGACGTCTTCGGCGGACCAGAGGTCCCGGCCGAACGAGCGGGTCAGCTTCTGCTGGTGATCGGCGAAGTAGCTGAACACGGCACTCTCGAGCGAGACGTTCCGGATCGCCCCGGCGGGCAGCTCGCGCGTCCACTTCGCGTGCTGCTGCCACCGGCGGGTGTTCGGGCTGGTGTGCGTGCGGCGCGGCAGGCCGAGGATCCGGATCCGGCGCACGACGGCCGCTCGGTCCGCGCGTTCGTCGTCGGCCCAGTCGCGCAGGATGCCGATCAGCTGCCCGAAGGACCGGCCCGAGGACACCACGTCGACGAACACGACGGGCCGGGAACCGCGGGCGAGCGCGGCGGGACTCAATCCGTGCGCGGCCAGGTTCGCCCGCAGCTGCGTGGCTTCGGCCGGGCGGAGCCTGCCGTCGAGCCAGCTGTCCATCGACCCGGTCGACAACGGCAGCGAGTGCAGCCGGCGCGGGTCGGGGAGGGCGCCGCCGAGGAGGTCGAACACGGAGTCCGCGGACCGGCCGACGAAGTACAGCTCGCCGTTCCCGGACCGCGCGAGCACCTTCGCGGCGCAGTCGGTCAGCTCGTCGAGGAACCACAGGTCCGGTTCGGGGATGCCGTCGAGCAGGGAGCCCAGGTGGTCCGGCCGGACGAGGTCCCAGCGGAACGGCCGCTTCGCCTCGATCATTCCGGCGTCCTGGCCGTCGATGCTGGAGTACTGGCTCATCGATCACGAGCCTAAAGGGCGCGGCCCGCGCCGGTCAGCTGGTTTTCGGCCCGCGAGGTTAACGGGATCGGTGCCGCGGCAGCCATCTCGTAACACCCCGGTAGCACTCCGAACAGGTCGCGGAAATGCGTACCCCGGAACCTCGGAGATGAGCGAGGGAAGGGGAAATGCACATGCGCACGAACCACGCGCGGCTGCAGGTGACGCCCGAGGTCGGCACCTGGCTCGCCCGCCGCAGCAGCAAAGCGGAGGACTGGACCACCGAAGAGCTGGTCGCGGCCAAGCGCGGCACCACGGTCTCGGTCGTCATCCCGGCCCGCAACGAGGAAGCGACCGTCGGCGCGATCGTCACCGCCATCCGCGAGGAGCTGCAGGAACGCCACGAACTGGTCGACGAGATCCTCGTCGTCGACAGCCACTCCACCGACGCCACCGCGGAGGTCGCCGCGGCGGCGGGAGCGGACGTCGTCGCCCAGGACGCCGTCTTCCCGGCCCTCGACGGGCTGCAGGGCAAGGGCGAGGCGCTGTGGAAGGGCGTCGCGGCGACGACCGGCGACCTCGTCGTCTTCGTCGACGGCGACCTCTACGACTTCACCACCGACTACGTCACCGGGCTGCTGGGCCCGCTGCTCACCGATCCGTCGGTGGCCTACGTCAAGGGCTTCTACCACCGCCCGCTGAACGGCGCGGCGGGCAGCGAGCCGGAAGGCGGCGGCCGGGTCACCGAGCTCGTCGCGCGGCCGCTGCTCAACATGTTCTGGCCCGAGCTGTCCGGTTTCGTCCAGCCGCTGGCCGGCGAGTACGCGGGCCGCCGCGAGGTGCTGGAGAGCATTCCCTTCGTCGTCAACTACGGCGTCGAGATCGGGCACCTGATCGACCTGGTGGAGCTGCGCGGCCTGGACGCGCTGGCCCAGGTCGACCTCGGCCACCGCGTCCACCGGCACCAGAGCACGCAGGCGCTGGGCCGGATGGCCGGGCAGATCATGCTGACGCTCTTCGACCGCCTGGAGCGCTACGACCGCCTGGTCACGGCGGTGCCGCCCGCGACGCTGCTCGCCCAGTTCCAGCGGGGCACGTCGGCGGACGGCGTCGAGCGCGAACTGGTGCTGACCGATCTGACCTCCCCGCAGCGCCCGCCGCTGGACAGCCTGCCGGTGGCGATCCGGCCGGCGAACGCACTGCAGGAAACGGCGTAGCTCAGGCGGGTACGTGTCCGGGCTGCCAGCCGGGTGGCCCGAACACGTACCCCGCGCGCTCGCGCCACGTCTGCGCCGCACGGAGGTCGCGCAGGATCGAGCCGTACTCGTGGAAGCCGACCTGCAGCAGGTTGTCCGTCCCGAGGTTCTTCGTCAGCCCGTAGGTCGGCCGCTTGCCTTCGGGCACGAAACTGCCGAACAGCCGGTCCCAGACGATGAGGATGCCGCCGTAGTTGGCGTCCAGGTACTCCGCGTCGCTGCCGTGGTGGACGCGGTGGTGCGACGGGGTGTTGAAGACGTACTCGAACCAGCGCGGCAGCTTGCCGACCTTCTCCGTGTGGACGAAGAACTGGTAGACGAGGTCGATCGACAGCCCGGTCAGGATCATCCACGGCGGGATCCCGCCCAGCGCCAGCACCGACCAGAACGGCAGCTGGAAGTACGGGGTCCACTTCTGGCGCAGCGCCGTCGAGAAGTTGTAGTGCTCGCTCGAATGGTGCACCTGGTGCCCGGCCCAGAGCAGCCGCACGCGGTGGCTGGCCCGGTGGTAGGCGTAGAACACCAGTTCCTGGCCGAGCAGCATGAGCACCCACGTCCACCAGTCGCGCGGGTCGAGCCGCACCGGTGCCAGCTCGGACAGCGCCGCGAACACACCCAGCATCACCAGCCGGAACAGCGCGTTGACGCCGACCGCGACCGTGCCCATCAGCATGCTGGTGCGGGTGTCGGCGACGCTGTAGCCGAGCACGTTGTCGTCGTGGCCGAGCACGTGCACCGCCACGATTTCGATGGTCACGAAGAGCAGGAACACCGGAATCGCGAACAGCACGGGGTCGCGCAGGTGCGCCAGGAATTCGGCCACGTCGCCTCCTCGGATCTGACCTACCGGTAACTTACCCTGGGGTCACTTTACGCACGGTAGGCTCTCCGGCGTGACGGAGTCAAGGCCGGTCGGGACCAAGGGGATGCCTCGCGAAGAGCGCGAGGCCCAGCTCGTCGTGGCCGGCACCGAAGAGTTCGGCCGGGCCGGCTACACGGGCGCGTCGATGGTCGAGATCGCGCGCCGGGTCGGGGTGACCAAGCCGTTGCTGTACCAGTACTTCGGCTCGAAGGACGGGCTCTACCTGGCCTGCCTGCACCGCGCGGGCGACCGGCTCACCGAGGGCGTCGCGACGACCATGGCGGCCGGCGGCGAGCCCGACCAGATGCCGCTGAAGGTGCTCTCGGCGATCTTCACGACGTTCGACCACGACCGCTACGCGTGGCGCCTCCTGCGCGACGCGACGGTGCCGGAGAGGGGCGACATCGCCGCCTCGGCCGCGGACTACCGACGCCGCCTGGACACGTTCGCCGTGCTCGGCGCGACCCAGCTGCTGACCTCCCGCGGCCTGGCCGACCCGGCCGACATCGAGGCGGTTGCGCAGGTGTGGACCGGGGTGGTCGACTCGCTGATCAGCTGGTGGATCGACCGCCCGGAGGAAGACGCCGAAGCGATGACGGCGCGCTGTGCCCGGATCATGGGCGGCCTGTTCGGCTGGTGAGCTCGGCGCGAGCGGCCGCGAAGTGCGCCACCTTTGCCGCTTTTGTCCGGTGTTGTCGACACGGAGAGTGCTCGTCGCGAATTTCTTGCTCGGATGGCGTAGCGAAACCGGTGCGGTTCGCGATTAATCTGGGAAGCCGTCGCGTCGAGAGGTACACCATGCCCGAGCCAGCCGCATCCGTCCCGGCCGATCCGCGGCTCGCCGCGCGATTCACCGAGGACCTGCTCGACGGTTGCCAGGTCCTGGCCAAGGACTACGGCTACCGGCCGGCCCAGTTCGAGCGCATGGTGCGCGAGCACGGCGGTGTCGAGGCGGCCCGCCTGCTGCTGCGCGGGGCGGGCACCGCCGGCGGATTCACCATGCTCTGGGAGAAGAACCAGCTCGGCCGCAGCTCCGAGGCGACCATGCTCCGCGAGGAGTACGCCGAGCTGTTCACCCCCGACGAGCTCCTGCTGGCCCGCCGGCGGCTGGAGGAGCACGGCTTCGACGTCGACGCCCACCTGCGCCGGGTGGCCGGCGCGCAGTAGGGCGGCGGGGGTGACCGGCGCCGCTCCGGTCACCCCCGCCGCGGCTTCTAGGGCGTCGAGCCGCCCGGGAACTTCAGCCGGACGATCACGTTGTCCAGCACCGACGGCGTGCCGCCGTTCTTGTCGTTGTTCGTCGACGTCAGCCACAGGCCGCCGTCCGGGGTCTTCGTGACCGAGCGCAGCCGGCCCCAGCGGCCGGAGAACAGCGCCGACACCGTGCCGATGCCGGTGCCCGCGGCGTTGATCTGCGTGGCGAACAGCTGCTCACCGGTGACGCCGGCGATGTAGATCCAGTCGTTGACGATCTCCAGCCCGCTCGGCCCGGCCTGCGACGTCGGCCAGGTCTTCTTGGGCGCGATGAAGCCGCTGCAGCTGCCCTGCGTGCCTTCGCAGCTCGGCCAGCCGAAGTTGCCGCCCTTCTGGATCAGGTTGAGCTCGTCCAGGCTGCTCTCGCCGAACTCCGCCGCCCACAGCTGCCCACGGGAGTCCCAGGCCAGGCCCTGCGGGTTGCGGTGGCCGTAGCTCCAGACGTACCGGGCGTTGCCGCCGGTGGCGTAGAACGGGTTGTCGGACGGTGCCGAGCCGTCGGGGTTCAGCCGCAGGATCTTCCCGTTGAGCGAGCTCTTGTTCTGCGCGTTGTCGCTGTTCTTGGCGTCGCCCACGGTGGCGTACAGCTTGCCGTCCGGGCCGAACCTGATCCGGCCGCCGTTGTGGTAGCGGTTCTTCGCGATCCCGGTGAGCACCGGCGTCGACGTCGACGACAGCGTGGTGCCGTCGTAGGTCATCTTCACGATCCGGTTGTCGCCGGAAGCGGTGTGGTAGAGGTAGATCGCGTGGTCGGACGTCCAGTTCGGCGAGATCGCCAGGCCGAGGAGGCCGCCTTCGCCGTTCGTGGTCACCGCGCCGGGCACCTTGCCCAGCGTGGTCTTCCGGCCGGACGGCGTCACCAGCACGATCTCGAACCGGTCCCGCTCGGTCACCAGCGCGTTGCCGTCGGGCAGGAAGGCCACCGACCAGCCGAGGTCGACCTTCGCGATGTCCTTGTCGTACTCCGGGATGCCCCCCGCGCCGCCCGGAGCGCTCGTCTTGGCGGTGACCGCGTTGCTCGCCGCGGAGCTGTTCCCGTCGGGGTCGCGCGCCTTGACCGTGAAGCTGTACGAGGTATTCGGGGTCAGCCCGGTGATCGTGGTGCCGAGCGATGTCGTCGTGGCCACCTTCGCGGTGCCCTGGAAGACGTCGTAGCCCGCGATGGTGCCACTGTTGTCCGTGGAAGCGTTCCACGCCAGGGAGACGCTGTTCGCGGTGACGCCGGTGGTGCGCAGGTTGCCCGGCACGCCGGGCGGGGTGGTGTCGTCGCTCGGCGGCGTGGTGAAGGTGACCACGTTGCTCTGCTGCGACGGGTTGCCGGCGGCGTCGAACGCACCGACCGAGATGTCGTACGCCGTGTTCGGGGTCAGGTTGTCGACCGTCGCGCTCGTGGTGGTCCCGCCGACGGTCTTGAGGGTGTTGCCGCCGCGGTTGATCTCGTAGCGGACGACGCCGACGTTGTCCGTCGCGGCCGTCCAGGTGAAGGTGGCCGCGGTCGGCAGGATGGTGCTCGCCTTGAGGTTCGACGGCGGGGACGGCGGTTCGCTGTCGACCGGCGCGGTGAAGGTGTCGGTGAGCTTGTCGGCGTTCGGGCCGCCGTCGGCGGTGGTCGCGGTGGTGCGGACCTTGTTGACCCCGGCGGTCAGTGAAACGGTCGCGGTGACGGTCTTCCACGTCGTCCACGCGCCGGTGGCGGGGAAGTCGACGGTGCCCTTGTCGCCGCCGTCGACGGTCAGCTTCACCGGCCGGTCGGCGGTGGTTCCGTTGGCGTAGCGGAAGGTCAGCGTGTGCGTGCCCGCCTGCGCGGCGTTCACGGAGTATTCGACGTAGCTGCCGGTGACGTTGTCGAAGTTGACGAACCCGGTGCCGGAGTAGCCGGCGTGGTTGGACTCGACCGCGCCCTGCGAAATCGTGGCGTTTTCGGCTTCGTAGTCGGTGGTCGCGGCGAAAGCGGTTACCGGGCTGACCGCGGTGAGGCCGAGCGCCGCGACGGCGGTACCGGCGAAGACCGCGCGCCACGGTGGACGGGGTGCCACTGGGAGCCTCCTGCGTGGGTCGGGGACAGGGGGAGACCGGGGGCGGAATGGTCGGCGGACCACCGGCGCAAATAGTTAGGAAACTTTCCTATCTAGAGGACAGATCTCACACCTTCCCGGCGGGGCCTGTCAATACCGGACAGGATGGCTCACCCACCGTGAAAATGCTTTCCCGCTCAGCGGGGCGCCCGCGCCCGGACGGCGGTACGGCCGCTCGAGTCAGCCCGCCGTCACCGGGGTTTCGGCCGCCCAGTCGCGCGGGTGGAGGAAGGAAGCCAGTCCGGCCTCCGCGCTGCCCGGCTCGGGACTGAACTCGGACTCCCACCGCGCCAGCGGCGGCAGCGCCATGAGGATCGCTTCGGCGTCGGCCTGCACGGCGGTCGCCGCGTCGTGGACGAGCGTGAACTCCACGTACCGGCCCCGGCGGTAGAGCTGCCACTGCCGCTCGCGCTCGCCGTGGGGCAGGTCCTTCCGCCGCTGCACGATCGGGAAGTACGCCGGTGCGATCGTGGCGATGCCCGCCGCGGTGAAGGCGGCCGCGCGCCGCCAGCCGTCCGGGCCGGGCAGGTGCAGGTGGTCGAAGGCGATGCCGCCGATCCCGCGCGCCTCGTCGCGGTGCGGGAGCCGGAAGTGGTCGTCGCAGGCCCGCTTCGCCTGCGCGTGGAACGCCGGGTCGAGCGTGTCGCAGTAGGTCTTCAACGCCCGGTGGAAGTGCGTCGCGTCCGAGGCGAAGCCGTAGCACGGGAGGAGGTCCACGCTGCCGCCGAACCACCACGTGTCCGCCGACTCGCGGTACCGGAAGTGCGCCTGGAAGGCGGGGACGTACGGGTTGCGCGGGTGGAGCACGACCGACAGCCCGGCCGCGAAGACCTCGTCCGAAAAAGCCGCGCTGACGACCGCGCGTTCGAAGACGTCACCGTTCTCCAGCAGCCGCGTGCGGCCGGACCGGCCGAAGCGCGCCCCGCCGTCGAGCCGTTCGAGCTCGGCCACCAGTTCCCGTTGCCCGGCGCTCACGATCGCCCGGACGGCGTCGCGTCTGTCCCCTGAAGGCATTCCCCCACCCCCGGGGGCAGATTACCAGCGAAACGGGGTCAGCCGGCGATGTGCGCCCGCGCGATCACCTTGGTGATCTTCGCCCGGACGAGCGATTCTTCGGGGACGGCGTTGCGCTTGCCGTACTCCTCGGCGCGCTCGGCGCCCATGTACCGGCCGCCCAGCCTCGTCGCCCACTCGAGCATCTCGTCGTGGTCGTGGGTCAGCCGCGCTTCGGCGGTGAACTGCACGTACGAGTACGGCGGCTCCTGGTCGTCGACGACCAGGGAGATCCGCGGGTCGCGGCGGATGGCCTTGCCCTTGAGGGTCTCGGTGCCGGTGGTGAAGACCAGCTCGTCGCCGTCGGCGGTCTCGTCGAGCAGGAACCAGATCGGGGTGACGATCGCGGCACCGTTCGCCCGGACCAGGCCGAGCTTGCCCGTTCGGGTGCCCTCGGACGCGAACTGCCACCACTCCGCACGGCTCATCTCACGCATGGGAGGGACGTTAGCCCGTCACCCGCGCGTGCGCAGAGGGTGGCCGACTAGCCTGGCCTGCTGTGCGAGACGATGACAGGGCGGCGATGGGACTGGCCGACGAGGGGCTGACCCGCCGCCTCAAGGCGCTGGCCTGCACCGCGCCGCTGCACGACCTGGACGCGCGCAAGGCGAAGCTCGACTGGGCCGACGCCACGGTCTACCAGATGGCCGAGATCGCGCTGCACACGATCGACCAGGTCACCATCGCCATGGACTTCGACACCGGCGCCGGCCACGACGAGGTCATCGACCGGCTGCTGCCGTTCATCGCGCAGCAGGCGCCGTCGCGGATGCCCGAGGAACACGTCCGCGTCGCGAAGTGGGTCCTCGACAACCTGATCAACGTGGGCACCACCGACCGCGGGTTCCGGCGCGTCTACGGCTCGATGGGACCCGGCGGCTACCAGCGGCGGCAGTTCGACTTCAAGCTGCTCGTCGAGCTCGCCGCGCGCGACGGCGAGGTGTACCTGCGCGCCACCGACGAGGCGATCAACGTCCTGGTCGGTGCCCTCGACACCGACGTCGAGTCGGCCCAGATCGCCGCCGAGGTCAAGCTCGAGAACCTGATCGCGCGGGGCCGGCTGGCCGACGCGAAGCTGGCCGCCGAGCAGGCCCGCTACCGGACCGTCCAGTACGGCGAAACGCTGCGCGCGAAGCTCGACGCGACCCGCCGCGACGTCCGCTCGGTCGACTGGGAGCGTGAGGTCCCGGAGCTGCTGGACAGCGCGCTGAGCCACATCGAGACCCGGTTCCGCGCCGAGAACGCCATCCTCAAGAACATCACCATCGCCCGCGACGACACCGAGGACCTCGACCGCAAGCGCCGCGCCGCCGAGCTCGTCGACATCGTCGGCGACTGCATCCGCCGCCACACCCGCCTGCAGTCCCGGCTCGCCGACGCGGGCGCGGTGTTCCGCGCCGAACAGGACCGCCAGCAGTTCTCGGGGCCGCCCCAGCGCGCCACGCTCGACCTCTTCGGCCAGCTCCTCGTCCCGACGCTCGGGCTGCCGCTGGCCGACGCCGTCGCGCCGGCCGAGCACTTCTTCCACGCCGTCGCCGGCATCTCCGCCCCGGTGGTGCCGTCGCTGTCCTCGCTGGTCTCGCTGCTGCTGCGGCCCGCGCCCGAGCGTGACCAGCTGGTCGGCGAGATCCCGGAACCGGAGCTCATGCCCGCCGACGTCACCGACAAGTTCGGCGACGACGTCTGGCGGCGCGCCGACGAGCTGCTCGACCTGCCGGAGGTGCCGCGGCGGCTGTCCGGCGTGCTGGAAGAAGCCCGCCGCTGCCGTCAGCCCGGCCTCGCGGCCCTGGTCGCGCTGCGGGCGGTCCACGCCTACAGTCCCGGGGTCGGCGCGGCGCGGCGGCAGGGCGACCGTTCGGTGCTGCTCGCCGTCGACGACGGCACGCTGCTCGACGACCCGGAGTTCGGTGGCGCCGACCTGCTGCTGTCCACGGCCGCCGTCGAGCGCGCCGACGAGGAAGAAAGCGAGGAGGTCGCCTGATGGCGCTGTCCCACAGCAGCGTGGACGCCGAGGCCGCGGCCCGGCTGGTCGCCTTCGGCATGCGGCCGAAGCAGCTGCCCGCGCGTGACGTCGTGTACGGCGACCTCGTCCGGCGCTACGGCGAGGACAACGCCTTCAAGGCGCTGACCCACGCCGTCGCCGCCGGGCTCGGGCTGATGGTGCTCGAGGTCAACCAGCAGGCCGGCGCCGTGCTCGCGGCCACCGACGAGTCCGTCTTCGAGATCAAGATGGACTCCTACGCCCGGCAGGCCAAGATCCGCGAGCGCCGCGAGACGGAAAAGGTGCTGCACGGCCTCATCCACCTCGCCACCGCCGCGCTCGGCTACCCGCGCCCGGACGACCTCGCCAACGACACCTACATCGGCCGCGTCAGCGTCGAGCAGGTCGACGCGATGGTCCGCGAAGCGGCCCGGATGCTCGACGAGCGTGCCGCCCAGGCCGAGGCGAACAACGACCCCCTGGCCGACGCGCCCGAGCTGGAACAGGCCTGGCGCGCGTACACCCGGCGTCCGGCCGCGGCCGCCACCAAGGACGGCCGCCTCGCCGCCGACACCACCCGCGGCATGGTCAGCCGCGCCCTGCGGTTCCTCGCCGACCAGGGGTTCCTGGTCCCGGTGAGCGACGAGCAGGGCGGGACCTACCGCACCACGCCGCGCTACCAGATCCAGGTCCGCGAACTCGCCGCCGACGCCGCCTTCGACGACCTCCTGGCGCTCGACGTCGTCACGGTCGCGAACGCCGGGGGCACGCTGCGCGCCGCGGCGTCGGACACGCTGTAAAGAGGGGAATCGATGTACGAGCTTTCGCGGGTCCGCCTGCACTCGGTGGGTCCGGCGGGTGCCCGCTACCAGGACGTGGTGCTCGACTTCAGCGGCGTCGGCGCCAAGATCACCGCGCCCCAGCAGGACGCGCTGTTCAGCGCCGGCATCCACGCGACCGGGCCGGCCGAGCTGCGCCGCCCGTCGCCGGCGAGCGTGCTGTTCCTCGAGAACGGCGGCGGCAAGTCCGTGCTGATCAAGCTGATCTTCTCGGTGATGCTGCCCGGTCGCCGCCAGGTCGTCGGCACCACCAGCACGAAGGTGCTCGAGAAGTTCGTCGCGGCCAAGGACGTTTCGCACGTCGTCCTGGAGTGGCTGCACGTCGAGAGCGGGCACCGGATCATCACCGGCAAGGTCTCCGAATGGCGCGGGCACGTCGTCTCCGCCGACTCCGAGAACCTGGTCGACTCCTGGTACTGCTTCCGCCCGACGCCGGCGCTGGGGCTCGATTCCTTGCCGATGACCCAGGACGGCCGGCTGCTCACCATGTCCGGCTTCCACGACAAGCTCACCGCGGCGCAACTGGCCGAACCGGAGCTGGAACTGTCCTGGACCCGCCGGCACCACGAGTGGACCGGCCGGCTCGACGGCCTCGGCCTCGACACCGAGCTGTTCCGCTACCAGCGCGCGATGAACGCCGGCGAAGGCGAGGCGGCGGACGCGTTCGCCTTCGGCACCGACGACGCGTTCGTCGACTTCCTGCTGCGCGCGGTCATCTCCGAAGACGAACCGAAGGACCTCGCCGAAGTCGTAGCGACCTACGCGCACAACCTCGCCCAGCGCGGCGATCTCCTTTCCGAGCGCGACTTCGTGGCCGGCGCCCTGGAGCTGCTGGGCCCGCTGGCCGCCGAAGAAGGCGTCGCCGCGGAGTCGCGGAAGATCGCTGAATCAGCGAAAGCTGACATGGCCGGGCTGGCCGGGCGCGTGGCCGCCCGCCACGAGCTGGAGAACGCGCGGCTGTCCGGGCTCGAAGACCACGTCGCCGAGGTGAAGACCGCCGAGAAGCTCGCCGAGGGCGACCACCGGCGGCTCGCCGCGGCCGTCACGGAGCTGCGCCGGCTCGTCGCGGTGCTGCGGCTGGACGAGGCCCAGGAGGTCCGCAGGCGCGTCGACGCCGAGCTGGCCGACGCGAAGACCGAGGCCGAGGCCTGGCGCGAGACGGCGACCGTGCTCAACCAGCTGAACGCGGCGCGCAAGGCGAAGGACCTGCGCGAGCTCGTCGGCGGCCGGGAGGAGAAGGCGCGTCCGGCGCTCCAGGCGCGCAACGCCGCGGCCGCCGCGCTGGCTCGCGGATTGCACTCCCTGGCGCAGGACGCCCAGCGGCAGGCCGACAAGGCCGAGGCGCACGCGGGCGCGTTGCGTGCCGAAGCCGAGAAGGCGCAGACCGAACGCGACGAGGCCGCCAATCTCGCGGCCGCCCGCCGGGCCGAAGCGCGGGGGCTGACCGCGCGGATCACCGAGCTGCGCGAAGAGGTCCAGAACGCCGTACGCGCGGGGTTGCTGCCTTCGGGCACCGACGTCGCCGACGCTTCGCGGGCCGCTCGCGGCGCCGCCGAAGCGGCCGCCGCCGAACTCACGCGGCGGGAGCAGGAGCTCGACCGGGTCGCGACGGACCTCCAGGCCGCGCAACGGGCCGTGAACGAGGCGCACCAGCTCGCCGGCACCACCCAGGACCGGCTGGAACGCGCCACCGAGGACCTCGACCGGGCCCACCGCCGGACCGACGCGCTCGCCGCCGAAAGCCGGCTGGTGGAGCTGCTCGGCGCCGACGACGTCGCGCTCGAAAGCGACCTTCCGGTGCTGCTGGAGCGGTTGCGCGAAGCGAGCGCGGCCGTCGAGAAGGAGCAGACCGCGCTGCGGATGGAGGAGTCCGCCGACGAGCGGGCCCTGGCCGCGCTGGGGTCGGGCGGGCTGCTGCCGCCCCCGGAAGACGTCCAGGCCGCCCTCGACGTGCTGGAGGAGGCCGGGATCACCGCGTGGTCCGGCTGGCGCTATCTGTCCAAACTGGACATCGACCGGCGGGTCGAGGTGCTGGACAGCCTGCCGCAGCTGGTGTCCGGGGTCCTGCTGAACGACGCCGCGCACGCCGATCGCGCCCGCGAAGTCCTCACGAAGCGGCGGTTGCTGCCGAGCGCGATCATCGCCGTCGGCACGACCGATGCACTGCAGGCCGAGGCGCCGTCCGCGCCCGGTGTCGAGTTCTTCGTGCCGCCGAACCCCGCGATGTACGACGAAGAAGCCGCCGACGCCGAGCGCGAAGCCGTGGCGCGGCGGCACACCGAGCGGCAGCGGCGGCTGGAAGCGTTGTCCGCCAAGCTGTCCGCCGACGGCGCCTTGACGTGGAAGCTCACGACGTGGCGCGAGGACTACCCGCCCGGCGCCATCGCGACCCTGGCCGAGCTGGCCCAGGCGGCCCGCACCGCGCGGGAGACCGCCCGCACGGCGCTGGCGCAGGCCGACGCGGACTTCGCGCGGTTGAGCGAGAAAGCCGCGTCGCTGCGCGAGCGCGTCCCGGAGCTGCGGGTGGCCGCCGCGGAGGCCGAGGAGAAGGCCCGGCGGCTCGGCGAGCTGGGCACCCGCAGCGCCCGGATCGCGGAGTGGACCGAGGACGCCGAGCGCGCGACCGAGATCGCCGAGCGCGCCGACCTGCAGGCCGCCGACGCGGCGGGGCACGCGGCGCGGCTGCGGGAGCAGGCGGGGGAGGAGCAGCGCACCGCCGACGGCCACCGCCGGACCGCGACCACCGCGCGCGCCGAACTGGCCGAAGTGCCCGGCGCGGCCGAGGCGGCCGAAGGCCCGGTGCCGTCCGAGCCGGTCGACGCGCTGCGCCGGACCTACCTGTCGGCGTCCGAGTCGTACGCCAAGGTCGAGGTCGGCAGCGACCTGCGGGCCGAGCTGGAGCAGGCCGAGTCCGCCGAAGCGGCCGCGGGGTCGGCCGTCGAGTCCCTCGACGCGGCCGTGTGCGCCCGGGCGGCGGAACTCCTCGAGACGCCCGACGGCTCCGACGCGTCGGCCCGCGCGGCCGCGTTGGCGCGCGCCCGCCGGGTCGTCGACAGCCTGGAGGACGAGCGCACCGAGGCGATCGGGCTCGTCTCGACGCGGCGCGCCGAACTGGACGCGCTGCCGCTGCAGAACGGCGTCAACGGGGAGAAACCGCAGGACATCGAGCACGGCCTGGAGCTGATCGACGCGGCCGGGCTGGAGGCGTCGGCGGCCGCGCGGAAGTGGGAAGAGCTGCAGGACCGCCGAGCCGCGGCGGAAGCGACGCTGGAGTCGGCCCGCACTTCGGCGTCGGGGTTCGCGCTCCTCGCCGAATCGATGGCCCACCTGGTGACCGGCCACGCGGCCGCCGCCTACGACGGCGACGCCGACACCGCACGGGCCCAGCACGCGCGGCTGAACGCGACCTTCACCGAAGCCCAGGAAGCCGCCGACGCGGGCGACCGGCGGGTGCGCGCGGCCGCGGACCAGCTCGCGCAGTACGCGACCGAAAAGCGGTTCGAGAAGCTGAGCACGCCGGTGCGGCAGCAGGTCATCTCGGTCAAGCGCGACCAGCTGCCCGCGCACGCCGCCGAGTGGGCGGAGGCGCTGCGGCCGCGGCTGCGCTCGCTGACCGACGACCTCGCCCAGATCGACCGGCACCGCGGTGGCATCATCACCCGCCTGCAGGGCATGGTCGACGGCGCGCTGCGGACGCTGCGGTCGGCGCAGCGCGTCTCCCGGCTGCCGGACGGTCTCGGCGACTGGTCCGGGCAGGAGTTCCTGCGCATCCGCTTCGCCGAGCTGGAGGACAACGCGCTCGCCGAGAAGCTCGGCGAGGTCGTCGACGAGGCCGCCGTGGGCAAGACCGCCGACGGCCGCGACGTCAAGCGCGACGGGCTGTCCCTGGTGCTGCGCGGGGTCCGGGCGGCGGCGCCCAAGGGGTTCCGGGTCGACATGCTGAAGCCGGACTCGGTGCTGCGGACCGAACGCCAGCGCGTCTCGGAGATCCGCGACGTGTTCTCCGGTGGTCAGCAGCTGACCGCGGCGATCATCCTCTACTGCACCCTCGCCGCGCTGCGGGCCAACAACCGCGGGAAGGCCCGCAACCGGCACTCGGGCGTGCTGTTCCTCGACAACCCGATCGGCCGCGCGTCGGCCGGGTACCTGCTGGAGCTGCAGCGGGCGGTGGCCGAGGCACTGGGCGTGCAGCTCATCTACACGACGGGCCTCTTCGACGCGGGCGCGCTGGCGGAGTTCCCGCTCATCGTGCGGCTGCGCAACGACGCCGACCTGCGGGCGGGCCGGAAGTACCTGTCCGTGGACGCGACGATCCGGAACTCCCTCGAGGACCTGGGCGAGCCGGACGGCGTGGCGCGGCTTTCGGCGACGCGGATGTTCACGCGAGCCCCCGAAGACCCCGCCGATTCCGCTGTGGACGAACAATCGGCCTGAGGGGAACAACGCGGCCGGCTTCGCGGTTGCCGCGCGCATGACGAACCTGGGGCCGCTGGGGGCCACTCACACCGCACTGGACACCGACGCCGCCGTGGCGACCGCCACCGAACTGGAGGAGCTGGGCTACGCCACGCTCTGGCTGGCCGGTGGCCAGGGGAACAACCTGCCGCGCATCGCCGAGGTCGTCCGCGGGACGTCCCGGATCCAGGTGGCCAGCGGAATCCTCTCGGTCGACCGGGTGCCGTCGGCCGAGGTGGCCGCCGCGTACTCGGAGCTGCCGGCCGGGCGGTTCGTGGTCGGCCTGGGCGGGGCGCACGGCGCGCGGCCGCTGGCCACGATGCACGACTACCTCGACGAGATCGAGGACGTCGTGCCGCCGTCCGCGCGGATCCTTTCGGCGCTGGGGCCGCGGATGCTGGAGCTGGCCCGGGACCGCGCTTCGGGTGCGTACCCGTACCTCGTGACGACCGACTACGTCGCGTCGGCGCGGGAGATCCTGGGCGCCGGGCCGCGGCTGGCCGTGCTGCTGAGCGTGGTGGCGGAGACCGATCAGGCCAAGGTGCGCGAGGTGGTGCGGGGCGGCTCGCTGAAGTTCCTGGCCGGGGTTCCGGGGTACGTGGCCAACTTCCGCCGCATGGGGTTCACCGACGCGGACATCGCGGACCTGTCGGACCGGCTGGTCGACGGCCTCACCGTCTGGGGTGACTTCGACGCCGTGGTGGCGCGGTTGCGGGAGTTCCGGGCCGCGGGCGCCGACCAGGTGGTCGTTTCCCTCGACAGCCTGCCGCGGGAGTGGTGGCCGGAGCTGGCCGGCGCGCTGGCCTAACCGCGGAGCGCGGCCTGGTAGGCGGCGAGGGCTTCGGCGTCGTCGATGCTGCCGTGGTGGTGGACCTGCACCCAATGACCCGCTTCGTAGGCGAAGAACCGCGTCGTGCGGATGCTCAGGGGAACGGTTTCGGTCACGCGGTATTCGCCGGTCTCGCGGCCGGCGAACACCGCGTGGCCGTCGCCGGCGTACTCGACGATGTCGCTCAGCGTCACGGTGACGCGGGCCGGGCCGTGGAAGACGCGCTCGTACAACGCGGTGATCGCCTCGCCGCCGCGCAGGATGCCGCCGAGCGGGTTGTTCAGCTGGGCCAGGGGATCGCTCGTCCAGACCTGGCGGAACGCCGCGAGATCGCGCTGGTTGAAGGCGTAGTAGAAGGATTCGAGCGCGGCCAGGGCGCCCTCCCGGCCGGGCTTCGTGGCCTCGTCGAGGCGGTTGCGCGCGTCGGGGCCGAAGGCGGTGTCGAGGTGCCGGGCCATGGCTGCTCCTTCTAGAGTGTTCGATGGAGGTCGACCAGATGAGTGTACGACAGTCATCGAACAGTGCGCGAGCCCGCGGGCTGACCCACGTGCCGCCGGGCGAGGTCACCCTGCAGGACGCCCTCGCGGCGCTCGCGGATCCGGTGCGCCGCAGCATCCTCCGCGAGCTGGCGGCCGTGCCGGAGTGGACGAAGGCGTGCGGCACGTTCGACCTCCCGGTGGCGAAGGCGACCCGCAGCCACCACTTCACCGTGCTGCGCGCGGCGGGCCTGATCGAGCAGCGCGACGAAGGCGCGCGGCGGCTGAACCGCTTGCGGCGTCCCGAATTCGACGCGGCCTTCCCGGGGTTGCTCGACCTGGTGCTCAGTCACCCCGGCCCGTGAACGCCAGCGTCGTGCCGAGGCCGATCATGACCAGGCCGCCGGTGCCGCCGACCAGCTCCAGCCGCCGCGGCGAGCGGGCGAACCACGCGCGGGCGGTGCCGGCGACCAGCGCCCACGCGCTGTCGGTGGCCAGCGCGATCGCGGGCAGGCAGAGGCCGAGCACCAGCATCTGGGCGGGCACGGACCCGGCAGCGGGGTCGACGAACTGGGGCAGCAGCGCGGCCAGGAACACGATCGACTTCGGGTTCGCGAAGCCGACGACGAAGCCGTCGCGCAGCACGGTCGGCACCCGGCCCGGTGTGGCGCGCACCTTCGCGGCCATCGCGTCGGACAGCTTCCGGCGGTGGCGCACGGCTTGGATCCCCAGGTACACCAGGTAAACCGCGCCGGCGACCTTGATCGCGGTGAACACCGCGGCCGACGTCGTCACCAGCGCGCCGAGACCGAAGGCGACCGCGACGACCTGCGTGTACACGCCCACGGAGTTGCCCACGACGGTGAGCAGCGCGTCGCGCCGCCCGACGGTGAGCGCGCGGCTGATCGTGAACAGCACGCTCGGCCCGGGGACCACGACCATGAGGAACGTCAGCGCGGCGAAGGCCGCCAAGTGCGCACCGGAGACCATTTCGCGAGGCTAGCGCCTGGCCGGCCCGGCGACCAGGCGGTTTTGTCGGTGGCAGGTGGTAGGAACAGCGGGTGCCTCCGAAGATCAGTATCGAGCAGCGCCGGGCCCGCCTCGCCGTCCGCCACCACCTCGCCGCGCCCGCGGCCTCGGTGGCCGACGCCGTCGCCGGGGTCGTCGCGCTGCACGCCACCGACCCGGCGACCGTCCACCTCTCGGCGTCCGCGCGGCTGGCCGGTCCGGCGGTGTCGTCGGTGGAGCGGGCGCTCTACGAAGACCGGACGTTGGTGCGGCTCCTCGGGATGCGGCGCACGGTGTTCGTGACGGACCTGGACACGGCGGCGCTGGTGCAGGCCGGCTGCGCCGCGGACATCGTCGTCAAGCAGCGGAAACTGCTCGAACAGCACCTCGGCCGGCAGGGGCACCCGGAGAACGTGCCGGAGCCGGGGAAGTGGCTGGCCGACGTCGAGGCGTCGGCCGAGGCGGCCCTGCGCACCCGCGGCTCGGCGACAGCGCAGCAGCTGACCGAGGACGAACCCCGCTTGCGCCAGCAGCTGCTGATGGCGGCGGGCAAGCCGTACGAGGCGATCGGCAACGTGACGAGCCGCGTGCTGTTCCTGCTGGCGGCGGGCGGCCGGATCGCCCGCGGCCGTCCCCGCGGCAGCTGGCTCAGCACCCAGTACGTCTGGCACCTCCTCGACGAGTGGGTGCCGGGCGGGTTGCGTCCGTGGGACGCGGAGGAGGCCCGGGCGGAGCTGGCGCGGAGGTGGCTGCGCGCGTACGGTCCGGCCCCGGCATCCGACCTCCGGTGGTGGACGGGCTGGTCGGCCGGCCAGGCGAAGAAGGCGCTGGCGGCGCTGGAGACGGTCCCGGTCGACCTCGACGGCGAGCCCGGAGTGGCACTGGCGGACGACCTCGACCCGGTGCCGGCACCCCCTCCGTGGGTGGTGTTCCTCCCGGCCCTGGACCCGACACCGATGGGCTGGCAGGACCGCGACTGGTTCCTCGGCGCCCACCGAGCGGCCCTGTTCGACCGCAGCGGCAACATCGGCCCGACGATCTGGGCGGACGGCCGGGTGATCGGTGGCTGGGCCCAGCGGCCTTCGGGGGAGATCGCGTACCGCCTGCTGGAGGAGGTGGGCACAGAGACGCGCGCGCTGGCGGAGGCGGAAGCGGCCCGGTGCGCCGGCTGGTTCGGCGATGTGC
This sequence comes from Amycolatopsis sp. NPDC026612, assembly GCF_040638285.1. Taxonomy (NCBI): domain Bacteria; kingdom Bacillati; phylum Actinomycetota; class Actinomycetes; order Pseudonocardiales; family Pseudonocardiaceae; genus Amycolatopsis; species Amycolatopsis sp. NPDC026612. The sequence continues at coordinate 144,893 of NZ_JBEZYB010000006.1, forward strand.
GGGTGACGCCCCGGTTCCGCACCCCGCTGGAACGCGAGCTGGCCGGCTGAGGAGGTTGAAGAGAGCGGAAACCCCGCCCTATGCAGGGGGCGGTTCCGATGCCGGGGTGGCGCTTGGCCTTGCGTGCGGGCGGCCCAGATGCCCGGGCGCGCGCCCGGCTCTGCGCACGGGCGCCCGGCTACTCGAGTCCGCGGCCCGCGGAAGGCGCGCCGGTCCGGTCGGCTCGTTCACCTCATCGCCCGCCGCGGCCCGGTCCCGCCGTCGCTGGATCGGTCGAGTCATCGACCTCACGCCCGCGCCGAAGCCGGCCGGCGCCGTCCCCGGAACCGGCCGCCGAAGCCCCGCGGCACCCCGGCGGCTGAATCCTTCAAGATCCCGCCGCCCCCACCGCCGGTCCGGCCGCCGCACCCGGCACTCCCAGCCGGAACCGGTCCCGGACCCCGCGTCGCCCACCCGGGCCGTCCACCCCTCGCGACCCTGCGGAGCGCCCCGGTTTCTTAATCGATTCTTGACCCGTTCGCCAAGTGGTGGAAGTCTCGTCAGGGCAGTCAGGGACGCGCATGCCCGCACGCTAGGGTGGCGCCGAGCCCGCAAGTCACGGCCGGGACTCCGGCCGATCCTCAGAGGAGTGGCAGCAGTGACCGTTCGCGTAGGTGTCAACGGCTTCGGCCGCATCGGCCGCAACTTCTTCCGCGCCGTGCAGGCCAGCGGTCACGACATCGAGGTCGTCGCCTTCAACGACCTCGGCGACGTCGCCACGATGGCCCACCTGCTGAAGTACGACTCCATCCTGGGCCGGTTCCCGGGTGCGGTCAGCGTCAGCGACGAGGGCATCGTCGTCGACGGCAAGACCATCAAGGCCCTCGCCGAGCGCGACCCGGCCAACCTGCCCTGGGGCGACCTGGGCGTGGACGTCGTCGTCGAGTCGACCGGCTTCTTCACCAACGCCGACGCCGCCAAGGCGCACATCGCCGGCGGTGCCAAGAAGGTCATCATCTCCGCGCCCGCCAAGGGCGAGGACCTGACCGTCGTCCTCGGCGTCAACGACGACAAGTACGACGGCTCGCAGAACATCATCTCGAACGCCTCCTGCACCACCAACTGCCTCGGCCCGCTGGCCAAGGTCCTGCAGGACGCGTTCGGCATCGAGCAGGGCCTGATGACCACGATCCACGCGTACACGCAGGACCAGAACCTGCAGGACGCGCCGCACAAGGACCTGCGCCGCTCGCGCGCCGCCGCGCTGAACATCGTGCCGACCTCGACCGGCGCCGCGAAGGCCATCGGCCTGGTCCTGCCGGAGCTGCAGGGCAAGCTGGACGGTTACGCGCTGCGCGTCCCGGTGCCGACAGGCTCGGCCACCGACCTCACGGTCACCCTGACCAAGGCCGCGACCCTCGAAGAGGTCAACGCCGCGTACAAGGCCGCCGCCGAAGGTGCGCTGTCGGGCTACCTGCGCTACAACGAGGACCCGATCGTCTCCTCGGACATCGTCACCGACCCGGCGTCCTGCATCTACGACGCGCCGCTGACCAAGGTCATCGGCAACCAGGTCAAGGTCGTCGGCTGGTACGACAACGAGTGGGGCTACTCCAACCGCCTCGCCGACCTGGTCAAGCTCGTCGGTTCGAAGCTCTCCTGAATCCGATGAGCGTCAAGAACCTCGAAGACCTGCTGGGCGAGGGCGTTCAGGGCCGGTACGTACTCGTGCGTTCCGACCTGAACGTCCCGCTCGACGGGGATCGCATCACCGACGACGGCCGGGTCCGCGCGGCCCTGCCGACGATCAAAAAGCTCGCCGACGCGGGCGCCAAGGTCGTCGTCACCGCGCACCTCGGCCGCCCCAAGGGCGAGCCGGACCCGAAGTACACCCTCGCGCCCGTCGCGAAGCGGCTTTCCGAGCTGCTCGGCGCCGAGGTCGCGCTGGCCGGTGACCTGGTCGGCGAGTCCGCCAAGGCGCTGACCGGCGGCCTGGCCGGCGGTCGTGTCATTTTGCTGGAGAACGTGCGCTTCGACGCCCGCGAGACCAGCAAGGACGCCGTGGACCGCTCCGAGCTGGCCGCCGAGCTGGGCGCGCTCGTCCCGGGCGGCGCGTTCGTCTCCGACGGCTTCGGCGTCGTCCACCGCAAGCAGGCCTCGGTCTACGAGGTCGCTTCGGTGCTCCCGGCGTACGCGGGCGGCCTGGTGCTGGCCGAACTGGACGTGCTGAAGAAGCTCACCGACGACGTCCAGCGGCCGTACGTGGTCGTGCTCGGCGGCGCGAAGGTGTCCGACAAGCTCGGCGTCATCGCGAACCTGCTGACCAAGGTCGACCGGCTGCTCATCGGCGGCGGCATGGCGTACACCTTCCTCAAGGCCCAGGGCCACGAGGTCGGCAACTCGCTGCTGCAGGCCGACCAGCTCGACCAGGTGAAGGGCTTCCTCGCCGAGGCGGAGAAGCGCGGTGTCGAACTGGTGCTGCCGGTCGACGTCCTCGCCGCGACCGGGTTCTCGGCCGACGCCGAGCACGAGGTCGTCGCCGCCACCGCGATCCCGGCCGACCGTGAGGGCCTGGACATCGGCCCGGAGACGCGCGAGCTGTTCGCCGGCAAGCTGGCCGACGCCAAGACCGTGTTCTGGAACGGCCCGATGGGCGTGTTCGAGTTCGAGGCCTTCTCCGGCGGCACCCGTGCCGTCGCGGAGGCGCTCGTGAAGAGCGACGCGTTCACCGTGGTCGGCGGCGGTGACTCGGCGGCCGCGGTGCGGCAGCTGGGCCTGCCCGAAGACGGCTTCTCGCACATCTCCACCGGCGGCGGTGCCTCGCTGGAGTACCTCGAAGGCAAGGAACTGCCGGGCGTGACCGCTCTGGAGGAGAAGAACTAGTGGCACGCAAGCCGTTCATCGCCGGCAACTGGAAGATGAACCAGAACCACCTCGAGGCGATCGCGCTGGTGCAGAAGATCGCCTTCGCGCTGCCGGAGAAGTACTACGCGAAGGTCGACGTGGCGGTGCTGCCGCCGTTCACCGACATCCGCAGCGTGCAGACCCTGGTCGACGGCGACAAGCTGTCGCTCACCTACGGCGCGCAGGACATCGCACCGCAGGATGCGGGCGCCTACACCGGGGACATCTCGGGCCTGATGCTGGCCAAGCTGGGCTGCAAGTTCGTCACCGTCGGCCACTCGGAGCGGCGCGAGTACCACGCCGAGACCGACGAGCTGGTCAACAAGAAGGTCAAGGCCGCGCTCAAGCACGGCATCACGCCGATCCTCTGCATCGGGGAGAAGCTCGAGGTCCGCGAGGCCGGCGAGCACATCCACCACACCACGACGCAGCTGATCGACGGCCTGAAGGGCCTCAAGGCCGAGCAGGTCTCCGGCGTGGTCGTCGCGTACGAGCCGGTCTGGGCGATCGGCACCGGCAAGGTCGCGTCGTCGTCGGACGCCGAAGAGGTCTGCAAGGCCATCCGCGCCACCCTCCAGGAGAAGTACGGCGACGAGGTCGCTTCGTCCGTCCGGGTGCTCTACGGGGGATCGGTGAAGTCGGGCAACATCGGCGAACTGGTGGCCTGCGACAACATCGACGGTGCCCTGGTCGGCGGAGCGAGCCTCGACGGTGAGGAGTTCACGAAACTCTGCGCACTCGCCGCGGGCGGGCCGCTGCCCTGATCGAGGCCACGACCGGGTAGCCTGTGTATCCGGTCCGTCACACAGCAGTGGACGAGTCCAGGGGTACGGTGGTGGTCGGAAACGACCATGCCGTACCCCTGCATTCTCCTAGAGCCCAAGGGATGACATGAAGCTGTTCCTGCAAATCCTGTTGATCGTCACCAGCGTCTTCCTGGTGGTCGCGGTGCTGCTGCACCGGGGCCGGGGCGGTGGCCTGTCGTCGCTGTTCGGCGGTGGGATGCAGTCGAGCCTGGCCGGGTCGAGCGTGGCCGAGAAGAACCTCGACCGCATCACCCTGGGGCTGGGCGCGGTTTGGCTGATCAGCATCGTGGGCCTGGGTCTGCTGCTCAAGGTGTGAGGCGTCCGGCGTTCCGTCGTCGGCCGCGACCGGGTCACGGCGGCGGGGCGCAGCGATTCGGCGTGCCTATTGGGGGGCGCGCCGCCGATTCCTAGGTGTGAGGATTCATGGTTGGCGGTAACGCGATTCGGGGCACCCGGGTGGGTGCTGGTCCTACGGGCGAATCGGAACGGGGCGAGTCAGCGCCGAGGCGTCGCATCTCCTACTGGTGTGCCAACGGGCACGAGGCCAAGCCGTCGTTCTCGATGGACGCGGAAATCCCGGACGAATGGGACTGCCCCCGCTGCGGGCTCCCCGGCGGACAGGACGAAAAGAACCCACCGGCCGCGCCGCGGACCGAGCCGTACAAGACGCACCTGGCCTACGTGAAGGAGCGGCGCAGCGACGCCGACGGCGAGGCCATCCTGGCGGAGGCGCTCGCCCGCCTGCGCAAGCGCCGGGAAATCATCTAAGCGTTCGTTCCACCGAAAAGCCACCCCGAGGGCAGCGGACCCCCTCGAGGTGGCTTTTCGCGCGCTCAACCAGGCATCGGCGGTGAGCTGCCGAGCTCAAGCTCGCTCAGCCGCGCATCGGCGCGATGCCCGCTGGGACACGCGAGTTTCTGCCCCGATCCACCGCTGGTAGCTCCTCGGGCGGGTAAGCAGCCCTTCAGGCACGCGGGCAGCCCCTCCTGATCACGCGAGCAGGCCTTCCGGCCACGCGAGCAGCTCCTCAAGCCAGGCGAGCAGGCCCCGGCCAGCCACGCGAGCAGGCCGTGCGGCCACGCGAGCAGCCCCCGATTCCACGCTACCGGCGGCCACCGACAGTTCGAGGAGCGGAAGAGCCGCGAGCGGCGGATTCCGGACCGAAACGGCCCTGAACCCACCGCTCGCGGCGTCGTCCGATCCGGAAACGTCGGTACCCGCCACTAAACTGGATACCGGGGGCCGGAGGTCAGCGGTCCAGCGGATACCGGGCCCGCACGCGGAAGCCGCCGTCCTCCGTTCCCGATGTCTCGAAGCTTCCGCCCAGCAGGCGGGCGCGCTCGGCGAGGCCCGTGAGGCCGTGGCCGCCCGAAGGCAGGCCTTCCGTCGGCCGGTTCGCCCGCTCGTTGCGGACCTCGATCTTGAGCGCGCCGTGCTCACCCTGGATGCGGATGGTCGCCGTCGCGCCCGGGGCGTGCTTGTGGACGTTGGTCAGGCACTCCTGCACCGTCCGGTAGGCCGCCGCCGAGACCTGGTTGGGCAGTGCCTCCGGCAGGTGCTCCACGGTCAGGTGCACCGGGACGTCGGAGGTGCGGATCAGCCGGTCGAGCTCGTTGATGCCCGGCCGCGGGCCGTCGTCGTCCGATCCGGCTCGCAGCACGCTGACCAGCGAACGCAGCTCCTCGAGCGTCCGCTTGGACAACATGCGGATGACCTGTGCGGTCTCCATCGCCCGGTCGTCGGTGGTCTGGGCCTGCAGCGCGCCGGCCTGCATGGCGATCAGCGTGATCTGGTGCGAGACGACGTCGTGCATCTCGCGGGCCAGCCGGGCGCGTTCCTCGGCGCGGACGGCGTCGGCGTGGAAACGGCGCTCGCGGTCGCGGCTCGTGGCCAGCTCGGCGAGCTTGTTCGAAACCTCGGTCCGCGCGCCGATGAGCAGGCCGATCGCGATCGGCATGCCGGCGACCAGGACGCCGTAGATGCCGTCGAGGATGTGCTCACGCCAGCTCAGCTCGGCGAAGTCCTCCAGCGGCCACTGCACGAACCGGCACATCCACACCAGCGCGGCGCCGACCCAGGTCTGCCAGTGCAGCTGGCGGCGGGTGGCGAGCATGCCGAGCGTGATCATCGACGCGAGCTGGGCCCAGCCGGCCAGGAAGCCGGGGACCGCGACGAGCACGGCGAGGAACGGGAACTTCCGGCGGAACACCACCGCGAGGCAGGCGGCGCCGGACAGGTAGATCGAGTACGGCTGGGCCTTCTCCGGAATGACCAGCCAGACGTCGAGCACGGCCAGGATGACCGCGGCCGCCTCGATGGCGAACGTGACCACAGCGGGGCGGGGAACCGAGCCGAACAGGCTCAGCCCGCGCTTGCGGACCCGCTCGGCGGCCGATGGCCCCGAGCCGGCGATCGAGATGCCTGGAATCGAGAGTCCCTCTGTACTCATCGCTGGCGACCCCATTCGTCTTGTGGACTTGGTGGTGAGAGGCGCTCAGGGCCCGATCGGGACGCGCAGCGGCAGAGAAATGTGCGGATGCTAACGAGGTCGCGTACGGAGACGGTTAGTTTCACCCGGAGTCGATGCTCCGGCGTCCGGATTCCGCAATCGGCTAGGCCATTCGGGGGTCGATCGGTGATAGGTGCTACTCAGCGTGCGAGTGCTGTTTCCCAGCGTGCACCAAGATGACCACATCGTGGGAATCATGGTACCCACGTGTGGTCACCCGTCGGTAGTTCTCAGGCCGCCATGGACCGGAGGTCGTCGCTCAGCAGGTCGTGCAGGCCCGAAGCGCAGGCCTTCGCGGTCTCGATCGACCGCGGGAGCATCCCCGCCTCGTACGCGCGGACCGCGTCCCCGACGCTCGGCGCCGTGGCCAGTGCGGTCGCCAGCTCGGTGCCGTCCAGCAGGGCGAGGTTCGCGCCGACCCCGAGGGGTGGCATCAGGTGCGCGGCGTCGCCGAGCAGCGTGAGCCCAGGCGTCGTCGTCCAGGCGTGCGGCACGGGCAGGACGTACAGCGGCCGGTACGCGAACTCGCCGTCGTGCTCGCGCAGGAACCGGAGCAGGTCCGGGTGCCAGCCTGCGTAGCGCTCGAGCAGGTCGGCGGGGCCGGGCCGCACGGGTTCGGGCGCGTAGAAAGCCGCGTAGCAGCGGATGTGACCGTTGCTGGTGCGCTGGGCGAAGAGCACCCGGCCGCCGGTCTTCGTCATCATCGAGCCCTGGCCGGTCAGCTCCGCCAGTACGGGGTGACGGCGGTCGGCGTCGTCGAAGCCGAGTTCGACGAACGTGACCCCGCTGTACTCCGGCGCCAACCCGGTGAGGGCGCGGCGGACGCGGGACCACGCGCCGTCGGCGCCGACGACCAGGGCGAACTCCTCGACGGCGCCGTCGGCGAACCCGAGCCGGGCGCCGTCCCCGGTCGTGGTGACCTCCGCCACCGGCCGCCCCCAGCGGACGGTGCCGGGGGAGAGGGAGTCCAGCAGGATGCCGCGGAGCTGGCCACGGTCGATTTCGGGCCGGGAGTCGTCGCCTTCGGCGGGGATCTCGTCGACGACGGCGTCGGCGCTGTGCGGGTCGAGCGCGCGCATCTGCTGGCCTTCGGGCCGGGCGAGCTCGCGGAACTTGTCGTGGAGGCCGGCCGTGCGGAGCGCGATCTGGCCGGTGTCGGCGTGCATGTCGAGCGTGCCGCCCTGTGGCCGCGCGTCGGCGGCGGGTTCCTGCTCGAAGACGGTGACGTCGAGGCCGTGCAGCTGCAGGACGCGGGCGCAGGCCAGTCCGCCGAGCCCGGCGCCGGCGATCGCGATACGGGAAGAAGTCATGTCACTACGAAAACACAATGACTCAAAAGATGCAATCACTAAACTTTTGGAGTGAGTTAGACTTCTGCTCATGACCGAAGTGATCGGACGTCGTGAGCGCAAGAAGGCCCAGACGCGCAAAGCCCTCGCCGACGCCGCGCTCGAGCTGTTCCTCGAACGCGGCTACGCCAAGGTCGGCGTGAAGGAGGTCGCGGACGCCGCGGACGTCTCGGTGACGACGTTGTTCAAGTACTTCCCCAGCAAGGAAGCCCTCGTCTTCGACCAGGACGAAGACGTCGAGGCGGGCCTGGTCGGCGCGGTGCACGGGCGGCCGCCGGGGCACACGATCGTGGACGCCCTGCGCGAGCACCTCCTGCGGATGGTGTCCCACGGCGCGCCGAGCGACGAGTTCGTGCGGCTGATCGAAAGTGAACCGGTGCTGCGCGACTACGCCAGGCGGATGTGGATGCGCCACGAGACGACACTCGCCCGGGCGATCGCCGAAGAGAGCGGCGCACCGGAGGACGACGTGGCGTGCGCGGCGCTGGCGAGGTTCGCGCTGGCCGCACGCGAGCTGATCCTGGCCGCCAAGCACCCGCGCCGGGCGGCGGAGGAGATCTTCGCCCGGCTGGAACGCGGCTGGCGGACGGAGTGACCGCCCTGCCCGTCCGGGGGCACGGGGACGCGTGAACGAATGAAGGCCCCCTGCCGCGGCAGGGGGCCTTCATTCGAAGAGAACGCTCAAGCCGTCGGCGGCTGGTAAACCTTCGTCAGCTTGCCCGCCGCCGTGCGGTCGAGCAGCCACAGCGTCCGGCGATGCCCGCGAGCCCCGGCCACCGGCAGCTGCACCTCGCCCGCACCCGCCAGCGCGAGCGCCACGGCGTCGGCCTTGGCCTCGCCCGCCGTCATCAGCCACACGTCGCGGGCCCGGCGGATCGCCGGCAGCGTCAGGGAAATCCGGGTCGGCGGGGGCTTGGGGCAGTTGCGCACCGCCACCACCGACCGTTCGGTTTCGTACACCGCCGGGGACTCCGGGAACACCGACGCGGTGTGCCCCTCACCCCCGAGACCCAGCAGCATGATGTCGAACGACGGCACGTCGCCGTGGTCCTCCGGGCCCGCGTTCGCCGCCAGGGCGTCCGCGTACGCCGCGGCAGCGCTGTCCACGTCGTCGCCGAACTCGCCGTCCGAAGGGGCCATCGCGTGGATCCGCTTCGGGTCCAGCGGGACGTGGTCGAGCAGGGCCTCGCGGGCCTGCTTCTCGTTCCGCTCGTCCGAATCGGCCGGGACGAACCGCTCGTCACCCCAGTAGATGTCCAGGCGGGACCAGTCGATCGCGTCGCGGGCCGAGGACGCCTGCAGCTCCGCCAGCACCGCGATGCCCGTGCCGCCGCCGGTCAGCACCAGCGACGCCGAGCCCTTGGCCGCCTGGACGTCCACCAGCCGCGTGACCAGCCGGGCGGCCGCGGCGGCCGCCAGGAGGTCCTGGTTCGCGTAGACGACGACCTCGGTCTTGCTCATGAGGCGCTCTTCTTGCCCTCGGCCTTGCCCTCGGGAGCCGAGGCGGCCTTGCCCGCCGGAGCCGAGGCGGCCGCGGCCGCCGCCGGCGAGGTGACGTCCGCCTTGGGCGGCGCGGCCGGCTTGCCGTTCGTGCCGGACGTGATCTTGGCGAGGCCGTGCAGCGAAGCCTCGTAGACCTCGTCCGGGTCGAGCCGGCGGAGCTCCTCGATCAGGCAGTCCTGGGTGCTGCGCCGCTGCAGGGCGATCCGCCGGGTCGGCTGGCCCGGCTGGGTCAGCGTGCCGACGCGCCCGTCCGGCCGGTGCAGCTCCACCGCGCCCGAACGGCGATCGAGCGTCACCGAGATGATCCCGGCCGCGCCCGAGGTCTTGACCCGCTTGACCGGCACCTTCAGGTACTCGGCCAGCCACGCGGCGAGCAGCTCGGTCGACGGCGAGTCGGCCTCGCCGGTCACGGTCGCACCGGTGATCTTCTCGTACGGCGGCAGGTCCAGCGCCGAGACGAGCTGGGCGCGCCAGTGCGTCAGCCGCGTCCAGGCCAGGTCGGTGTCGCCCTCGGTGTACGCCTTCGCCCGCGTGGTCAGCGCCTTGACCGGGTTCTTCTCCGCGGCCGAGTCGGTGATCCGGCGCTGGGCCAGCTCACCGAGCGGATCCTTGTCCGGGTCCTTCGGGCCGGCACCGGGCCACCAGCAGACGATCGGGGCGTCCGGCAGCAGCAGCGGCACGACCGCGCTCTGGCCCTGGGCGGCCAGCGGGCCGTAGAGCCGCAGCACGATGACCTCGCTCGCGCCGGCGTCGCCGCCGACCCGGATCTGGCCGTCGATCCGCGGCGCCGCGGTGCGGGCGCCCTTGGCGACCACGATCACCCGCGACGGGTGCTCGCGGCTCGCGCCGTTGGCCGCTTCGATGGCCTCTTCGAGGTTGGCGTCGTCGTCGGCCACGATCACCAGCGTCAAGACCCGCCCGAGCGCGACTTGGCCGCCCTGTTCGCGGATCTCCACCAGCTTCTTGTTGAGTGCCGAAGTCGTGGTGGACGGCAGGTCGATGATCACGGGCGCCTCCATTTCCGGCCGGTGCGCTCCAGCATTTCGTCGGCGGACGGCGGCCCCCACGTACCCGGCGCGTACTGCTCCGGCGCGCCTTCCTTGGCCCAGTGCTCGAGGATCGGGTCGAGGATCTTCCAGGAGAGCTCGACCTCTTCGTTCACCGGGAACAGCGACGGCTCGCCCAGCAGGACGTCGAGGATCAGGCGTTCGTAGGCCTCGGGGGAGGACTCGGTGAACGCGTGCCCGTAGCCGAAGTCCATCGTGACGTCGCGGACCTCCATCGTGGTCCCCGGCACCTTCGAGCCGAACCGCAGCGTGATGCCCTCGTCCGGCTGGACCCGGATGACCAGGGCGTTCTGCCCCAGCTCCTCGGTCGACGTCGAGTCGAACGGCAGGTGCGGCGCCCGCTTGAACACGATCGCGATCTCGGTGACGCGGCGGCCGAGCCGCTTGCCGGTGCGCAGGTAGAACGGCACCCCGGCCCAGCGGCGGCTCTGCACCTCCAGGGTCACCGCGGCGTAGGTCTCGGTCTTCGAGTCCTTCGCGAAGCCCTCTTCCTGCAGCAGGCCGGGCACCTTCGTGCCGCCCTGCCAGCCGCCCGCGTACTGGCCGCGCGCGGTGGTCTTGCTCAGCGGGCCGAGCGGCTTGGTGCCCGAGAGCACCTTGATCTTCTCCGCGCGCAGGGCTCGCGGGTCGAACGACAGCGGCTCCTCCATCGCGGTGAAGGCCAGCAGCTGCAGCAGGTGGTTCTGGATGACGTCCCGGGCGGCGCCGATGCCGTCGTAGTACCCCGCGCGGCCGCCGAGGCCGATGTCCTCGGCCATGGTGATCTGCACGTGGTCGACGTAGTTGGCGTTCCAGATCGGCTCGAACAGCTGGTTCGCGAAGCGCAGCGCCAGGATGTTCTGCACCGTCTCCTTGCCGAGGTAGTGGTCGATGCGGAACACCGACTCCTCGGGGAAGACGTCGTTGACGATCGCGTTGAGCTCTTCGGCGCTCTTCAGGTCGTGCCCGAAGGGCTTCTCGATGACGACGCGCCGCCAGGTGTTCTCGTCGGCGTTCGCCAGCCCGGAGCGGGCCAGCTGCTTGGTCACCACCGGGAACGCGCCGGGCGGGATCGACAGGTAGAACGCGGTGTTGCCGCCGGTGCCGCGTTCGTGGTCGAGGTCGCGGACCGTCTGCGCGAGCCGGTCGAAGGCGTCGTCGTCGTCGAAGGTGCCCTGGACGAACCGGATGCCTTCGGCGAGCCGGTTCCACACCGACTCCTTGAACGGCGTCCGCGCGTGCTCCTTGACCGAGTCGTGCACGAGCTCGCCGAAGTCCTGGTGCTCCCAGTCGCGGCGGGCGAACCCGACGAGCGAGAAGCCCGCGGGCAGCAGGCCGCGGTTGGCCAGGTCGTAGATGGCGGGCATCAGCTTCTTGCGGGCCAGGTCGCCGGTGACGCCGAAGATCACCAGGCTGGACGGCCCGGCGATCCGCGGGAGCCGCTTGTCCCGCGGATCGCGAAGGGGGTTGCTCCAGGTCATGCGCCGGCCTCCTGTACCGCGCGGACGACGGCCGCGAGCCCGGCGGCCCGGTCGGTCAGGTGCAGGCGCAGCACCGGGCGGCCGTGCTCGGCGAGCACCTGCCCGTCGCCGAGGGCCTGGGCGTGCTGCAGCTGACCCAGCGTGTACGGCCGGTCCGGCACGTCGAGGTCCTGCTCGACGGCGCCGGTGAGCTGCAGGAACACGCCGTTCTGGTGGCCGCCCTTGTGGTACTGGCCGGTGGAGTGCAGGAACCGCGGTCCCCAGCCGAACGTCGTCTGCTTCCCGGTGCGCTTGGCGATCTCGGGGCGTAGCAACGCGGTCGACGCGTCGTCGAGGCGGTCGAGGTAGGCCTGCACCGCGATGTAGCCCGCGTCCGGCGTCGAAGCGAAGAGCGCGCGGAGCACGTCGGTCAGGCTGCCGTCGGTGGACACGCCGTCGCTGCCGAAGATCTCGACCGGACCGTCCACATTGGACGCCGTCTCGCCGCCCTTCAGCTTCTCCGGGTCGTCCAGCAGCGCACGCGCCGCCTTCTTCGCCGTCTCGACGTCGGGCTGGTCGAACGGGTTGATCCCGAGCAGCCGGCCGGCCAGCGCCGTCGCGAACTCCCAGAGCAGGAGCTGCGCGCCGAGCGAGCCGGTGACGGCGATCTTCGCCGCGCCCTTCGCCGGGCCGACGGCGACCGCCGTGGCGTCCGACTTCGCGTCGGCGAAGCCGGGCGCCTCGGTGCTTTCGACGGCGACCGGCAGCAACCCGGTGCCCTGCTTGCCGGTGGACTCGGCGATCAGCTGCTCGGCCCAGTCCGGGAAGCCCTTGATGCCGGAACCGGAGTCGGCCAGCACGACCTTCTCCGCGCCCGCTTCGTGCGCGGCGGCCCACGCGGCGGCCAGCTTGACCCCCGGGTTGTCGGCCGAGTCCGCGGCCAGCTCCTCGGCCACCGAGGCGGCCTGGTCGAGCAGGCGGGCGACGTCCGCGCCGGCGAGGCCGGCCGGGACGAGCCCGAACGCGGTCAGCGCCGAGTAGCGGCCGCCGACGTGCGGGTCGGCGAGGAAGACCTTGCGGTAACCCTCCTTTTCGGACAGCTCCTGGAACGGCGAGCCCGGGTCGGTGACGACCACGATCCGCCGTGCCGCATCGATTCCCGCGTCGGTGAACGCCTTCGCGAAGATCCGCCGGTGGCTGTCCGTCTCGACGGTGCCGCCCGACTTCGACGACACCACGATCACGGTGCGCTCGAGGTCACCGGCGAGTGCGTCGGCGACCTGGCCCGGGTCGGTGGTGTCGAGCACGGTCAGCGCGACGTCGTCGGTGCCGGTGATGACCTCCGGTGCGAGCGACGAGCCGCCCATGCCGGCGAGCACCACCCGGTCGACACCTTCGGAGCGCAGTTCGGTCCGCAGCGCCTCGATCTCGCCGATCAGCGGCCGGGACGACTTGTGCAGCGTCGTCCACGACAGCCGGATCGACGCCTCGGATTCGGCGTCCGGCCCCCAGAGCGTGGCGTCCTGCGCCGCCAGCTTCGACGCGGCCTGGTCGGTGACCAGCCGCTCGACCAGGGGCGCAGCACGCTCCGCCAGTGTGGCGTCCACGATCTCGACGCCGGTCTTTTCCCCTGTCGTCATGTCGTGCTTCAGCCCTTCGCGCTCTCGAGCTGGCCCTTGACGGTCTCGAGCAGTTCCGTCCAGGACTTCTCGAACTTCTCGACGCCTTCGTTCTCCAGCACCAGGAACACGTCGGTGATGTCGATGCCGACGGCCTCGAGCTTGTCGAAGACCTCCTGCGCGTCCTTGCCGTGGCCGCTGACCCGGTCGCCCTGGAGATCGGCGTGCTCGGCGACGGCGTCGAGGGTCTTCTCCGGCATCGTGTTGACGGTGTTCTTCACCACGAGGTCGTCGACGTAGAGCGTGGGGGAGTAGTCCGGGTTCTTCACGCCGGTCGAGGCCCACAGGGGCCGCTGCGCGTTCGCGCCGTCGGCCGCGAGGGCCTTCCAGCGGTCCGAAGCGAACAGCTCCTCGAAGGCCACGTAGGCGAGGCGGGCGTTGGCGACGGCGGCCTTGCCGCGAAGCGCCTTGGCCTCGTCGGTGCCGATCGCTTCGAGCCGCTTGTCGATCTCGGTGTCCACGCGGGAGACGAAGAACGACGCGACGGAGTGGATGCCGCGCAGGTCGTGGCCGTTGGCCTTCGCCTGCTCCAGGCCCGCGAAGTAGGCCTCGATGACCTTCTTGTAGCGCTCGACGGAGAAGATCAGCGTGACGTTGACGCTGATGCCCTCGGCCAGGGTCTTCGTGATCGCCGGCAGGCCCTCTTCCGTGGCCGGGATCTTGATCAGCACGTTCGGCCGGTCCACGGTCTTCCACAGGTCCTGCGCCTCGACCACCGTCTTGTCGGAGTCCTTGGCCAGGCGCGGGTCGACCTCGATCGAGACCCGGCCGTCGACGCCGTTCGTGGCGGTGTAGACGTCGCGGAACAGGTCTGCGGCGTTGCGCACGTCGGTCGTCGTCAGGTCCCGGATCGTCGCCTCGACGTCGGCGCCCTGGGCCGCGAGCTCCCGGGTGCGCTCGTCGTAGGCGTCACCCTTCGACATCGCGTTCGCGAAGATCGTCGGGTTCGTCGTCACGCCGACGACGTGCTTGTCGCGGATCAGGTCCGCCAGGTTGCCGGTGTTCAGGCGTTCACGCGAGAGGTCGTCCAGCCAGATCGATACACCGGCCTCGGACAGTGCCGCGAGCTTGTCGTTGCTCATTACTGTCATCCCCTTCAGGAATTCTTGGTGTTCTGGATCGAGCGACGGGCGGCCTCGACGACTGCTTCCGCGGTGAACCCGAACTCACGGAACAGTGTGGCGGCATCGGCGGAGGCGCCGAAGTGCTCGATCGAAACGTTCACCCCGGCGTCACCGGTGAAGCGGTGCCACGACTGCGCGACGCCCGCTTCGACGGACACGCGGGCCTTCACGGCGGCCGGGATGACGGATTCGCGGTAGGCCGCGTCCTGCGCGTCGAACCACTCGACGCACGGCATCGAGACGACGCGCGCCTTGACGCCGTCGGCCTCGAGGGTCTTCTTCGCCTCGACGGCGAGCTGCACCTCGGAGCCGGTGGCCATCAGGATCACGTCCGGGGTGCCGACAGCGTCATCCACGTCGGCCAGGACGTACCCGCCCTTCGCGACGCCTTCGGCGCTGGTGCCCTCGAGCACCGGCACGTTCTGGCGGGTCAGCGCCAGGCCGGACGGGTGGTGGATGTCCTCCAGGACGGCCTTCCACGCGTACGCGGTCTCGTTGGCGTCCGCCGGGCGGACGACGTTGAGACCCGGGATCGCGCGCAGCGCGGAGAGCTGCTCGATCGGCTGGTGCGTCGGGCCGTCCTCGCCGAGACCGATCGAGTCGTGCGTCCACACGTAGGTGACCGGCGCCTTCATCAGCGCGGCCAGCCGGACCGGCGGGCGCATGTAGTCGGAGAAGATGAGGAACGTCGCGCCGTACGGACGGGTGCCGCCGTGCAGCGCGATCCCGTTGAGGATCGAGCCCATGGCGTGCTCGCGGACGCCGAAGTGCAGCGTCCGGCCGTAGGGCGTGGCCTGCCACATGTCCGTGGCGGCCTTCTCGGGCCCGAACGAGTCGGCGCCCTTCATCGTCGTGTTGTTGCTCTCGGCCAGGTCGGCCGACCCGCCCCACAGCTCCGGCAGCGGCTCGGCGAGGGCGTTCAGCACCTCACCGGAGGCCTTGCGGGTGGCGATGCCCTTGGCGTCCGGCTCCCACTTCGGCAGGTTGTCGGCGAAGCCCTCGGGCAGGGTGCGGGTGGCCATCCGGTCGCCCAGCTTCTTGCGCTCCGGGTTGGCCTGGGCCCACGCGTCGTACTTCTCGGTCCATTCGGCGTGCGCCACCCGGCCGCGCTCGGCGGCCTGGCGGGTGTGCTTGAGCACGTCGTCCTCGACCTGGAACGACTGCTCCGGGTCGAAGCCGAGGATCTTCTTCACCGCGGCGACCTCTTCGCCGCCCAGCGCGGCGCCGTGCGCCTTGCCGGTGCCCATCTTCTTGGGCGCCGGGTAGCCGATCACGGTCCGCAGCGCGATGAACGACGGCCGCTGCGTCTCGGCCTTGGCGGCCTCGATGGCCTCCTCGATCGCGACGACGTCCTCGCCGCCCTCGACGACCTGGGTGTGCCACCCGTAGGCCTCGTAGCGCTTCACGGTGTCCTCGGACAGCGCGATGTTGGTGTCGTCCTCGATCGAGATCTTGTTGTCGTCGTAGAAGACGATCAGGTTCCCGAGCTCCTGGCGGCCCGCGATGGACGAGGCCTCCGAGGTGACGCCTTCTTCGATGTCGCCGTCGGAGGCGATCACGTAGATGTGGTGGTCGAAGATGCTCTCGCCGGGCGCCGCGTCCGGGTCGAGCAGGCCGCGCTCGCGGCGGGCGGCCATCGCCATGCCCACGCCGTTCGCCAGGCCCTGCCCCAGCGGGCCGGTCGTGGTCTCGACACCGTCGGTGTGGCGGTACTCGGGGTGGCCGGGGGTCTTCGAGCCCCACTTGCGCAGCTGCTTGAGGTCCTCGAGCTCGAGGCCGTAGCCGGCGAGGAACAGCTGGATGTAGAGGGTCAGGCTGGAGTGACCCGCCGACAGGATGAAGCGGTCGCGGGCCGGCCAGTGCTGGTCGTTCGGGTCGTGCCGCATGGTGCGCTGGAACAGCGTGTAGGCCAGCGGCGCCAGGCTCATCGCGGTGCCGGGGTGGCCGCTGCCACAGTTTTCGACCGCGTCCGCGGCGAGCACCCGGACGGTGTCCACGGCGCGGGTGTCGGTGTCGGTCCAGTCGGCGGGCGTGTTGCGCCGGAGGAGTGGGTTGTTCTCGCTGGTAGTGGCGGTTTCGGACACTGAACTCCAACTCCCGGTCATGATGGTTGCGGCTGGTCTTCCTCGTTCCGGTTACCCATGCGCGCGCTTACTTATCTCAATCGATCCCGAAGGGACGATATTCCTGCTCGCGGCCATGCGCAGGGGCAATCGCGGTCCGTGGCGGCCAGCCTAGTGCTTGGGCCGGTCGAGGACCCGCGATCACCCACGGGATTCACCACGTCTAACATCGTTCGAGGGTTCAGTTCGGCAGGTTTGCGCGGCACCACCACTGCCTACCCGGACTTGCCCGCCCGAACCTGACGCAGGGAGTGAAATGTCGTTGGTGAACGCTGCGCACGGACGCAGTGACGACACCAGCGCCGTGCACCCGACCGGTGAACGACCGCAGGGTGACCGGCGAAGCCTGCGTCGACTCGTCGGCGCCTACGCCGCGCTGGCGAAGCCGCGGGTGATCGAGCTCCTGCTGGTGACCACCATCCCGGCGATGTTCCTCGCCGGCCGTCAGATCCCCTCGCCGTGGCTGGTCCTGGCCACGCTGGTCGGCGGGACGATGGCCGCGGGCAGCGCGAACGCGCTCAACTGCGTGATCGACGCGGACATCGACAAGGTGATGAACCGCACCAAGCGCCGCCCCCTGGTGAAGGACTCGGTACCCCGCCGGGGCGCGCTGATCTTCGGTCTCGTGATGGGCGTCGCCTCGGCCGTCGTGCTCTACCTCACGGTGAACCTGCTCTCGGCGATCCTGGCGATCGCGACGATCCTCTTCTACATCTTCGTCTACACGCTCGGCCTCAAGCGGCGCACGTCACAGAACGTGGTCTGGGGCGGCGCGGCGGGCTGCATGCCGGTCGTGATCGGCTGGGCCGCCGTCACCGGCACGGTGCAGTGGCCGGCGTTCGTGATGTTCGGCGTGATCTTCTTCTGGACCCCGCCGCACACGTGGGCGCTGGGTATGAAGTACCGCGACGACTACGAGCGCGCGGGTGTCCCGATGCTGCCGGTGGTCGCCACCGCCCAGCACGTCGCCCGCCAGATCGTCATCTACTCGTGGGTGATGGTGGCGTGGACGCTGCTGCTGCTCCCGGTGACGTCCTGGCTGTACGGCACGTTCGCCATCCTGGCGGGCGGCTGGTTCCTCTTCTACGCGCACAGCCTGCAGGCGGCGGTGCGGCGGGGTGAAGAGACCAAGCCGATGGCGCTGTTCCACCGGTCGAACACGTACCTGATGATCGTGTTCGTGGCACTGGCCGTCGACTCGGCGATCGGCCTGCCGACCCTCGGCCTGCCGTTCTGAGACGGATCGGGACCGCGGTCGCCGCGGTCGTCGTCCTCGGCCTGCTGGTCCTCCTCGGCCGCGGGAAGCTGCCGGCCCTCGACGAGAGCCTGCTCACCGGCGGCTGCGCCATCCCGGCCCGGATCACGGCCCTGCCGGGGCCGGCCCCCGACGGCGGCGCCGTCCGCGTCGCCGAACAGGGACCGGGCGCCGCCGTGCTGGAGAACACCAGCACCCTGGCCGCCTACCGCATCCCCGTGACGGCCGGCTCCCGGACCGTCGAGGTGCCGCTGCTCACGCCGGGACAGCGGATCGGGGTCGTCCTCGACCGGCCCACGCTCGGCCCGGTCAGCTGGCTCGTGCCGGAGAGCCTGGGCGGCTACACCCCCGTGACCGCCACCGTCGTACCCGGTGGGGTGCGTTACCGTTCGGCGAACTGCTGGGCGCTGACCAGCCGCGGAGCCGCGGCGATCTTCCGCGACGCCGTCGGCCGGATCACCGGTGGCGAGCAGCTGTCCCCGGCGAGCGTGTCGTGCGAACCGGGGGAGCGGGAGGTGCCCGCGGTCGTCCCGCCCGCCGAGGTGTCCCCGTACTGCGCTCTCGGCGCGGAATGATCCCGCGGCGGTCGCCGTTAGACTTGTCCGGCCCTTTTCCTTGAGGCGAAAGCAGGATGCTCTTGTCCGTCTCCCCGGACGACTTCTCCGCCGAGCTCGCCCGCGAGCAGGCGTACGTCACCACCCTCTACACGAAGCTCGACGCCGAGCGCCTCGAAGCCCAGCGCCGTCTCGACGAGACGCTGCGGCAGACCGGCGGCACCCCGCAGGCCCGCACCGAGCGCGACGTCGCCACGACCCTCTACACCGACCGGCTCGCCCAGCTCGGTTCCGTCGAGCAGGGGCTGGCCTTCGGGCGGCTCGACTTCGTCCCCGAGAGCGCCGAAGAGACGACCTACATCGGCAGGCTCGGGCTGTTCGACGAGGACGACGACTACCGGCCGCTGCTCGTCGACTGGCGCGCGCCCGTCGCACGGCCGTTCTACCTGGCCACCGCCGCGTCACCCGAAGGGGTGCGCCGGCGACGGCACCTGCGCTCGCTGAGCCGCAAGGTCACCGGCCTCGACGACGAGATCCTCGACCTCACCGCCGCCGACCAGGGCCAGGACCTCGGGCTGGCCGGCGAAGCCGCGCTGCTGGCCGCGCTGGAGCAACGCCGCACGGGCGAGATGAGCGACATCGTCGCGACCATCCAGGCCGAGCAGGACCGCATCATCCGCGCCCCGCTGGGCGGCGTCATGGTCGTCCAGGGCGGCCCGGGCACCGGCAAGACCGCCGTCGCGCTGCACCGCGCGGCCTACCTGCTCTACACGCACCGCCAGCAGCTCACCACCCGCGGCGTGCTCGTCGTGGGCCCGAACAGCACGTTCCTGCGCTACATCGGCCAGGTGCTGCCGTCGCTGGGCGAGACCGGCGTGCTCCTCGCCACCATCGGCCAGCTCTACCCGGGCCTGACCGCCGACGGTGCCGAGCCGCGCGAAACGACCGAGGTCAAGGGGCGGCTCGTGCTGGCCGAGGTGCTCGCCAACGCCGTCCGCGACCGCCAGCGCGTGCCCGAGCCGGTGCTGGAGATCGAGTACGAGCACGACGTCCTCAAGCTCGACCGCAAGACGTGCACCGACGCCCGCACCCGGGCCCGCCGCTCGCGGCGGCCGCACAACCCGGCCCGGCGCCTGTTCGTCTCCGACGTCCTCGACGCGCTGACCCGCCAGGCCGCGCGGAAGCTGGGGGACGACCTCCTCGACGGCCAGGACCTGGCGGACATCCGCGCCGAGCTGGCCGCGGACGAAAACGTCGCCGCGGCCCTCGACGAACTCTGGCCGGTACTGACCCCGGAAGGCGTCCTCGACGACCTGTTCGCCGACCGCGAACGCCTCTCCCGCGCGGCCGGGAAGCTGCTGACGGAGGAGGACCGCGGGTTGCTGGAGAGCGGCCGCGACGCGAAGTGGACGCCGGCCGACGTGCCGCTGCTCGACGAGCTGGCCGAGCTGATCGGCGTCGACGACACCGAGGCCCGCGTCGAGCGCAAACGCCGTGAGCGCGAGCAGCGCGCGTACGCCGAGGGCGTGCTCGACATCCTCGAACAGGACGAGGAGATCATCGACGAGGAGCTGCTGCGCGTCTCCGACGTCCTCGACGCCGAGCTGTTCGCCGAACGCCAGCAGGCGCGCAGCGAGCTGACCGCCGCCCAGCGGGCCGCGCAGGACCGGACCTGGACGTTCGGGCACGTGATCGTCGACGAGGCCCAGGAGCTGTCGGCGATGGACTGGCGGCTGCTGATGCGGCGGTCGCCGAACCGCTCGATGACGCTGGTCGGGGACGTGGCCCAGACCGGCGCGGCCGGCGGCGCGCGGTCGTGGGGCGAGGTGCTCTCGCCATACGTGGAGGATCGGTGGCGCCTCGAAGAGCTGACCGTGAACTACCGCACGCCCGCCGAGATCATGGCGGTCGCGGCGCGGGTGCTCGCGGAGGTTTCTCCCGGCCTGTCGGTGCCGTCTTCGGTGCGGGAGACCGGTGTCCCGCCCTGGTCGGTGCGCTCGGCCGACCTCCGTGCTTCGCTGCCGGAGCTGGTGGCGCGTGAGCTGTCCGAAGTGGATGGTGGCACGGTGGCGGTCCTGGTGCCCGCGAGCCGGTTTTCCGCGGTCTCCGCACTGCTCGGCTCGCACGACGAACGGCTGAGCGTGCTGACGGTGGAGCGCTCGAAGGGCCTGGAGTTCGACTCCGTGGTGCTGGTCGCACCGGACGAGGTCGTCGCGGGTTCGCCGCGGGGGCTCAACGACCTGTACGTGGCCCTGACGCGGGCGACCCGGCGGCTCGGCGTGGTTTCCACCGGTGACGAGGTGCCGGCACTCTCCGTGCTTGGCTAGGGTGCCCGGCATGCAGAACATCGGGAAGATCGTGGTCGTCGCCGCGGCGGCGCTGTCGCTGGCCGCGTGCGGCCAGGCCCCCAAGGCCGAGACGGCGGCCCCGCCGGGGCCGGCCGCACCGCCGTCCAGCGCCGCGCCGGCGACCCAGAGCAAGGGCCGCGAGTGCACCGCCGACGACATCAAGACGACGGGGAAGTTCGGCGAAAAGCCGGAAATCACCATCCCGGACGACTGCGACCCGCCGAAGAAGCTGATCACCAAGGACCTGTCCGAGGGCACCGGCGAGGGCGCGAAGGCCGGGCAGCAGCTCCAAATGAACTACCACCTGGTGACGTGGTCGGACAAGCAGGTGCTCGACAGCTCGTTCGGCCAGAAGCCGTTCGCCCTCGCCCTCGGCGCCGGCAAGGTCATCCCGGGCTGGGACCAGGGCCTGGTGGGCATCAAGCAGGGCGGCCGCCGGCTGCTGATCATCCCGCCGGACCTGGCCTACGGCGAGGGCGGCACCGGCATCAAGCCGAACGAGACGCTCGTGTTCGTCACCGACGCGGTTTCCGTTTCCGCCGCCTGACGTGGGTGAAGGCCGCCGCGGGGAACCCCCGCGGCGGCCTCCGGCTGTCAGGGGATGAGCAGGAGCTTGCCGGTGGTGCGGCGGGCCTGCAGGTCCTCGTGAGCCTTGCGGGCGTCGGCCAGGGGGTACTTGCCGCCGATGCGGACGTTCAGCTGACCGGCGAGGATGGCGTCGAACAGCTCCTTCGACCGCCAGTCGATCTCCTCGCGCGTGCGCGTGTAGTGCACGGACGTCGGGCGGGTCAGGTACAGCGAGCCGCCGGAGTTGAGGCGTTGCGGGTCCAGCGGCGGCACCGGGCCGCTGGAGGCGCCGAACAGCGCGAGCAGACCGCGGACCTTCAGGCTGGCCAGGCTGCCGTCGACGGTGTCCTTGCCGACGCCGTCGTAGACGACGTCGGCACCCTCGCCGCCGGTCAGTTCGCGGGTGATCTTCGCGAAGTCTTCGCGGTCGTAGCGGATCACCTCGTCGGCACCGGCTTCGCGGGCGAGCTTCTCCTTCTCCTCGGTCGACACAGTGCCGATGACGCGGGCTCCGCGCGCCTTCGCCAGCTGCACGAGAAGCAGGCCGACACCGCCGGCGGCCGCGTGCACCAGCACGGCGTGCCCCGGCTTGACCTCGAAGGTGGAGGCGACCAGGTAGTGCGCGGTGATGCCCTGCAGCATGGTCGCGGCCGCGGTCTCCAGGGAGACGCCTTCGGGGACTCGCACCGCGACCGACGCCGGGACGAGCTTGCGGTCCGCGTAGCTGCCGATCGACCCCTGCCAGGCGACGCGGTCACCGGGCGCGAAGCCGGTCTCCGCCCCCGCCTCCACGACCGTGCCGGCGCCTTCGAGGCCGAGCACGACCGGCAGCTCCATCGGGTAGAGGCCCTGCCGCTGGTAGGTGTCGATGTAGTTGACGCCGGCCGCGGCGACGTCGACCAGCAGTTCGCCGGCCTGCGGGGCGCGGACGTCCACTTCGGCCGGTTCGAGCACTTCCGGGCCACCGGTCTTCGTCACCTGCACTGCGGTGGGCATGGGTCCTCCTCGGGTCGGGTTCTCCCGGGTGCAACTATGGCCGAGGCCACGCTGTTCCGCGTTCCGGCGGGTTGTTGGCTATGGTTCGGGCGTGGCTGATTCGGATTCGGAAGAGAAGGTCGTTCCGCCGTCCGGCGCGCAGCTTGGAGCGGCGCGCAAGTTCGTGAAGGCGCACGGCAAGCCGTCCCGCGCGGTGGTGGAGAACATCGGCCGGGCGGGCGCCCGCGTCGTGCTCGTCGGGGCCGACGGCGCCCTGGGTGACGTCGTGGTGCCTTCGGTGGCGACCGGCGAGGCCCTGATCGAGGCCGTCGAGGACCTCGAAGCGGCGACGTGGGACGCGGAGACGGTCAACCAGACGAAGATCGGCCCGGAGCACCGCCGCAAGATGGCGGGCCGGTGAGCCCCGCCGCGGTCCTGGTCAGCTGCGCGGAGCTCCCTTCGGGTGACGGCGACGACGACGCCGTGGTGCCGGCTTTGTCGGCACTGGGGTTTTCGGTGTCGTGGGCGCCGTGGGACTCGGGGTTCGACTTTTCCGCGGCGGACGCAGTGATCCTGCGCGCGACCTGGGACTACCCGGATCGCCGGGCGGAGTTCCTGGACTGGTGCGAGTCGGTACCCGCGCTGTTCAACCCGGCCGAGGTGGTCCGGTGGAATTCGGACAAGTCGTACCTGGTGGAGCTGCTCGACGCGGGTCTGGCGGTGGTGCCCACCTCGCTGGTCTCGCCCGGCGACGCGGCCCGGTTCCCTTCGGCGGACTTCGTGGTGAAGCCGTCGGTGGGCGCGGGTTCCCGGGGCGTGGCCCGGTTCGCGGCCGGGGCGGACGCTACTTCGCACGTGGCCGCCTTGCATGCGGAAGGCCACACGGCACTGATCCAGCCTTACCAGTCCAGTGTGGACGCCGAGGGCGAGCTGGCGCTGGTGTACCTGGGCGGGCTGTACTCGCACACGTTCGCGAAGGGCGCGATGCTGGGATCCACAATGGACTCCGCCGGGCTGTACCTCGCCGAAACGCTGGCCAAGGCCGAGCCGCCCTCCGACGCGGTGGCCTTGGCGGAGGACGTCCTGGACGCGGCATCGGCTTTGCTGGGGATCCTGCGGGCCGAGCTGCTGTACGCGCGGGTGGACGTGGTGCGCGGGGCGGACGGCAAGCCGTTGCTGCTGGAGCTGGAGCTGACGGAGCCGACCCTGGGCTTCCGCCACACGGACCCGAGCGCGGCGATGCGGTTCGCTTCGGCGGTGCGGCAGCAACTGGCCTGACGGAGTGAGTGCGGCCGCCATCCCGCGACCGCACCCCGCGCCCGGGCAGTCCCTGCTCCGAACGGGCCCGGCAGCTGATCGAGTCAGCCGGCGCCACCCTCAAGGCCAGGACGATCTCGAACTGCACGGCGCTCACACGAGCACTGACCGGTTGCGGCTCACTCGGTTAGCTTCCTTGGCGCACTTGCATGGCCACCAGGACGAGCGCTACGACCGCTCCGACCGCGGTCACGGCCAGCGAACCGGTGACCAGGTAAAGCCCGCCGATCCCGGCCAGGCCGGCTTTGATCAATTCGCGTAATCCGCGGCCGTCGTCCCGGTGGGGGGACGACCTATCCGATCTGCCGATTACGTCCTTGGTCATTGTTCTACCCCTCTTGATGGTGTACTAGTACGCCTTGTGGTAATGGTGACCGGTGGCCGAGCGGACCGGAAATGATCTTTTGTTTTCGCGGCGAGTTTCTCGTCGCCGCAGGGCTGTCGCTGCCGATCTCGCCGTTGTCCGGGCTTGCCGGGGAATTGTCGATCATTGTCGGTGGAGGGTGCCGTGACCATCAGGACGGACCGAGAGCGCGTCCACGAGGTGGCTTCACCCGTGGTGATCGAGGACGCGCTGCGCTGGCTGGCGACCCGCAAGGAGGGGGAACCGCTCCGGTTTCTCCGGTACGCGATCGATGAACCGGCGAGCAAGTCGGCCGCTGCGCTCTGCTCGTTGGTGGCGCCGTCGGCGGTGTTGTCCGTCGAGACGCCCGAATTGCGAGCCTTCGCCGTGCTGGGCCTGATTGCCGACGAGATCGGCAAGCTCGGCTCGGCAGGGGACTCCCGCCGTCGCAACACACTGATGGCGGCCTTTCGGATTCCGCCCGCGCCCGGGGAAACCACCTGGAAGCCGACGCTGGACGACCGCTTCAAGCAACTGATGCGGCTGCGGGGCGTCTTCGGCGATCCGCCACCCAGCACCACCACCCCGATGCACAAGGCCTGGCGGCGGGCGGTCGTCGACCTGGCCGGCAGCCTGGCGGAGAAGCTCGTCTCGCTCGACGAGCAGGGCTGGCGGTTCTACATCGACGTCGGGCGGGCGGTGGTGGCGGTCGCGAGCGACGAACGCGGCGGCTGGCGGGCTCGAGCGGCTTCCAAAGGGGCGCAGCCGGTCTTCGTGGAGCGCATGCTCGTCACGGTGGTGATGCACCGCCGAACGGCGCGGCGCCGCATCACGGAACGTGACATCATCGCCTGCGAAGACGGCGTCGACGGCTACGACGTGCACGCGCTGACCGGTTGGACGCACGAACCGGAAGAGATCCCGGTGACGGCGCTTTGGGCCTGCCGGGTGGTCACTTCACCTGGCGTGCAGCCAGGCGACCCCGTGCGCGCCCGGCTGCGCTTCCGTCGTCCGCTTCGTCAGGACGAGCGGTACGCCTTCGTGTCCGAGGCGCTCGACGGGGAGCTCGCCGAGGCGCGCGAGTGGATCAACGTCGACGTCGACCATCACGGCATCGCGCCCGGAGTGTGCGCTCCGGACGGTCGGCCGGTCGCCGGCTTGACCGTTCAGATTGTCTTCGACGAGAAAGATGTTCCCGAAGTTTGCTGGTGGTACGCGGAGCAAACCGAATACGAACGAAGGTGCCGGCCGCCGGACGGTGATCCACACCAGCTCGCCGTCGAGGACGGTTTCGTCCGACACACCTTTATTGGCGGGTGCCACCCGCGGGAGTGCTACGGAATAGCTTTCCGATGGAAATCCCCGTGACCGAAGCTGGTTCGGTCACAGGGATCCATTCCTGCTCTTTCGCCGGCGAGCGGGTCAGGTGCCGAGATCTAGTTGTTGCCCGTGTTCCCGCCGCCGCCGCGAGCTGTGGGGGAATTCGTTTTTACTGGCGTGGTGTTTGCTTGTTGGGCGGCGGGTGCGACGATGACCGGCGCGACGACGACCGTAGCCGGGGTCGCCGTCGTCGGGGTGGGCGTTGCCGCGGCATCCGGTGCGTGAATGACGATCGCCCCGATCGCCGTCATGGCCAGCACGGCCGCTTTCACGCGCGTTTTCGGCGTTTTCGGCTGATGGCTGTTGCCCTGGCTCACCGTGAGTCTCCTTCGCTGTAAGAAAGTTGACTCACGGTACAGACCGGCGGTCGACACGATCGGGCGCTTCACTTTCTCATTCGAGTAACTGATGGCCCGTTAGGATGGGGCGGGGCCCTCGAATCTCTTTGCTAGGAGCTCGCCTGTGCCCGCTTCGCGGCCAGCCGATCCGCCCGCGGCCACCGCACATCGGTCGCCCAGCCGAGCCGCTCGAAGGCCCAGATCACCCGCGCCGACACGTCGACCTGTCCGCGCAGCACCCCGTGGCGCGCGCACGTCGGGTCTGCGTGGTGGGAGTTGTGCCAGGACTCGCCCATCGACAGCAGGGCCAGCGGCCAGAAGTTCGCCGCCTTGTCGCGGCTCGCGAACGGGCGCTCGCCGATCAGGTGGCACACCGAGTTGACCGACCACGTCACGTGGTGGAGGAACGCGATCCGCACCAGTCCCGCCCAGAAGAACGCCGTCACCACGCCCCACCAGGACCACGTGATCAAGCCGCCCAGGATGGCCGGGAGGGCCATGCTCAGGGTGATCCACAGCCAGAAGTAGCGGTTCACCCAGCGCACGTCCGGGTCCGCCACCAGGTCCGGGGCGAAGCGGTCCGCGTTGGTCACCTCGCGGCCGAACATCCAGCCCATGTGCGCGTGCCAGAAGCCGCGCAGCAGCGCTGACGGGGAGGTGCCGAACAGCCACGGCGAGTGCGGGTCGCCCTCGCGGTCGGCGAACGCGTGGTGGCGGCGGTGGCTGGCCACCCAGAAGATCACCGAGCCCTGCACCGCCATGCTGCCCGCGATGGCCAGTACCACCCGCAGCGGCCGGTTGGCCTTGAACGCGCCGTGGGTGAAGTAGCGGTGGAAGCCGACGGTCACCCCGAGGGTGGCGAACACGTAGAACGCCGCCGCGAGGATCAGGTCGACCCAGGACATGCCCCAGCCCCAGACCAGCGGGACGGCGACGAGGAGTGCCACGAACGGCACCAGCAGGAAGGTCTTGAGCACGATCATCTCGCCGGTGCCGCGGCGGTGGGAGATCAGCGGCTTGGGCGCGGTGCGCGAGGTCATGTCGCGAACAGTAATACACGACCGGGGCACGCACGCCGACGCGGAGTGAAGCCCGCGTTGCCGTCAGGCGGCGGTGAGCTCCCGCGGCGCCGCTGTCAGCGACTTCACCGGGCCGCGATCACGGCTCGCCGTCCACAGCGACGCCGTCGCGATGATGACCGCCATCGCGCCGAGGACGTGGAACGACACCATGGCCTCCGGCACGCCCAGCGCGTACTGCAGCGAACCGAGGCCGCCCTGCGCGAGCGCGACCACCCAGACCCAGGTGTAGTGCTGCCAGAGGCTCTTCGGAGCGCCGACGCGCAGCAGCTGGAGGCCGAACACCGCGAGCAGCAGCAGGTACAGCACCAGCAGCCCGCCGTGGACCTGGGCGAGCGCCTCCACCGGGGCGTCGAGGCGGTGGGTGTTGATGTCGCCGCTGTGCGGGCCGGCGCCGGTCACCGTGGTGCCCGCCGCGAGCACGAGCCACATCACGGCGGCCAGTGCGACCAGGATTCCCCGGCCGGCGGCGGGGACCAGCGGCCGGGCGGGTTCGTCGCCTTCGCGGAACGCGCGCAGCAGCAGGACGGCGAGCCAGACGAGCGGGGTCGTCGCGAGGAAGTGGATCGCGACCGTCCACCACTCCAGCTTCGCGAGCACGGTGAGACCACCGACGACGGCCTGCAGCACGACACCGCCCGGCATCGTCCAGGCCAGCTTGACCAGGCGCTTGCGCTCCGGGTGGTCGATCTGCACGCGCCACGCCGTGAGGACGGCGACGCCGGCGACGACGATGACGACGACGGTCAGCAGCCGGTTGCCGAACTCGATCCACTGGGTGAGCGCGTCGATCCCGGAGTCGTGCTTCGGCACCAGGCTGCCGGCGACGCACTCGGGCCAGGTCGGGCAGCCGAGCCCGGACCCGGTGACGCGCACGATGGAGCCGGTGACGCCGATCAGCGCCTGCGCGAGGACCGCGGCGAACCCGACGGCCCGCTGCGCGGCAGCGGAGGGAAACGGCAAACGGGCGACGAGGCTGGTGAACGGCACGGCATCGATGGTAGAGCGCCGGGAAAACCCGCTTTCGGCAGGTCCCGGCGCCCAGAACGGCTCAGGGGGCGCAAGGGACCAAGGTCACTCGGTTTTCTTGGCCTTCTTCTGGAACAACCCCATCGACTGGGCGAAGACGCTGCCGAACAGCAGCACGGCGATCGGGACGGTCTTGACCCAGAAGGCGCTGACACCGAGCGACGCGAGGAGGACGATCAGCCCGATCACCACCGCGAGCATGACCACCATGAACAACGTGACGCGCAGTTTCGAAACCATGTACTGCCCCCTCGGGTGCGGATCCGGACCGGAGAACCGTCTCAGGAACGAACGCGCGCAGTGAGGTCAGTTTTACCCGTCCGTGCAGGACCCGTACAAAGCCCTTACAAACAGCTCAGGTGAGTTTCGTCGTGCGCGAAGCCAGCGCTCCCGCGAGCACCGCCCACGCCGCCAGGACCACCATCGGCCCCGGGGCGAACGAGCCGTCCACCAGCGCCGCTCGCATGCCCTCCGCCAGCGCTCCCGACGGCAGCAGCTCCACCACGCGCGCCAGCCCCGCGGGCAGGGAAGAGGGCGCCAGCAGGATCCCGCCCGCCAGCAGCAGCACGAACCACACGACGTTCGCCAGTGCCAGCACCGCTTCGGCGCGCAACGCCCCGCCGAGCAGGACGCCCAGCGCGCCGAACGCCAGCGTTCCCAGCACCAGCAGCAGCACCGCCGACGCCAGCCCGGACAGCGAGGGCGACCAGCCGAGGAACGCCGCCACCACGCCCAGGACGACCGACTGCAGGGCCACCACCAGGAGCGCCGCCGCGAGCCGCCCGGCGACCAGGAGCCACCGCGGCAACGCTGTTGCCGAAAGGCGCTTCAGGACGCCGTAACGCCGGTCGAAGCCGAGCGCGATCGCCTGGCCGGTGAACGCCGACGACATCACCGCCAACGCCAGGATCCGCGGCGTCATCCAGTTCACCTTGGACGTCGAACCCAGCTGCGCGGCGGGCAGGATGTCCAGCACCGACAAGCCGATCAGCAACGCCAGGGGGATGAGCAGCGTCAGCAGCACCTGCTCGCCGTGGCGCAGGGTGAGGCTCGCCTCGACCCGCGCGTGCGTCCGCAGCATCCGGCCCAGTGACCCCCGGCCGGGTGCCGGGGTGAAAGTGCCCGGGGCGAAAGTCATGCCCGCAGCTCCCGTCCGGTCAGCTCCAGGAAGACCTCTTCCAGAGTCCGCTTGCCCACCTGCAGTTCCTCCGGCAGCACGCCCTGCTGCGCGCACCACGCCGTGACCGTCGACACGACCTGCGGGTCGACCGAGCCCACCACCACGTACGTGCCCGGCGCCGATTCGCGCACCGCGTAGCCCTCCGGCAGTGCCGCGGCCAGCAGCGCCGTGTCGAGCCGCGTGCGGGCCTTGAACCGCAGGCCCGCGTTGCCGGTCTCGTCCATCGTCAACGACTGCGGCGCGCCGGAGACGACGACCTTGCCGTGGTCCACGATCACCACGGTGTCGGCCAGTGCCTCGGCCTCCTCCATCAGGTGGGTGGTCAGCAGCACCGAAACGCCGTCGGCGCGCAGCGCGCCCAGCAGGTCCCACACCACGCGCCGGGCCTGCGGGTCCATGCCCGCGGTCGGCTCGTCGAGGAACACCAGTTCCGGGCGCCCGATCAGGGCGCACGCCAGCGAAAGCCGCTGCTGCTGCCCGCCGGAGAGGCGCTTGAACGGCGTCCGCCGCACCGAGGCCAGCCCGAGGACGTCCAGCAGCCAGGCCGGGTCCAGCGGCGAGGCCGCGCAGGACGCCACCAGCCGCAGCATCTCGTCGGCCCGCACGCCCGGGTACGCGCCGCCGCCCTGGGGCATGATCCCGATGCGGGGGCGCAGGGCCGCCGACTCGCGCACCGGGTCGAAGCCGAGCACGCGCACGGTGCCGGCGTCAGGCTTCAGGAACCCTTCGCAGACCTCGACGGTGGTGGTCTTGCCGGCCCCGTTCGGGCCGAGCAGGGCGAGCAGGCTGCCGCGCTCCATCCGCAGGTCGAGGCCGTCGACCGCGCGGGTGGAGCCGTAGCTTTTGACCAGCCCGCTGATCTCGACGGCAGGGACACTCACATCGCGTCACGATACGGCGTCGGCACCCGCGGGCACCCGCGGGGACGGCCGGGAGAGCAATACCGGAGCGAGGCGCCGCACGATCAGCATCCCGGCGCCGCAGACGACGATCGCCGCGATGTAGGCGAACGGCAGCACGTAGGGGCGGCCGTCGAAGGTGCTGCCGGTGGGCGGGAGCAGGAACGGCAGGGCGGCCGACAGCACCGCCGCCGCCACCCGGAACCGCGATGTCCCGGCCGCGGCGGCGAGCGGGATCACCGCCCAGAGCACGTACCAGGGCTGCAGGTTGATCTGCAGGATCATCACTGCGCCCAGAGAGACGCCGAGCCCGATGATCGGCCGGTAGCGCCACTTGAAGCTGTCCCACAGGAACTTGAAGGTGATCCCGACGGCGACGAGGTAGCCGAGGGCACCGAGGATCGGCACCAGCGCGTTCGTGTGGTTGCCCAGCCCGAGCGCGATGCCGAGGACGCCGGAGAGGTTGGCCAGCTCGGCGGTGGGGGAGATCCAGGAGCGGACCAGGCCGGGGGTGTTGAACGTCGCCCCGAACCAGCCGAAGCCGAGCCCGGTGCCGAAGCAGACGGCCACCAGGACCACACCGAACCACAGCGCCATCGGCGCCCCGGCCAGGAACAGGTCCTTCAGCCTGCCGTGCCGGCGGCGCGCCACCATCACCGCGAAGAACGGCAGCGCGAACACCGCCGGCAGCTTCACGGCGACGCCGAGGGTGATGATCGCGACGCCGAGCGCGATGTACAGCAGTTCCCCGCGCCCGAGCGGGGGTGGCGTGTCGCCCTTCACCCGGATCGGCAGCCGCCGGATGCCCACCTCCAGCCCGGCGAGCATCAGGCCGACGGCGAGCGCGTCGTTGTGGGCGCCGGCGACGAAGTGGAAGATCAGCAGCGGGTTCAGGGCGCCGAGCCACAACGCGGTCGCGGGCTGGACGCCGAACCGGCGCGCCAGCCGCGGGAGCGCCCAGACGATGAGGACCACGCCGGCCAGCGCGAGGACGCGCTGGAGCAGCACGCCGACCGCGATGCTGTTGCCGGCCAGCGGGGCGAGCCAGCCGCCGAGGCGCAGCACGACCGGGCCGTAGGGCGCCGGCGTCTCGCGCCACATGTTCGACACACCCGCGGTGAACTTGTCCGCGACGCCGAGGGCCTGCGCCGGGCCGAGGGTGTAGGGGTCCATCCCGCGGTGCACGATTTCGCTCTGCGCGAGGTAGCTGTAGACGTCGCGGGAGAACAGCGGCGGGATGACCAGCAGCGGCACCACCCACAGCGCGATCGTGCGCGCCAGCTGCCCCTGCGACGCGAGCCGCGTGCGGCTGGGCTGGGCGAACCGGCCGAGCATCAGCCAGCTCAGCACCAGGATGCCCATCCCGGAGATGGCGATGGCCAGCGACACCGTCGGGATGCGGGTGAACAGTCTCAGCACCGGGATCTCCTGCACCGGGTTGATCACCGGGGCGGCGCCGGCGCCGAGGGAGCCGAGCGCGAGGAAGAGCGAACCGACCGTGCCGAAGCGGCGGACGACGTTCAGCCCGCGCTGCTCGTCGGCCTCCAGCGGCAGGGGTTCGCGGGGGTGGACGGGCGAGATCGTCACCGGGTGGACACGCTCGTCCGCGATCCGTGCCACTTGCCGGCCCTGCTGCGCCGGGTGTTCGCCCACTGCCACGCGTGCAGGGTATCGGTGCCGCACCGGAGTGAGTCGGGTCACTGCCGGACACCCCGCCTTTGCCGATCACGGGGAAATAAGACACACTTGTGTTGTGAAAAAGACGGAGGCGGGTGACCAGGCGGGCGGCGGCATGCCCCGCGCCGCGCATCCGCACGTTCCGTCGCAGGTCAGCGCCGAGGGCAAGACCCGGCACGAGGTCGCCCGGCTGCTGCTGGAACAGGGTCCCATGACCGCCGTCGTGGTCGCCGAGCAGCTCGGGATCAGTCCCGCCGCCGTCCGCCGCCACCTCGACGCCCTTCTCGCGGACGGCGAAGCCGAGACGCGGGACGCGCCGCGCCGCGGACCCCGGGGCCGGGGCCGCCCGGCGAAACTGTTCCTGCTGACCGAGGCCGGCCGTGCGCGGTTCGGGCACGCCTACGACGACCTGGCCGTCTCCGCCATCCGTTTCCTCGCCGAGCACGCCGGTGAAGACGCCGTCCGCGCCTTCGCCGAGCGTCGCATCGAGAAGCTGGTCGGGCCGCACCGCCCGGCGATCACCGGGTCGAGTGACCCCGCCGCCCGGGCCGAGGCCCTCGCAACCGCGCTGAGCAGGGAAGGCTACGCTGCGTCGACCCGTCTGGTCGGCGCCAACGCCTTCGAAAAGAAGGCCGCGGGGCAGAACGTCGGCGCGCAGCTCTGCCAGCACCACTGTCCGGTCGCCCACGTCGCCGCGGAGTTCCCGCAGCTGTGCGAGGCCGAGACGGAAGCGTTCGCGAAGCTGCTGGGCACCCACGTCCAGCGGCTGGCGACCATCGCGCGCGGTGATTCCGCGTGCACCACCCACGTACCCGTCACGGCGGGTCAGCCGGCCCATCCCGAGCCGGAAAGCACAGAGCCTTCGAGGGCCGCCCAGCTGCGGTCCACGGAGGAAGCACGGATCCCGAATGGAGGGAAACCCGCATGACTGCCGCTGCCGAGCAGCGCACTCCCACCACCGCGCCCTTGAGCCAGGAAGAGACCATCGAGTCCCTGGGCAAGTACGCGTTCGGCTGGGCCGACTCCGATGAGGCGGGCGCCAGCGCCCGTCGCGGGCTGAACGAGGATGTCGTCACCGACATCTCCGGGAAGAAGTCCGAGCCGGAGTGGATGCGCGAAGCGCGACTGAAGGCGCTCAAGCTCTTCGAGAAGAAGCCCATGCCCAACTGGGGGGCCGACCTCTCCGGGATCGACTTCGAGAACATCAAGTACTTCGTCCGCTCCAGCGAGAAGCAGGCTGCGAGCTGGGAAGACCTTCCCGAGGACATCAAGAACACGTACGACCGGCTGGGTATCCCCGAGGCGGAGAAGCAGCGCCTCGTCGCCGGGGTCGCCGCGCAGTACGAGTCCGAAGTCGTCTACCACTCGATCCGCGAGGACCTCGAGAAGCAGGGCGTGCTGTTCCTGGACACGGACACCGCGCTCAAGACGCACCCGGAGCTGTTCGAGGAGTACTTCGGCTCGGTCATCCCGGCCGGGGACAACAAGTTCTCCGCGCTGAACACGGCGGTGTGGTCCGGCGGCTCGTTCATCTACGTGCCCAAGGGCGTCAAGGTGGACATCCCGCTGCAGGCCTACTTCCGGATCAACACCGAGAACATGGGCCAGTTCGAGCGCACCCTGATCATCGTCGACGAAGACGCCTACGTGCACTACGTCGAGGGCTGCACGGCGCCGATCTACCAGTCCGACTCGCTGCACTCGGCGGTCGTGGAGATCATCGTCAAGAAGGGTGCCCGCTGCCGCTACACGACCATCCAGAACTGGTCGAACAACGTCTACAACCTGGTCACCAAGCGCGCCAAGTGCGAAGCGGGCGCGACCATGGAATGGATCGACGGCAACATCGGTTCCAAGGTGACGATGAAGTACCCGTCGGTCTTCCTCATGGGCGAGCACGCCAAGGGTGAGGTCCTCTCGGTCGCGTTCGCGGGCGAGGGCCAGCACCAGGACGCGGGCGCCAAGATGGAGCACCTCGCGCCGTACACCTCCTCGACGATCGTGTCGAAGTCGGTGGCGCGCGGCGGCGGCCGCACCTCCTACCGCGGCCTGGTCCGCGTCGCGAAGCGCGCGCACCACTCGCGCTCCAGCGTCGTCTGCGACGCCCTGCTGGTGGACACGATCTCGCGCTCGGACACGTACCCGTACGTGGACATCCGCAACGACGAGGTGTCCATGGGCCACGAGGCCACCGTGTCGAAGGTCAGCGAAGAGCAGCTGTTCTACCTGATGTCGCGCGGTCTCGACGAGGCCGAGGCCATGGCGATGATCGTGCGCGGGTTCGTCGAGCCCATCGCGCGCGAGCTGCCGATGGAGTACGCGCTCGAGCTGAACCGCCTGATCGAGCTCCAGATGGAAGGGTCCGTCGGCTAGTCATGTCGGTTACCGAGAACAACGTTTCCGGCGCTTTGCGCGAGGGGGCGGTCATTCCGGCCGCGTCCCGCGCGGAGCGTTTCACCTCCTACGACGTCGAGGCCTTCGAGGTCCCGAGCGGCCGTGAGGAGAACTGGCGCTTCACGCCGATGAAGCGGCTGCGCGGCCTGCACGACGGCAGCGCGGTCGCCACCGGCGAGATCACCCTCGACGCCGACGCCGCGCCCGAGCTGGGCATCGTGACCGTCGGCCGCGACGACCCGCGGCTGGGCCAGGCCGGCGTCCCGAGCGACCGGATCGCCGCGCAGGCGTATTCCTCGTTCACCAAGGCCACCATCGTGACGGTGCCCAAGGAGACGAAGGCGTCGAAGCCGTCGGTGCTGCGCATCCATGGGCCGGGCGAGGACAAGGTCGCCTACGGGCACCTGCAGGTGCGTGCCGAGGCGTTCGCCGAAGCCGTGATCGTGCTCGACCACGTCGGCTCCGGCACCTACGCCGACAACGTCGAGTTCGTCATCGGCGACGGCGCCAAGGTCACCGTGGTCAGCGTCCAGGACTGGGCCGACGACGCGGTGCACGTCTCCGAGCAGCACCTGAAGCTGGGCCGCGACGCCGCGCTCCGGCACACCGTGATCACCCTCGGCGGTGACCTGGTCCGCGTCTCCCCGACGGCGACCTTCGCCGACAAGGGCGGCGACGTCGACATGCTCGGCGTCTACTTCGCCGACGGTGGCCAGCACCAGGAGCACCGCCTCTTCGTCGACCACGCGGTGCCCAACTGCAAGTCGCGCGTGGGCTACAAGGGCGCGCTGCAGGGCGAGGGCGCGCACACGGTGTGGATCGGCGACGTGCTGATCCGGGCCGCGGCCGAGGCCACCGACACCTACGAGTTCAACCGCAACCTGGTGCTCACCCCGGGCGCCCGCGCGGACTCCGTGCCGAACCTCGAGATCGAGACCGGCGAGATCGAAGGCGCCGGCCACGCGAGCGCGACGGGAAGGTTCGACGACGAGCAGTTGTTCTACCTCCAGTCACGCGGGATCGCCGAAGAAGCCGCCCGCCGGCTGGTCGTGCGCGGGTTCTTCCACGAGATCCTGGTGAAGATCGACGTCCCCGAGGTGCGCGAGCGTCTCGAAGCCGCGATCGAGGCCGAGCTCGAAGCCGTTGGCGCCTGACGCCGTCCACCGCAGACTTTAGGAAACGAAGAATGGCTACCCTGGAAATCAAGGACCTGCACGCCTCGGTCAACACCGACGAAGGCGCCAAGGAGATCCTCAAGGGCGTGAACCTGACGATCAAGTCGGGTGAGACGCACGCGATCATGGGCCCCAACGGCTCCGGCAAGTCCACCCTGTCCTACGCGATCGCCGGTCACCCGAAGTACCAGGTGACCTCCGGCGAGGTGCTGCTCGACGGCGAGAACGTCCTCGAGATGAGCGTCGACGAGCGCGCCCGCGCCGGTCTGTTCCTGGCCATGCAGTACCCGGTCGAGGTGCCCGGCGTGTCCATGTCCAACTTCCTCCGCACCGCGGCCACCGCGGTCCGTGGCGAGGCCCCCAAGCTGCGCCACTGGGTCAAGGAGGTCAAGGAGGAGATGGGCAAGCTCGAGATCTCGCAGGAGTTCGCCGAGCGCTCGGTCAACGAGGGCTTCTCCGGCGGCGAGAAGAAGCGCCACGAGATCCTGCAGCTGGCGCTGCTCAAGCCGAAGTTCGCCATCCTCGACGAGACCGACTCCGGTCTCGACGTCGACGCCCTGCGCGTCGTCTCCGAGGGCGTGAACAACTACAAGGCTTCGAGCGAGGTCGGCGTCATGCTGATCACGCACTACACCCGGATCCTGCGGCACATCACGCCGGACTTCGTGCACGTCTTCGCCGGCGGCAAGATCGTCGAGTCGGGCGGCAAGGAGCTGGCGGACGAGCTGGAAGAGAACGGGTACGTCAAGTACACCGGCAAGACCGAGCCCGCCGCGGTCTGACCGTCCCACCCAGGTGCACACCGAGAAGAGAGGAGTCGGCCCGATGACCACCACCTCGGCCAGCTCTGTGCCACTCGACGTGGCGGCCCTGAGGGCCGACTTCCCCATCCTGTCTCGCACGGTTCGTGACGGGAAACCCTTGGTGTACCTGGATTCCGGGGCGACGTCGCAACGCCCGACCGCGGTGTTCGACGCCGAACGCGAGTACGTGTTCACGTCGAACGCCGCCGTCCACCGCGGTGCCCACCAGCTCTCCGAAGAGGCGACCGACGCCTACGAGTCCGCTCGGGCGAAGATCGCCGAGTTCGTCGGAGCCGACCCCGAAGAGCTGGTGTTCACCAAGAACGCGACCGAGGGCATCAACCTGGTCGCGTACTCGATGAGCAACGCCGCCACGGCCGGTCCCGAGGCTTCGCGCTTCGTGGTCGGGCCGGGCGACGAAATCGTCATCACCGAGATGGAGCACCACGCGAACCTCGTGCCGTGGCAGCAGCTGTGCCAGCGCACCGGGGCGACGCTGAAGTGGTTCAAGGTGACGCCCGAAGGCCGCCTGGATCTGTCCGATGTGGACGAACTGATCACGCCTCGCACCAAGGTGGTCGCGTTCGCGCACCAGTCGAACGTGCTCGGCACGGTCAACCCGGTCTCGCTGCTCGTCGACAAGGCGAAGGCCGTCGGCGCGCTCACCGTGCTCGACGCCTGCCAGTCGGTGCCGCACTTCCCGGTGGACTTCCACGCCCTCGGTGTCGACTTCGCCGTGTTCTCCGGGCACAAGATGCTCGGCCCGTCCGGCATCGGCGTCCTCTACGGGCGCACCGAACTGCTGTCGGCCATGCCGCCCTTCCTCACCGGCGGGTCGATGATCGAGATGGTCCGCATGGAGGGCTCGACCTTCGCGCCACCGCCGCAGCGGTTCGAGGCCGGCGTGCCGATGACGTCGCAGGCCATCGGCCTCGGCGCGGCCGTCGACTACCTCTCGGCCATCGGCATGGACCGCGTCGCGGCGCACGAGAAGGAGCTCGCCGCGGCCGCCCTCGAGGGCGTCGGCGCCATCCCGGGTGTCCGGATCATCGGGCCGACGGACCTGGCCGACCGTGGCGCGACCGTGTCGTTCGTGATCGACGGCGTGCACCCGCACGACGCCGGCCAGGTGCTCGACAGCCTCGGCATCGCGGTCCGCGTCGGCCACCACTGCGCGTGGCCGCTGCACCGGGCCTGCGGCGCCCAGGCGACCGTGCGCGCGTCGTTCTACCTGTACAACACGCTGTCCGAAGTGGACGCCCTGGTGGCGGGCGTCCGGGAGGCGCAGAAGTTCTTCGGGGTGAGCCGGTGAACCTGGAGAGCATGTACCAGGAGATCATCCTGGACCACTACAAGAACCCGCACGGGCGCGGTCTGCGCGACCCGTTCGACGCCGAGTCGTTCCAGGTCAACCCGACCTGCGGCGACGAGGTGACACTGCGGGTCAAGCTCGACGACGGCAAGGTCACCGACGTCTCCTACGACGGCCAGGGCTGCTCGATCAGCCAGGCCTCGACGTCGGTCATGACGGACCTCGTCGTCGGCCACACGCTCGAAGAAGCGTTCACCACCATGGACGCCTTCGTGGAACTGATGCAGGGCAAGGGAAAGATCGAGCCGGACGAGGACGTGCTGGAGGACGGGATCGCCTTCGCGGGCGTTGCCAAGTACCCGGCTCGCGTGAAGTGCGCCCTCCTCGGCTGGATGGCTTTCAAGGACGCCGTCGCCCGGACCAGTGGAGATGGGAAAGCATGACCGAGGAAACCGCCACTCGTGAGGGACGCACCGCCGCCGACCTCGACGCCGAGACCACCGCGACGCAGGACCTCGAGCTCGCGAAGCTCGAGGACGTCGAGGAGGCCATGCGCGACGTCGTCGACCCGGAGCTCGGCATCAACGTCGTCGACCTCGGGCTGGTCTACGACATCCGTGTCGAGCCGGACAACACCGCGACGATCGACATGACGCTGACCTCGGCGGCCTGCCCGCTGACCGACGTCATCGAAGACCAGACGTCGGCGGCCCTGACGTCCGGCGGCCTGGTCAAGGACTTCCGGATCAACTGGGTCTGGATGCCGCCGTGGGGCCCGGAGAAGATCACCGAGGACGGCCGCGAACAGCTGCGCGCCCTCGGCTTCACCGTCTGAGTTCGTTCGCGTCGAGCGGGTCACCTTCCGAGGTGGCCCGCTTTGCGTATAACGCCCTATACCGCGCGTGCCAGGCCAGTGCGTACAAGCCGAGCGTGGCGAAGAACCCGCTGCAGACACCGGTGACGAGCAGGTAGGTCGCGTTGCCGACCACGCCGGCGCGGGTCATCGGGTCGTGGTGGGCGAGGAACGGCAGCACTTCGACGAGCCCGCCGGTGAGCGTGCCGGCCGCCAGGACCGCGGCGACGGTCTTGCGGTGGCGGGTGCCCGGTGGCGCCGGCGCGACGGGCGCGGCGCGGTACCAGCGCCACAGCCACCAGGCGAGGATCACGGCGCCGGCGATCGTGCTGACCAGCTGGATCAGCCGTCCGACGTCGACGCCGGTGACGAGCGGGGTCCGCAGGAACGCCGGCCCGCCGCTTTCGTGGGTGAAGGCGTCCCAGCCGACGTGCGTGGCGGCGCCGAGCACCAGCGAAAGGGCGATCCACCCCGGCCGCTTCCAGCCGAAGCGGCGGGGAAGCCGTTCGGCGAGCGGTTTGGGGGCCAGCGCCAGCAGCGGCCGTTTCAGCAGCACGTGGAACACGGCCAGCAGGACGAGCGCGATGAGCGGGTCGAGCCACAGGATCGCGGTGAATTCGTGGGTGTCCGTCAGGCCCACGCTGTGAAGCCGTGGCACGAACCAGAAGACGTCCGGCGCGATCGACCCGGCGACGAGCGCGGAGGGCACCAGCGGCCGTCGCGCCAGGGGGAGCACAGCGGCGGGATGACTCAGCGTGAACGGCACGAGGTTAGTATCCCCGGGTGGTCCTGCGGTCGCTCCTCCTGTTCCTGGCCGCGGCCGGATGCGAAATCGGCGGCGCCTGGCTGATCTGGCAGGGCATCCGCGAACACCGCGGTCTCCTGTGGATCGGCGGCGGCGTCGTGGCGCTGGGCGTGTACGGCTTCGTGGCGACCCTTCAGCCGGACGCCCACTTCGGCCGCATCCTCGCCGCGTACGGCGGCGTGTTCGTCGCGGGCTCGTTGGCCTGGGGAATGGTCGCGGACGGCTACCGTCCCGATCGCTACGACGTCATCGGCGCTTTGCTGTGCCTGGCCGGGGTCGCGGTGATCATGTACGCCCCGCGCGCGGGTTAACGGCGGAAGCGGGCACGCGATAGATCTTCGTGACCGAAATGTCGTTCCCGCCCGCACCGCCATCCGCCCCGCCATCCGCCTCGAACCGCTCCGGGTCCAAGGTGGTGCTGCTGCCGATGATCGTCGTCATGGTGCTCGGCGCCGGCGCCGGTGTGTACGGCTTCGGCCGGCTGACGGTGGGGTACCAGGCTTACGCGTTGCAGGGCGGGAACATGAGCCCGACCTTCGCCGCCGGCGATCGGCTCGTCATGCGCCGGGGCGGCGACGCCGAGGTACACC
Organism: Amycolatopsis sp. NPDC026612; assembly: GCF_040638285.1. Taxonomy (NCBI): domain Bacteria; kingdom Bacillati; phylum Actinomycetota; class Actinomycetes; order Pseudonocardiales; family Pseudonocardiaceae; genus Amycolatopsis; species Amycolatopsis sp. NPDC026612. The sequence continues at coordinate 184,248 of NZ_JBEZYB010000006.1, forward strand.
GCGGGGATGTCGTCGCCATCGACCTGAGGGCGTACGCCGAGTCGGCCCGCGACGGAGTCGGTGTCGTCCGCGTGGTCGGGGTCGCCGGGGACAAGGTCGCCTGCTGCACCGACGAGCACCTCTCGGTCAACGGCAAGCCGATCATCGAGCCCTACATCACTCCCGGCTTCGAAAGTCTCTTCGAGTTCTCCGCCGAGGTGCCCGAGGGCGCGATCTTCGTCGAAGGTGACAACCGCGGCAATTCCGACGACTCACGGTTCGGCGGCCCGGTGCGGTTGTCCGCGGTCATCGGGATCGTGGTCGCCACCGGCACGGTCGTCACCCCGAAGCCCCTGCCCCCGGTCACCGCGTTCGCCGACGCGGGCCTGCCCGGAACGCCCTACTCCGACGGCACCCTGGCCGGCCTGCGGTGGTGGGTCGTCGGCGGTGCCGTCTTGGTCGTCGCCGGCTTCATCGGGCTGATCGTGACGCTCGCCCGGAACGTCGGCAGACGCCGAAAAGCAGCCTCACCAGTGCGCTGATCACCAGCCGGGATCGAGTGCGGCCAGGGTGCCTTCCACCGTGGCCAGGGCGCGGAACACCCGCGGCCACCGGCGGCGGCACGCTCGGCCGGAAGCCCGCGACCACGCGGAACAGGCCGGTGGCCAGGTCCAGGTCGTGGTGGGGCCGGGCGCCCTTCCGCGAGGGAACGACTTTCGGCCGTGGCCGCGACGGTGGTGGCCTCCTAACCTGATCGCGCGAACCACGGTGAAGTGCTCTCTGAATCGGACGAAGGAGACACGATGAACGGACGCGTGATCGGCCGGGTCGTGGCCTTGGCCACCGCCATCGCGGCCCCGCTGGGTCTGGGACTGGCCACCGCCCCGGCCGCATCGGCGGCGGCTGTCACGACGCTGTACTACAGCTCTTCGGGCGCGCCGGACTACCTCGCCCAGATCGACCAGGGCGCGGCCAACTGGAATGCGGCTGTCAGCGACGTGAAGCTGGTCAAGCGGGCCACGGGCGCGACGATCGTGTTCCACGAGGTGCACAGCGGCGGGTCGTACACGAACACCAACGGCCATGGGCGCGGGCAGATCTACCTGGACACGAGCCAGGTGGCCGAGGGCTACGACCCGACGCGCATCGCGGCGCACGAACTGGGCCACAACCTCGGCCTGCCGGACCACTACAGCGGGCCGTGCACGGAGCTGATGTCCGGCCACGGGCCGGGAACGGCGTGCAAGAACGCCAAGCCGTCCGCGGCTGAGGCGACGAAGGTGCAGTCCTTGTGGGTGAACGGCTTGGTGGCCGGGACGGCGGAGACGCGTACAGCCGCGATGTAGCCGGTCCGAGCGTCGCGAATGACTCATCGGGGACCTCCGACCTGCCCGATGAGTCATTCCCGAGCTTCCTTCGTGCTGGAAGCCGGGCAGGCGTCAGTCCAAGCAGAACTCGTTGCCCTCGACGTCCTGCATCGTCAGGCAGGACTCGTTTTCTTCGTCCGCCTCCTGGAGCCACAGGCGTTTCGCACCGAACGTCTCCAGCCGCGAGCACTCGGCTTCGAGCGCGGCGAGCCGCTCGTCGCCGACGAGCCCGGTGCCGACCCGGACGTCGAGGTGCACGCGGTTCTTGACGACCTTGCCTTCCGGCACGCGCTGGAAGTACAGCCGCGGGCCCACTCCCGTGGGGTCGGTGCAGACGAGGCCCGAGCTGTGCAGCTCGTACCCGAGCACCTCGCACCAGAACCGGGCGACGCGCTCGGGGTCCGCGCAATCGAAGGTGACTTGGACCTGCCTGACCGACGTCATGCAGCCCAGCCTAGGGGCGCGAGCAACCGAATTTCAGCCGAGGTCGTCGAGCAGGGCCTGGATCGCCGCCGCCATCGCCGCCGGGTCGCCGTCGGCCGGGCGCAGCACCAGATCCGGGGACGACGGACGCTCGTAGGGTGCGTCGATGCCGGTGAAGCCGGTGATCTCCCCGGCGCGCGCCTTCGCATACATGCCCTTCGGGTCGCGGGCTTCGCACACCTCCAGCGGTGTGTCGACGAAGACCTCGACGAACGGCAGCCCGTCGTGGACCGTCCGCGCCCGGGTCCGGTCGGCCTCGTACGGGCTGATCAGCGACGCGATCGCCACCACGCCCGCGTCCGCGAACAGCCGCGCCACCTCGGCCACGCGCCGGACATTCTCCGCGCGGTCCTCGGGGCTGAAGCCCAACCCGGCATTGAGGCCGTGGCGCAGGTTGTCGCCGTCGAGGAGGTACGCCGGCCGGCCGGCCGCGACCAGCCGGCGTTCCAGTTCGACCGCCACCGAAGACTTGCCGGACGCCGAAAGCCCGGTGAGCCACACCGTGGCGCCCCGGGTCGGGCGGTCCTCGCGCCGGACCGCCGCGGTGTGCCAGACGACCGGAGACGCCGGGGCGCCGGTGATCATGCCCGCCGCGACCGTGTCGCCCGTGTGCTCGTCGACGAGCAGGAAGCCGCCGGTGGCCCGGTTGCGGCGGTACGGGTCGAACAGCAGCGGCGCCCGTGTGCGCAGCCGGATCCGGCCGATGTCGTTGAGCCGCAACGACTCCGCCGTCTCGTCGCGGTGCAGGGTGGTGACGTCGAGGCGGTACTCCAGCCGCTCCACCGAGCCCCGCGTCTCGGTGGTCGTGTGCCGCACCGCGTACGTCGCGCCCGGCGTCAAGGCGGCGCGTTCGGAGAACCAGCAGACCAGGGCGTCCACCTCACGTGCGGACTCCGCGCGGTTTCCGGGGCGGCACAACATCGCTCCGCGGCCGAGGTCGAGGTCGTCGGCCAGCTCGACGGCCACCGCTTGGCCGGTGAACGCCTCTTCCAGGGGTTTCCCGCCCGGTCCCCACACCGCGCGCACCTTCGACGTGAAGCCAGACGGTAGCGCCACGACCTCGTCACCCGGTTTGAACACCCCGCCGGCGACGGTCCCCGCGTAGCCGCGGAAGTCGGATCGGCGGATCACGTACTGCACCGGGAACCGGGCGTCGATCAGGTTGCGGTCGGAGGCGACGTGGACCTCCTCCAGCTGGTGCAGCAGCGAGGTGCCTTCGTACCAGGGCGTGCTCGCGCTGCGGTGGACGACGTTGTCGCCGTGCAGCGCCGAGACCGGCACGAACGTCAGGTCGGCGACGTCGAGCTTCATGGCGAACCGGCGGAAGTCCTCGCGGATCTCGTCGAACCGCTCCTGGGACCAGCCGACGAGGTCCATCTTGTTCACGCACACCACGAGGTGCCCGATCCCGAGCAGCGACGCGAGGAACGCGTGGCGCCGGGACTGCTCGAGCACGCCCTTGCGCGCGTCGACGAGGATCAGCGCCAGGTCGGCGGTGGACGCACCGGTCACCATGTTCCGCGTGTACTGCAGGTGCCCCGGCGTGTCCGCGATGATGAACTTGCGCTTGGGCGTGGCGAAGTACCGGTGGGCGACGTCGATCGTGATGCCCTGCTCGCGCTCGGCCCGCAGGCCGTCGGTGAGCAGCGAGAGGTCCGGGTAGTCCTCGCCGCGGTCGCGGCTGGCGCGCTCGAGGGCGGCGAGCTGGTCGGTGAAGATCGCCTTCGAGTCGAACAGCAGCCGCCCGATCAGCGTGGACTTCCCGTCGTCCACGCTCCCGGCGGTGGCGATCCTCAGCAGCTGCATCAGAAGTAGCCCTCCCGCTTGCGATCTTCCATGCCTGCTTCGGAAATCCGGTCGTCGGCCCGCGTGGCCCCGCGTTCCGTGATGCGCGTGGCGGCCACCTCGGTAACCACTTCGGACGGGGTGGCCGCCGACGACTCGACGCAGCCGGTGCACGTGGCGTCGCCGACGGTCCGGAACCGGACGGTCGCCTCGTACGGCGTCTCCCCGTCCACAAGGGACAGGAAACGGGTGGCGGCCAGCAGCATGCCATCGCGCTGGACCACCGGACGGCGGTGGGCGTAGTACAGCGGCGGCAGCGCGATCCGCTCGTCCCGGATGTACTGCCAGATGTCGAGCTCGGTCCAGTTCGACAGCGGGAAGACGCGGATGTGCTCGCCGCGCCGGTGCCGCCCGTTGTAGAGGTTCCACAGCTCCGGGCGCTGCGCCCGCGGGTCCCACTGACCGTGCTCGTCGCGGAAGCTGAACACGCGCTCCTTGGCACGGGCCTTCTCTTCGTCGCGGCGAGCGCCGCCGAACACGGCGTCGAAGCCGCCCTCGCGGATCGCCCGCAGCAGCGTCACCGTCTGCAGCCGGTTGCGGCTGGCCCGCGGCCCGGTCTCCTCGACGACGCGGCCGGCGTCGAGGTCGTCCTGCACGCTCGCGACCTCCAGGCGCAGGCCGAAGGCGGCGACGGTCTCGTCGCGGAACCGCAGCACCTCGTCGAAGTTGTGCCCGGTGTCGACGTGCAGCACGGGGAACGGCAGCGACGCCGGCCAGAACGCCTTCGCGGCGACGTGCAGCATCACCACCGAGTCCTTGCCGCCGGAGAAGAGCAGGACCGGGCGCTCGAAGGTCGCCGCGACCTCGCGGAAGACGTGCACGGCCTCCGCTTCGAGCGCGGCCAGGTGCGAAAGCTCGTACGAGGTCACGGACACCGGAAAAAAGTAGAACATGTTCTTGTCATCGGTCAAGCGGTGCGGGACCCTGGGGGCATGGACCTGGGCGTACTCGAAGAGATCAAGCGGCTGAAGTACCGGTACCTGCGCGGGGTGGACCTGAAACTGTGGGACGAGGTGGCCGGCACGTTCACCGTCGACGCCACGGCCGACTACGGGACCCATGCCGTCGGGGGCGACGGGAAGCAGTTCGAAGGCCGCGACGCCATTGTCGAATTCCTCACCCAGAGCCTCGGCAATGGCATCATCACCGTGCACCACGCAGGTCAGCCCGAGATCGACGTCGACGGCGACACCGCGACCGGGCGGTGGTCGTTCACCGACCGGGTGATCGTCCCCGACCACAAGGTGATCATCGAAGGCGCCGCGTTCTACGAGGACACCTACCGCCGGGAGAACGACGGCGCCTGGCGGATCTCGCACATCGGGTACGTCCGCACCTACGAGTCGATGATGTCCTGGGACGGCCTCCCGGGCTTCCGGCTGCTCGCGAACCGCTGGGCCGTCCCGGCATGATCGAGAACGAGTTCTCGTTGACCCGGTCGTTCGCCGACGCCATCGTCGAGGCCGAGAAGCTGATCGCGGAAGCCCCGCCGGCGCAGACCGAGCAGGGCCTGCTGGAGGGTTACGACTACCTCGCCGGCAGCATCCGGGCGTCGCTGCAGATGGCCTGGGCCTACCAGCGCGACTTCCCGTACTTCACCGCGTCCACCGGGCCCTACACGAAGATGGGCCTGGACAACCCGGACACGCTGTACTTCAACGCGAACATCCGCGCCGACCGCGAGTACCTGGTCACCGGCGTCCGCGGGACCACCGCCGACCTGAGCTTCCAGGTCCTGAACGGTGACTACTCGCCGGTGGAGGTGCCCGACAGCCTCGCCGCGTTCGACGACCGGGCCATCGAGATCGGCCCGGACGGCCGGTTCGAGCTGCGGTTCGGCCCCGCGCGCGAAAACCCGGGCCCCAACTACTTCGTCCTCGGCGAAGGTTCGTCGATGCTCGTGGTCCGCGAGGTCTACAGCGACTGGGCCACCGAGCGGCGCGGCGAGATCCGCATCCGGTGCGTCGACACCGCCGGCCAGGCGCCGCCGGTGCCGGACCGGTCGGCCATGGCCAAGCGATACGGGGTCACCGGCAAGATCCTGCTGAGCCGGCTCAGGACGTTCCTGGCCTTCCCGAAGTGGTTCTACGACAACCTGCCGGTGAACACGATGACCGAGCCGCGCTCGACACCGGGTGGCCTGACGACGCAGTTCTCCTCGGCCGGGCACTACGAGCTGGGCGGCGAAGAGGCGATGATCGTCACCGTGCCGCGCTGCGCCGACGCGCCGTACCAGGGCATCCAGCTCGGCAGCCCCTGGTACGTCTCGCTCGACTACATCAACCACCAGACGAGCCTCACCGCCGACCAGGCCCGCGTCGACCCGGACGGCAAGCTCCGGTTCGTCCTCGCCGAGCGCGACCCCGGCCTGGCGAACTGGCTCGAACTCACCGGCCACGACCGCGGGTACGTCCAGATCCGCTGGCAGCGGCTCGCCCGCGACCTCGGCCCGGACGACGGCCCGGTCGTCGAGGTCGTCAAGACCGACGAACTGCCCGACCGGCTGCCCTACCACGAAGAAGCACGCGTGACGCCGGAGCAGTGGGCGGCCAGGATCGCGGCCCGGCAGGACGCCGTCGCCGCCCGGATGCTGGGGTGAGCGTGGACAACCTGTTGCAGGACAAGGTGGTCGTCGTCTCGGGCATCGGTCCCGGGCTCGGCCGGTCGATCGCCGTGCGCAGCGCGCTGGCCGGCGCCGACGTCGTGCTCGCCGCCCGCACCGAGTCGCGGCTCACCGAGGTCGCGAAGGAAGTCACCGACCTCGGGCGCCGGGCGGTGGCGATCCGGACCGACATCGACGACGCGGACTCGGCGGCCAACCTGGTGACCGAGGCGGTCAAGGCCTTCGGCCGGGTGGACGCGGTGGTGCACAACGCCTTCGCCGTCCCGCCGCTGACCGATCTGGCCACTGTGGACCTCGACGCCGTGCGCGCGGGCTTCGAGACCGCGGCGATCTCCGTGCTCCGGCTGACCCGGCTGTTCCTGCCCGCGCTCAAGGAGAGCAAGGGCTCGCTGGTGATGATCAACTCGGCCGTGCTCCGGCATTCGCGGCGCACGTTCGGCGCCTACAAGATGGCGAAGTCGGCGCTGCTGTCGCTTTCCCAGAGCCTCGCGAGCGAGCTCGGGCCGGACGGCGTGCGCGTCAACACCGTGGCGCCCGGGTACATCTGGGGGCCCAACCTCCAGTGGTACTTCGCCTACCTGGCCAAGCAACGCGGCATCACGCCGGAAGACGTCTACACCGAGACGGCGTCCACGACAGACCTGCGCAAGCTGCCGGAACCCGACGAGATCGCGGACGCCGTGGTGTTCCTCGCCTCGCCGATGGCGCGCGCGATCACCGGGCAGTGCCTCGACGTCAACGGCGGCGAGTACCACCACTAGGAGGTTAGATGCTCCCCGGCCGGGAAGACGTGGGCACCGTCGAGGACCTGCACGCCTCGGCGTCGAAGCTCACCGGGCTCGGCGACTTCGGCGCGGACGAGTACGTCGAAGGCCTGCGCGTACTGCTGGAGTCCTACGAAGCCGACGCGGAACTGACCGCGTACGGCAACAAGGTGCACCGGGCGTTCCTGCGCGGCGCGCTCGTGGCGCGGCTGCTCAGCGAGGCGTCGTGGAAGCAGCACCCGGCGTACGCGGACGTCCGCGTGGAGCGGCCGATCTTCGTCACCGGCCTGCCCCGCACCGGCACGACGGCGCTGCACCGGCTGCTCGCCGAGGACCCCGGGCACCAGGGTCTCGAAGTGTGGCTCGCCGAGGTCCCGCAGCCGCGGCCGCCGCGGGCGACGTGGGCGGAAAACCCGATCTTCCAGGGCATCCAGGCCGGCTACGAACGCCACCACGTCGAGCACCCGGAGTTCATGGGCGTGCACCACATGTCCGCCGACCAGGTGGAGGAGTGCTGGCAGCTGCTGCGCCAGTCGATGCGGTCGGTGTCCTTCGAGTGCCTCGCGTACCTGCCGCGCTACTCGCGCTGGCTGGCCAAACAGGACTGGACGGACGCCTACGCCCGGCACAAGCGCAACCTGCAGCTCATCGGGCTGCCGGACGCGGGCAAGCGCTGGGTGCTCAAGAACCCGAGCCACCTCTTCGCGCTGGACGCGTTGATGGCGAACTACCCGGACGCGCTGGTGATCCAGACGCACCGGGCGCCGCGCACGATCATGGCGTCGATGTGCAGCCTGGCCGAAAAGGCCGCAGACGGCTGGTCCGCGAAGTTCCGGGGCGAGGTGATCGGCCACGGCCAGCTCGACCTGTGGGCGCGCGGAGCCGACGAGTTCAGCTGGGCCCGCGCACGCCACGACCCGGCGCAGTTCTGCGACGTGCGGTACGAGGACTTCGTGGCGGACCCGATCGGCACGGTGTCCACTGTGTACGACCACTTCGGACTGGAGTTCACGCCCGAGGCGCGCGCCGCCATGACGGCGGTGCACGAGGCGAGCCGGATCGGGGAGCGGAAACCGGTGCACCGGTACAGCCTCGCGGACTTCGGCTTGACGGCCGAGGAGGTCGACGAGCGGTTCGCGAGTTACCTGTCGGCTCACGGCTCGTGACGCCGTAGCTCAGCCGGTGATCAGCCGCACCACCTCGTCCATCGTCGGTCCGGCGGCCATTTCCGCGGCCAGTTCCCGGGCCCGCTCGCGGTAGCGCGGATCGTCCAGGACGGCGCGGACGGCCCGTCGCAGCGTCCGCGGCGAGGCCGAGGCGCGGGCGCGGCCGATTCCGGCGCCGGACCAGGTGACCCGGGCGGCGACTTCGCGCTTGTCCTCGCTCGCCCCGACCACGACCAGCGGCACGCCGTAGCGGAGGGCGTGGTTGACGCCGCCGTACCCGCCGTTGCTGACCACGGCGGCGCAGCGGGGGAGCAGCTCGTCGTAGGGCAAGAAGTCCGCCACCCGCACGTTCTCCGGCAGCGGGCCGGGCCGCAGCTTCCCGCCGCACGTCGTCGCGACGACCAGGACGTCCTCGCCGGCCAGGGCGTCGATGGTGGGTTCGACGAGCCGGCCGAGGTCGTCGTTCGCGATCGTTCCCTGGGTCACGTGCACCACCGGCCGGCCGCCGTCCAGGTCGGCCCACCACGGCGGCAGCGGGTGCTCGCTCGCCGCGCTGACCGTCGTCGGCCCGATGAAGTGCAGCGGCGCTCCCTCGCGCGGGTACTCGAAGCCCGGGCAGGTCATCTGGAGCACGCCGTCGCTGTGCAGGGGCCAGTCCGTGAAGAGCATGCCCGGGTCGCCGCCGAGCAGGTCTTCCGCCTGTTTCTGCGCCGGCCCGGTCACCCACGGCACGAGTGTCTTGAGGAGCGCACCGCGCAGGGGGTGCCCGGGCGGGCCGGTCGGCACCGGTGGCATGAACGGCAGGAACCCCAGCGTGAGCAGGCGTGGCCGCCGTTCGCGCCGAACCAGGGCCAGCCCGGCCATCATCAGCGGGTCGCACAGCACGACGTCGGCATCGTGGGCGTCGATGGCGCTCAGCTGGTGGGGCATCGCGCGGACGAAGTGGGTCAGTTCGAACCGCGCGAGGTTCAGTCCGCGCAGACCGGCGCGGCCGGGGATCGTGCCGTCGAGGTCGGTCTCGTCGAAGTCGGCCTCGGGTGGCAGGAGTGCGACGGTGGCGCCCAGCTTCTCGAACGTTTCCCGGTAGCGCGCACCGGTGACGACGGCGACCTCGTGGCCGGCGGCGACCAGCGCCTCGACGACCGGCTTGGTCGGCCCGACGTGGCCGCGGGCGGGCTGCACGCACACGAGTATCCGGGCCATGGCGGGTCCCTTCGTTGACCGATACACTGTACTATCCAATATCGATGACGATACCCGATTCCGAAGGCGCGCGGCGCCGATACGAGTCGCCGGTGCGCGAAGCCCGCGCCCGGCGCACCCGGGCCCACGTGGTGGCGGCGGCGGGGAAGTTGTTCGCCGAGCGCGGCTACGCGGGCACGAGCATGCGGCAGATCGCCGCGGAGGCCGGGGTGAGCCTGGAAACGGTGACGCAGACGGGCCGCAAGCCGGAGCTCCTGATCGCCGCCTTCCGCGACGGCTTCGCGGGCGATCCGGACGCGGTGAACCTGGATGCCTTGGCCGGCCCGGCCGGACCGGCCGACCTGCCGTCGGTGGTGGCACGGGTGGCGGCGGGGGTGCGCAGGTCGTTGCCGATCTGGCGCGCGTTCACCACGGCGGCGGCGGCGGACCCGGCGGTGGCGGCGGTCCGCGCGGAGCAGGCGGTGGTGCGCCGGGCGGAGATCGCCGAGCGCCTGCTGGCGGCGGGGCCGGCCGGTGGCGGGGCGATCGGCCGCCTGGCCGACGCGATCGGGTTGATCATGTCCCACGAGGCATACGACCACTTGACGGCGGTGTGCGGCTGGGCGCACGAGGAGTACGTGGCCTGGGCGGTGATGGCGGTCCCGGCGCAGCTGACGCTCGACTGGGAGTGAGTGCGTCAGCCCGCGGCAGCCTGCAGGCCTCGCGTTCCGGTGCCGCGCAGCACTTCCACCCGCTCCGAACCCGGCCGGCTCAGCACCCAGCTCGGTCCCGGCACCGCCTTCGCGCGCTTCTTCAACGGCGCCAGCAGGCGCGAAACCTCCTGGTACGAGCCGATCGCGCCGTTCGCGCAGACCAGCGTCGCCAGTGACACCGTCACCGGCAGGCCCTCGGCCGACCAGGGGCGGTCCAGCAGCGCCGCCGCCACCGCGGCGATCTCGTCGACGTCGCAGACCACCAGGAAGTCGTCGCCGCCCACGTGGCTCACGCGCATCCGCCGCAGGCCGCCAGCCAGCTCGGTCAGTGCCGCGCCCAGCTCGCGGATCAGGTTGTCGCCCGCCGCGAAACCCGCCGTGTCGTTGATCGCCTTGAAGCTGTCGATGTCCAGCCAGGCCGCGACGAACGGCTCGCCGATCGTGATGCGGCGGCCCACGTCGCGGGCGACCGTGTCGCTGCCCGGCAGCCGGGTGAGCGGGTTCAGCGCCGCGGCCGCCTCGACCTTCGCCTCGGCCACGCCGCGGACCACCTCCGTCACCAGCACCACGCCGAGGCAGCGGCCGAGCTCGTCGACCACGACCACGTCGTCGCCCGTGCGGCCCCAGTCCGCGTCGGTGACCAGCTCGAGGAACTCCATCGCGCCGGCGCGGGCCTCGATCGTGTGCGGGGTGTCGGCGAGCCGGGTCGCCGGGCGCCTGGCGTGCAGCGCGTGCCCGTACGGGCCGGTGACCGCCACCAGGAACCGGGTCCGGTCGACCGACCAGCGCGGCCGGTTCAGCTCGTCCACGCCGACCACGCCCGAAGGCGCGTCCGCCGCCGCGAGCACCGCGCGGACTTCGTCGCACGTCGCCGTTTCCGGCAGTGTCGTCGCCGGGCGCAGGAAGTCGCCGACGCACGGTGCCGTGGCTGCCGGGCCGGTCGAGGGGCGGCCGCGTGTGAGCAGGGCCGGCGCGGGACCGGCGGCGGTCGGCGGGGCGAGGAGGTGCCCCTGCGCGATCCGGACGCCGAGGCCGCGGACGGCGTCGAGCTGCGTGCCGGTCTCCACGCCGGTCGCGACGAGCCGGGTGCCGGTGCGGTTCGTGTAGTGCAGCAGGGCCTCGACCACGGCGACCGAAGCGGTGTCGTCCGGCAGCCCGCGCAGCACGGTGCGGTCGAGCTTCACCAGGTCGATCGGCGCCTCGACCAGCAGACCGAGCGGCAGGTCGCCGCGGCCGAGGCCGTCGAGCGCGAGCCGGAAGCCGAGCTCGGTGAGGGTCCGCATCCCGGCGAGCGCGCGGCCGGCGGGCAGCGGCGTGAACGGCGGGCCGATCTCCAGGACGACGTCGCGGGTGCGGCGGCCCGCGTCGCCGAGCGCTTCGAGGAGGTCGTCGTACCTCGCCTGGGGTGCGGCGAGGGTGCGGGCGGACAGGTTGAGGTGCAGGGGGAGCGCGGTGGGGTGTTCGGCGTCCTGCCGGACGGCGGCGATGGCCAGCCCGAGGTCGGCTTCGGCGAGCCTGCCGTCGCGGCGCGCCTGCGCGAGCAGCTCGGGGACCGTTCCGTGGCCGGGCCTGGCCAGCGCTTCGTGCGCCACGACGCCTCCGGTGTGGAGGCTGTACAGCGGCTGGAAGGCGAAGCGGACCGCGCGTGGCGACTTCACGGCCCCGATCGTCGCGGGTCGCGCGGCGAAACGAAACCGATGTCGGCTGATGTTCACCGGGGCGGCACCCGGTTCCCCGCATCGGCGTAGTTGTTTCGGTGTTGACTTATATAAGTGAAAGCTTGTACTTTGGCCGGGTGCACGCCTTCGACGTCCTCGGCGACCCGGTCCGGCGCCGGATCCTCGAGCTGCTGGCCGACGGCGAACGAGCCGCCGGCGCGGTGACCGAGGTGATCCGAGCCGAGTTCGGCATCTCGCAGCCCGCCGTCTCCCAACACCTGAAGGTGTTGCGGGAGAACGGCTTCGCCGTCGTCCGCCAGGACGGGACGCGGCGGCTGTACGCGGTCGGGCACGCCCCGCTGCGCGACGTCGACGTCTGGCTCGACCGGTTCCGCCGGTACTGGACCCCGCCGCTGGACGCACTGGCCACCGAAATCGCCCGCGGCAAGCGCGAGCGCCGCCTCACCCAAGGAGAAGATTCGTGATCGACGTCAGCCACCAGATCAGCGCCGTCCGCCGGACGCTCGGCGACCGGGTGCTCGAGGGGAAGGAGGCCCGCGTCCTCACGATCAGCCAGGTCTACGACACCGATGCCGACGACCTGTGGGACGCCTGCACGAACCCCGAGCGCATCCCCCGCTGGTTCCTGCCGGTCAGCGGCGAGCTGAAGGTCGGCGGGAAGTACCAGCTGGAGGGCAACGCCGGCGGCACGGTCGAGCGCTGCGACCCGCCGAAGAGCTTCGCCGCCACCTGGGAGTTCGGCGGCAACGTCAGCTGGATCGAGGTGCGGCTGACGCCCGAGGGCGAGGGCACCCGGTTCGAGCTGGAGCACGTCGCCCACGTCGACGAGCGCTGGGACGAGTTCGGCCCGGGCGCGGTGGGCATCGGCTGGGACGGGGCACTGGTCGGCCTGGTCCTGCACCTCCGTGCGCCGGGAACGGCCGTCGACCCCGAGGCGGCGATGGCCTGGATGATGTCGCCCGACGGCATCCGATTCATGACGGCGTCGAACGAGGCGTGGTACGAGGCCGACGTCGCGGCGGGTGCGGACCCGGAGCGAGCCCGTGCGGCCGCGGACCGCACTCTGAAGGCGTACACGACTCCGCCGGAGGTCTAACGGTCGGTGTATTTGACCGCCGTCAGGGTGATCACCGCATCGGCGTCGACTTCCGTGCCGGGCGCCGGGTCCTGGCCGGTCTGGCGCCAGTTGCGGTCGATCACCAGTGCCCGGCCCTGGCCGGTGCCGTCGACCTCGCGCAGGTTGTAGAGCCCGGCGCGCTGCATCGCGTTCTGGGCGTCCTGGTGGTTCATCCCGGAGACGTCCGGGACCTTGATCCGCTTCGCCGGAGCCGAGGTGGAAGTCGAGGTCGTGGCCGAGGTGGTGGTCGAGGTCGTCGTGCCGGGTGAACCGGGCGGGGCGCCGCACGCGACCAGGGCGAAGGCGAGGACCGCGAGTGTCGTGACCATCCGTCGGGGCATACCTCCGTAGTACCCACGCGCCTGCCCGCCGTTCAGGTGAACCTCCGGATAAGGTCGGGCGCATGGATCAGGAGACCGACCCGCGGACGGCCCGGCGCGATCCCGTGGCGAACGTCGGCGGGTTCACCGACCTGGCGACCAGCCCGTTCCGGATCGACCGCGACCGGATCGCCGCGTCGCCGTTCTTCGCGCGGCTCGGCGGGGTGACGCAGGTCGTCAGCGCGGGCGGCGCCGGGCTGCTGCACAACCGGCTCACCCACAGCCTCAAGGTCGCGCAGGTCGCCCGGGCCATCGCCGAGCGCGTCACCACCGGGCCGGACGCCGGGCTGGCCGACAAGCTCGGCGGCTGCGACCCCGACGTCGCCGAGGCCGCCGCGCTCGCCCACGACCTCGGGCACCCGCCGTTCGGGCACCTCGGGGAGCAGACGCTCGACCGCATCGCCCGGCACCGCTTCGGCCTCGCCGACGGCTTCGAGGGCAACGCGCAGACGTTCCGGATCATCACCACCACCGACGTGCGCGGGCCGTCGGCGATCGGGCTCGACCTGACCACCGCGGTGCGCGCCGCCGTCCTCAAGTACCCGTGGCTGCGGCTGCACCACCCCGCGCCGCACCCGTCGGCGATGGCCGTGCCGCCCCGCGGGGCCGCCGAACCGGACGACCTGCCGGGCACCGGCGCGGGCAAGTTCTCCGCCTACGCCACCGAACTCGACGACTTCGAGCAGGCGCGTGCGGCCTTCGCGGGCCGCGTCGAAGGTTGGCAGCAGACCGTCGAAGCGTCCGTGATGGACACCGCCGACGACATCGCCTACGCCATCCACGACCTGCAGGACTTCCACCGGATCGGGGTGCTGCAGCACGCGCCGGTCGCGGCGGAGCTGGGGGAGTGGCTCGAGCACGCGGCCGAGCTGGCGTCGCTGGACGACGAGACGCTGCACGTCCAGCTGCGCCGCCCGGGCCGGTCGCTGGAGCGCCTTCGCCGCCGCATGCACGCCAAGGACGCGTGGATCGTCGACGACGACGCGTTCGCCGCCGCCGTCGCGCGGGTGCGCGCGGAGCTGGTCGACGGGCTGCTGGCCGGGGAGTTCGACGGCTCGATCGAGGCGGAGCAGGCGACGGCAGCGTTCTCGGCGAACTGGACCGCCCGGCTGGTCGACGGCGTGTTCCTGCTGGCCGCGCCGTCCACCCGCACCGGCCACGTCTCGCTGCGGCCCGCCCAGTGGCACGAGGTGCAGGTTCTCAAGTTCGTGCACCGCCGGTTCGTGCTGCTGCGCCCCGACCTCGCACTGCACCAGCGCGGCCAGGCCGGGCTGGTGACGAGCCTGGTCGACGCGCTCGACGCGTGGCTGCTCGACCGCGACGAGGTCTCCCGCCTGCCACGCCGGCTGCACGACCTGGTCGAGCTGGCCCGCGCCGAGTACAGCGGACTGGCGCGGCAGGCGCCGGAACTGCTGGTTGGGGCGACGGGGGAGCCGGTGACGGGTGCGGACGCGGTGCGCGGGCTGGCCCGCGGGCGCGCGGTGGTCGATTTCGTGGCTTCGCTGACCGACAAGCAGGCGGTGACGCTGCTGGACGCGTTGTCCGGGCGGGCCGCGCAGCCGTGGTCGGATTCGTTCGTGCTCTGAGCAGCCCGGCCGGCGGCCGGACGCGGCTGGGGTCGGATTCGGTCGCCACCCGCCACCCGCCACCCGCCACCCGCCACCCGCCGCCCCGCCCGGCCCGCCGCCCGATGCCCGATGTCCCGCGGCGCCAGACGTGGCTGGTTGCCGCCGCCTGCTGCCCTGCCGCGCCCCGCGGCCCACCGCCTGCTGTTCCGCGGTGCCCCGCGCGGCTGGCTGCCTGGTGGCGCCGCGCGGCTGCTCGGCCTGCGGCTTCTCCATGGCCGCCCGTCCCGCCGCGGCGGGACACCGCCGCAGTTCGGTCGGCGATGGGTGGTGAGGCGCTGACCGAGGCGGACCTGATGCGCTCGCCGAGGTCCGTCGCCCGCGCTGCCCGCCCTGCGCGGTGCCGAACTGCCTGATGCCGCAAGGATCACGAGCGATGCCCGCCGGATCACGGGTGATCGCCGTACCGGACCGGCGAACTCGCGTACCCGGATGGACGACCCCCGTACCCGGCGGATCGGTTCGTGTGATCCGGCCCCGATCTCGCGTGATCAGAGGCCGGTCTCGCGTGATCCGGGGCGGGTCTCGCGTGATTGGAGGCGTAACTCGCGGCTCCTCGCGGGGTAACGAATTTTCCCGGTGGTCCCGCCGGCTGCACGGTGCGGTGTGTTGCTTGTGGACTTCCCAGTCCGTGGTCGGGGGTGGCGCCCGCGGCGTTGTCCGGGGAGTGTCCGGTAATCCGGACGTCGCTGCGCTGAACGGCCTACGACCTCCGGCCCCTTCGGGAAATTATCCGTCCTTTGTCACTCGATTGGCTGATGTTTACGGAGAACTACCGGTACTTAGCTGGATCCAGCCGGTGATCACCGGCGGTCGGTCAGCGTGAGTCGGGGCACGCGCCTGGAGATTCGGAGGGCGCCCGTGCGTCGTACCCGTTCCAACAGATCGAGATCCACTGTGCTCACCGCCGGAGCCGCGGCACTGCTCGCCGCGCTCGGCCTGGTTTCCCCGCCGGTCGCGGGGGCCGCACCCGCGTCCGGTCCGGACGCGTTCAGTGAAACCGCGCAACAGCAGATCGCCGCGCTGCAGGCGGTCAAGGCGGGCCGCACCGCCACCGAGTCCAAATTGGACAGCAAGCTGCTGGTCGCCGAAAAGGGCGTGGGGAAGCAGCTGAACGCACTCCAGTCCGGGGCCACCGTCTCCCCGGCCGGCACCGTCGTGGTCGACATCCGCGCGAGCAAGGTGTCGCCGGACCTCCTCGCCGGGCTCACCAAGGCGGGTGCGGGCATCCGCGCGGTGTCCGACCGCTACGGCAGCGTCCGCGCCGAAGTGCCGCTGGACAAGGTGGGCGAGATCGCCGCGCGGGCCGACGTCAAGCGCGTCGAGCAGGCCGACCAGGCGATGACCGCCCGCGAACTGGCCACGCCGGCGGCGACGCCGGAAAAGACCGAAACCAAGCAGCAGAAAGCCGACCGCATCGCCGGTGAGCTGCAGAAGGCCGTCAGCGCCAAGTCGCAGCGCAGTGCCGCCGCGGCCGCGCCGCTGGTCAGCGAAGGCGACCGCGCCCACAACGCCGACATCGCGCGCCAGCAGTTCGGCGTCACCGGCGTCGGCGTCAAGGCGTGCGCGCTGTCCGACGGCGTCGACTCCCTCGCCGCCTCGCAGGCCAAGGGCGAACTGCCGGCCGTCGACGTCATCGCCGGTCAGGAGGGCGACGGCGACGAAGGCACCGCGATGCTCGAGATCATCCACGACCTCGCGCCCCGCGCCGCACTCGGCTTCGCGTCGGCGTTCAACTCGGACGCCAGCTTCGCGGACAACATCCGCAAGCTCCGCTTCGAGTCGCACTGCGACGTCATCGTCGACGACGTCATCTACTTCAAGGAATCGCCGTTCCAGGACTGGATCATCGCCCAGGCCGTGAACGACGTGACCGCCGACGGCGCGCTGTACTTCTCGTCCGCGGGCAACGAAGGCAACGTCGCCAGCGGCACCGCCGCGCACTGGGAAGGCGACTTCGTCGACTCCGGCAAGTCGGTCGGCAAGTTCGCCGGCACCGCGCACAACTTCGCCGGTACGGCGGGCAACCAGATCTACGAGCCCATCTCGAACGCGTCCTCGGCCGGCGTCCCGGTGACGCTGCACTGGTCGGACCCGCTCGGCGCGTCCGCCAACGACTACGACCTCTACCTGCTCAACTCCGCGGGGGCCGTGGTCAGCTTCAGCCAGAACGTCCAGGACGGCACCCAGGACCCGTACGAGATCCTGCAGACGCCGGCCTTCGGCGGCACCGGGCTGCGCCTGGCCGTCGTGAAGTTCTCCGGGGCGAACCGCTACCTGTCGCTTTCGGCGCTGCGCGGCCGGTTCTCCGACTCGGCCGACGGGCTCAAGGCCTACAACACCCCGGGCGTGACGGTCGGCCACTCGGCCACGCGGGACGCCTTCAGCGTCGCGGCGGCCCCGGCGGCCAAGGCGTTCGGCCGGGCTCTGGAGCCGGGCGACCCGGCCAACCCGGCGGGCCCGTACCCGGGCTCGTTCAGCGGCGCCACCAAGGCCGAGCGGTTCAGCTCCGACGGTCCGCGGCGCGTGTTCTACGAGGCGAACGGCACGCCGATCACCCCGGGCAACGTGTCTTCGACCGGTGGTGAGGTCCGGAACAAGCCGGAGATCACCGCGGCCGACGGCGTGCAGACCAGCGTGACCGGGTTCAGCCCGTTCTTCGGCACCTCGGCCGCCGCTCCGCACGCGGCCGCCATCGCCGCGCTCGTGCTGTCCGGCAACCCCGGCCTGCCGCCCGCGGAGGTGCGTGAAGCGCTGATCAACACCGCGGTCGACATCGAAACCCCGGGCCGCGACAACTTCACCGGGTCCGGTGTCATCCTCGCGGACAAGGTGCTGGCCTACACCGGCGCCAGCCCGCAGCCCCTCGCGGTGGCGAAGCAGCCGACGGTCACCCCGGCCGACGGCGGCTCGGCGCTCGACCCGGGCGACACCGCCAAGGTGACGCTGCCGGTGACCAACGACGGCGACGGCACCGCGGTGTCCACCAGCGTCGTGCTCACCAGCCCGACCCCGGGCGTGACCGTGGCGCCGCGCTCGAAGTCCTACGGCACCATCAGCCCGGGACAGACCGGCGTGAACGACTTCACCATCACCGTCCCGGCGAGCCAGCAGCTCGGCGTGCCGGTGGTGCTGAACGCCCGCGTCACCTTCGCCGGCGCGCACTCGCCGACGACGACGTCCTTCGCGCTCCCGGTCGGCACCCCGTCGCCGGTCGCGCAGGACTTCGCCTACGCCGGCGAGCCGGTGGCGATCCCGGACAACAGCCCGGTCGGCGCGTCGGTGACCATCCCGGTCACCGGGGTCGGCCGCGCGTCCAAGGTGACGTTCTCCGTGGACGGCGCCACCTGCAGCACCGACCCGACGTCGACCGCGGTGGGGCTGAACCACTCGTACGTCGGTGACCTGGTCGGCACGCTGACCGCGCCGTCCGGGGCGAAGGCGACGGTGTTCCAGCGCAACGGTGGTTCGGGCAAGAACCTGTGCAAGGTCGTCTTCGCGGACAACGCGGCGACGGCGTTCAGCACGGTGACCTCCGCGAACGCGCCGTTCACCGGCACCTGGCGGCCGACGCAGGCCCTGGGCGGCCTGACCGGCGCGGCCGTGGACGGCACGTGGACGTTCGGTGTGGTCGACGCGGCCGGCGGCGACGTCGGTTCGATCCGCTCGGTCGCGCTGCACATCAACGGGTTCGTGCAGCCCGCGGCGGCCGGCGCGCCGTCGAACGTGCGGGCCGTGACGAACAACGGACCGGTGCACCCGCTGTAGGACCCAAGCGCCCCAAGGTGGCCTTCGGTGCGTTCAACGCACCGAAGGCCACCTTGGGTGCGTTGAACGCAACCAAGGCCACCTTGGGGCGCTTGCCCCGTACCTTTGTTCCATGGCGAAGGCACGGCAGGTCCCGGGTGGCGGACGCGCCGTCGAGGTGCCGCCGGAACGCCTGGCCGGCTGGTTCGAGCGGTTTGCCGCGGGGCACGGGGGAGCGGTGGCGACCGAAGCCGCGCCGCACGAAGTGCGCGTGATCGCGGCGGACGGGACCACGGCCACCGCGAGCGTCCCTTTCGGACCGCTGGAAGCCCCGTCCCTCGACGCCCTCGTGGCGCACGCGCTGGCGCCCCGGCGCATCGCGCTCGCGCTGGTGCGGCGCGGCGGCCACAGCGTCGGCATCGCGCGGGACGGCCGGATCGAGGTCTCGCGCACCGACCGGCACCTCGTGCAGGGCCGCTCCGCCGCGGGCGGGTGGTCGCAGCAGCGCTTCGCCCGGCGTCGCGCGGGCCAGGCGCGCCACGCGCTCCAGGACGCGGCGAAGGACGTCTTCGAAGTCCTCGTGCCCCGGCTGTCCGAAGTGGATGCCGTGGTGCTGGGCGGTGACCGCCGGGCGCTCGACGAGCTGCGTGCGGACCGCCGGCTGGCGCCGCTGTTCGCCCGCGCGGAACCGCGGGTGCTCGAGGTCGGCGAGCCGAGCCGCGCCGTGCTCGACGAAGCCGCCGTGCGGGCGCTGTCCGTGCAGGTCACGCTACGCGACGGGTGAGTCCGCCCACGTCCGGAAAATCCGCTGGCCCCCAGCCCGTACACTGGGTTCCGTGGATATCCAGCTGGAGTGACGCCGCGGCCTGATCGGCTGCCCGATGCTGTCCTCCAACCGCCCCTTTTCCACGGGAGTTCCCTTGATCACGGCCACCGGCCTTGAGCTGCGCGCGGGTTCGCGCATCCTGCTCGACGGCGTCACCCTCCGCATCCAGCCCGGCGACCGCATCGGCCTCGTCGGCCGCAACGGCGCGGGCAAGACGACCTCGCTGAAGGTCCTCGCCGGCGAAGGCGAGGCGCACGCGGGCGAGGTGCGCCGCACCGGCGAGCTCGGTTACCTGCCGCAGGACCCGCGTGAAGGCGACCTGTCGGTCACGGCGAAGGACCGCGTGCTCTCCGCGCGTGGTCTGGACAAGCTGATGCGCGACATGGAAAAGGCGCAGGCCTCCATGGCCGAGCTGGTCGACGACGCCGCGCGCGACAAGGCCATCCACCGCTACTCCCGGCTCGAAGAGCGCTTCGCCTCCCTCGGCGGGTACGCCGCGGAGAGCGAAGCCGCGCGGATCTGCTCAAACCTGGGCCTCGCCGACCGGGTCCTCGCGCAGACGCTGGGGACGCTGTCCGGTGGCCAGCGCCGCCGCGTGGAGCTGGCGCGGATCCTGTTCGCCGCGGCCGAAGCCGGCGCCGGCGGCAAGTCCGAGACGATCCTGCTGCTCGACGAACCGACCAACCACCTCGACGCCGACTCCATCAACTGGCTGCGCGGCTTCCTCAAGCAGCACGACGGCGGCCTGGTCGTGATCAGCCACGACGTCGAGCTGCTGGCCGACGTGGTCAACAAGGTGTGGTTCCTCGACGCCACCCGCGCCGAGCTGGACATCTACAACATGGGCTGGCAGCGGTACCTCGACGCGCGCGCCACCGACGAGAAGCGCCGCCGCCGCGAGCGCGCCAACGCCGAGAAGAAGGCGTCGGCGCTGCAGCAGCAGGCCGCGAAGCTCGGCGCGAAGGCGACGAAGGCCGTGGCGGCCAAGAACATGGCCCGCCGCGCCGAGCAGATGCTGTCCTCGCTCGAGGACACCCGCCACGCCGACAAGGTCGCCCGGATCAAGTTCCCCGAGCCCGCGCCCTGCGGCCGTACCCCGCTCACCGCTGAGGGGCTCTCGAAGTCCTACGGCTCCCTGGAAATTTTCACCGGCGTCGATCTCGCGATCGACCGCGGTTCGAAGGTTGTCGTACTCGGCCTGAACGGTGCGGGAAAGACGACTTTGCTCCGGCTGCTCGGCGGAATGGAATCCCAGGACACCGGATCCGTCGTGCCGGGTCACGGATTGCGTTTGGGCTATTACGCACAGGAACACGAAACTCTTGATCATGAAGCGTCGGTGTGGGAAAACATCCGACATCTCGCTCCGGACACCGGCGCGCAGGAGTTGCGGAACCTGCTCGGCTCGTTCCTCTTCACCGGCGAACAACTCGACCAGCCGGCGGGCACGCTTTCCGGCGGCGAGAAGACCCGGCTCGCCCTGGCCGGCCTGGTCTCCAGTGCTGCCAACGTGTTGCTCCTCGACGAGCCGACCAACAACCTCGACCCGGCCAGCCGTGCGCAGGTCCTGGACGCTTTGCGCAGCTTCGCCGGTGCCGTCGTCCTGGTGACGCACGACCCCGGCGCCGTCGAGGCCCTGGAGCCCGAGCGGGTCATCCTGCTGCCCGACGGGACCGAGGACCATTGGTCCGCGGACTACCTCGAACTTGTCCAGCTTGCGTGACCGTGCGTCCATTCGGGTGCAAGATCGCTCCCCGTAGAGCACTGGAATGGCCCAATGTGATCGCAATTTCGGCTGTTTCACGTCTGTCGTCTGGCATTCCGGCGCTCAGTGTTCGATCATTGCCCCGGCAGGGGCTGATATGTGGCCCAGAACACTCTCGGCGGGAAGGCGATCGACGTGGCTGATCTCAAGAAAGGCGCGCGGATCACCGGCAACACGCGCGACAAGCTGGCCGCTGACCTGAAGAAGAAATACGAGAAGGGCTCGAGCATCCGGGCGCTCGCGGAGTCGACGGGGCGGTCCTACGGGTTCGTCCACCGGGTGCTGTCGGAGTCCGGCGTCCAGCTGCGGGGGCGCGGCGGCGCGACCAGGGTCAAGAAGAAGTAGTCACGGACTGCTGCGCGGGGGGCGCAGCAGGATCTTCGGCCACGCGGAACACCAGGTGGGCTCCCAGCAGGATCAGCGGGTACACCAGGTAGCCGTACCGGGTGGCCGGGGTCAGCAGGATCAACGCGCCGAGTCCGACGGCGACGCGCAGCAGTGCGCCGGAGCCGTTCGCGGGGGGCCGGCGCACCAGCCAAGCCACCATCGCCACGGCCGCGGCGCCGACGAGCACGAACGCCGTCACCTGGCCGAAGGGGCCGGTCTCGGCGATCAGGTGGCCCGGCAGCGGGCTGGCCGCGGGTGACCGCACGACACCCATCCCGAGCGGGAAGCGGATGACGTGCTCGACGAACGCCGCCGGATCCACCAGGTACACCGGCAGGTGCAGGGCGACCGTCGTCGCCACCAGCGCTGCCGCGAACCGGGCCAGTGCCGCCCGGCCGGACCTTTTGTGGTGGTCCAGTCCACGGCGCACCAGCACGAGCACCGCCAAGACCGCGGCCGCGGGCGCGACGATGAGCTTCGCGCTGATCACCAGCGCCAGCACCACGCCCGACCAGGCGACCCGGCCGGTGGCGGCGAGCGCGCAGCTGAGCACCAGCAGGCCGACGATCGCCAGGTCCGGGCCGGCCACGGCCCAGGTGAGCGCGGTCAGCGGGCAGGCCAGCGCGAGCTGGGCGGCGCCGACCGGCACCCGGGGCCACTTCAGCAGCTTCAGCGTGCCGAGCACGCACGCGCAGGCGGCCAGGGCGAACATCCAGCGGGCGTCGGTGAGCGCGTCCGTCAGCGGGGTGCCGCCGAACAGCGCCCGCGGCAGGCCGAAGACGGTCATCACCGGGCCGTACGGCGTGTAATCGTTTACCACGGGCGGCCGGTCGAGCGCGGTGACGTCGACGTACGGGGTTCCGTGGTGCAGCAGCAGATCAGCGGACCGTTCGATCACCCAGACCTCGGGCTGCGCGGCCCAGGAGAACGGCGTGATCAGCCAGTCCACTCCGGTCAGGCGGCGAATCACCAGAAGCGCCAACGGGATGATCATGGCCAACAGGGCGACCGCGGCGATGCCGCACCAGCGTGAACCCGCGACGCCGCGCGGCGTACGTCCCCTGCGGGCGGACAGCAGCAGGTACCCGCTGTGCGCCGCGCCGAAGCCGTACGCCACCGTCGCGAAGGTGCCCCAGACGCGGTAACCGTAGAACTCCGACACCAGCGCCGTCGGCAGCGCGAAGGCCAGGCAGGCGAGGTAGAAGCCCAGGTCCCAGCGCAGGGGTGCGGCCTCGCCGGTGCGCGCGGACGCCGTGAAGAGGCGGGCCGCCCGCCGCCATGCGGGCGCCTGGCCCACCTCCGTTCCCACGTCGTCAGGCTACCGAGGAGCCTGCCGCCCGGTTCAGCCGACGTCTCGCAGTCGGGGGAGCAGGTTCGCGGCCGCTTCGGCCGCCCGGACGACGTCGCCGTGCCCGGCCGGCATCAGGACGAGCTCGGTGAAGCCGGCATCGACGTACCTGCGTGCGAGGCTCAGCGCACTGTCCGCATCGGACGGCAGCCGGAACTGCACGGCGCGGCGGATCGACGCCGGATCGCGGCCGGCTGCCGCGCAGTGGGTGTCGAGCACCCGGGAAAGGCGTTGCAGCTCGGCGATTTCCGTCCCGGGGAGGGCTGCGTTGAGCCAGACGTCGGCGTGTTCGGCGACGACCCGCAAACCGCGCTTTTCGCCGCTGCTGCCCAGCCACAGGGGCGGTTTCGGTCGTTGCACGGGCTTCGGGTCGCTGATCGCGCCGGTCAGCGTGTAGTGGCGGCCGCGGTATCCGGTCACCGCGCGCGTCCACAGCAGACCGAGGATTTCGCACGTTTCGGCCAGTCTCTCGACGCGTTCCGCCGCCGACGGCGTGGGGGTGCCCATCATCGTGTCGGTCAGCGCGTCCCCGCCCGCGCCGAGGCCGACGTCGAGCCGGCCACCGGAGAGGTGGTCGACGGTCGCGGCGATCTTGGCGAACGTGCCCGGGTGCCGGTTGGTGGTGCCGGAGACCAGGCAGCCGATGCGCACCCGCTGGGTCGCTTCGGCCATCGCGGCCAGCAGGCTCCAGCCGTCGAAGACGTCGCCGGTGCGGTCGGGGCCCATCGGGGCGAGGTGGTCGAACACCCAGCAGCCGTCGAAACCGGCGTCGTCGGCGATCGCCCAGATCTCGCGGAGCGCGGCGATGCCGAGGTGCTGCTGGGGCGGTTTGAGCCCGACGGTGGTCATGGGAACTCCTGATTGTCAGTGTTAGAAATCATCAGTCAAACTGACGATCAGCGTAGGTGTAGAGTCCTCCCATGTCCAGCGCGCCCCTCGCCGTCACCCAGCGGCTCGGCTACCTGCTCAAGCACGCCCAGCTGCGGCTCGCCGAGCTGGCGGAGCCGCTGTACGCGCCGCTCGGCGTCACCGGGCGGCAGCTCGCGCTGCTCACGCTCTTCGGTGACGGGCCGGCGCGGTCGCAGCAGGACGGCGCCGTGCGGCTCGGGGTCGACCGGACGACGATGGTCGCCCTCGTCGACGAGCTGGAGGCCAAGGGTCTGGTCCGGCGCGAGGTCGCGCCGGGCGATCGCCGCAAGCGGCTCGTGACGCTGACCCCCGAGGGGGAGCGGGTCCGCGAGGCGGGCGCGGAAGTCACGCGGAAAGCCGAGGCGCTCCTGCTGGAACCGCTCTCCGCCGAAGATGCCGGCCGGCTGCGTGCCGCGCTGGACCAGATTGTTCGCGCCGGGTGAACGGCGCCGGGAAGCAAACGGGCAATGGTGGCGTTGTCCAGGTCATATCCGGAATAAACCTCAGCTAAAGTAGAGGTTTCACAGACTGGGGGATTCCCGTGGACAACATGTGGGGACTGTGGAGTTCGGCGATGCGTGCCGACGACACACCGAAGTCGCTCACCCGCGGCACGCTGAAACGCGTGGCGCGGTTCGCCCGGCCGCACTGGCGGCGGTTGCTGGCGTTCCTCGTGCTGACCGTCGTCTCGGCCGTCCTCGCCGTGACGACACCCGTGCTGGCGGGCAAGGTGGTCGACGCGATCGTCGGCGGCCGCGACCTGCCGGTGGTGATCTGGCTCGCCGTCGTGATCGCCGCGCTGGCCGTCGCCGACGCCGGGTTCGGCCTCGTCGAGCGGTGGCAGTCCGCGCGCATCGGCGAGGGCATCATCTACGACCTGCGGCGCGCGGTCTTCGAGCACGTGCAGCGCATGCCGATCGCGTTCTTCACCCGCACCCGCACCGGGGCGCTGGTCTCGCGGCTCAACAACGACGTCATCGGCGCGCAGCGGACGTTCACCGCGACGCTGTCCGGGCTGGTCACCAACGTCATCCAGCTGGCCCTGTCGCTGGCCGTGATGCTCACGCTGTCGTGGCAGGTCACGGTGATCGCGCTGGTGCTGCTGCCGATCTTCGTCATCCCCGCGCGCCGGCTCGGCCGCCGGATGGCCGGGCTGCAGCGGGAAGCCGCGAACCTCAACGCCGGGATGACCACGCAGATGACCGAGCGGTTCTCGGCGCCGGGTGCGACGTTGGTGAAGCTCTTCGGCCGTCCGGTGCAGGAGGTCGCCGACTTCGGCGAGCGCGCGGGGCGCGTACGCGACATCGGCGTGCGGACCGCGATGCTGACGCGCTGGTTCATGACGAGCCTCACCTTGGTTTCGGCGTTGGCGCAGGCGCTCGTGTACGGCCTCGGCGGCTACCTCGCGCTGACCGGCCGGCTCGCCCCGGGAACCGTCGTCGCGCTGGCACTGCTGCTGACCCGGCTCTACGCGCCGCTGACCGCGCTGGCCAACGTCCGCGTCGACGTCATGACGGCGCTCGTGTCGTTCGAGCGGGTCTTCGAGGTCCTCGACCTGGAGCCGATGATCAAGGAGAAGCCGTCCGCGGGTGCTCTTCCTCCTTCCGGTGGCGTCTCGGTCGAGTTCTCCGACGTCCGCTTCGGCTACCCGGCGGCCGACCGGTACTCGCTGGCTTCGCTGGAAGACGTCGCCACGCTCGACCACCGCGGCGGGGAAGAGGTGCTGCACGGGATCTCGTTCCGCGCGGAGCCGGGGCAGATGGTCGCACTGGTCGGGTCTTCGGGCGCGGGGAAGTCGACGATCGCTTCGCTGCTGCCGCGGCTGTACGACGTCGACGCCGGCTCGGTACGGCTGTCCGATGTGGACGTACGGGACCTGACTTTCGCTTCGCTGCGGGAAACCGTCGGCGTCGTGACGCAGGACGGCCACCTCTTCCACGACACGATCCGCGCCAACCTGGCGTACGCGCGGCCGGGCGCCACCGAAGACGAGATCTGGGCGGCGCTGGACCGCGCGCGGCTCGGCGACCTCGTGCATTCGCTGCCGGACGGCCTCGACACGACGGTGGGCGAGCGTGGTTACCGCCTCTCCGGCGGCGAGCGTCAGCGGCTGACCATCGCGCGGTTGCTCTTGGCGCAGCCCAAGGTCGTCGTGCTCGACGAGGCGACCGCGCACCTGGACTCGGAGTCCGAAGCCGCGGTCGGCGAGGCACTGACGCACGCACTGGCCGGCCGCACGGCCCTGGTCATCGCCCACCGCCTCTCGACGGTCCGCGCGGCCGACCAGATCCTGGTGGTCGAGCACGGCGAGATCGTCGAGCGCGGCACGCACGACGAACTCCTGGCGGCAAACGGCCGCTACGCGACCCTCCACGCAACCCAGTTCGCCGAAGAAGAACCCGCCATCGCGTGATCAGCCCCGGAACTCGCGTGACTGGGGCCGAAACTCGCGTGACTGGGGCCGTAACTCGCCAGTTCCGGCTTCAATCACGCGAGTTACGGCTTCAATCACGTGGGTGACGGCCCTGATCACGTGGGTTACGGGTCTGGTCACGTGGGTTATGTGGTGGGGAGGGACTTGTAGAGGGCGGTGACCAGGGCCATTTTGCGGGGGTCGTCGCGGATCAGGGGGCCCAGCTGGTTGAGGGTGTAGCCGAAGGCGATGCCGTTTTCGGGGTCCGCGGCGCCGGTGGAGCCGCCGAGGCCGTCGTGGCCGAAGGCCGCGGGGTTCGGGCCGAAGCCGCGGGCGTCGCTGCCGAGGTAGAAGCCCAGGCCCCACTCGTTCGGCAGGCCGAGCACCGCGTCGATCTCCTTGCCCTGGCTCTCGCGTGCCCGGGCCAGTGCCGCGGGGGACAGGAGCGTGCCGTCGGCCAGCGCGCCGTAGATCGTCGCGATCGCGCGGGCCGTGCCGTGGCCGTTCAACGCCGGCATGACCGCGTGCCGCCACGCCGGTTCGTTGGCGTCGTGGCCCTGGACGCGCGGGTTCATCAGCGCGGCCTGCGCGACCGGACCGGCGGCGGCGAACGCCGTGGCCAGCGCGTTCGCCATCTCCTCGGTCATGACCGGGTCCGCCAGGGTCGCGCAGCGGTCCAGGTCGGCGTCCTCGGGGAGGCCGATCGAGAAGTCGGCGCCCAGCGGCCCGGCGATCTGTTCGGCGAAGAACTCGCGGATGCCCTGCCCGGCGACCCGCCGGACGACTTCGCCGACGAGCCAGCCGTAGGCCAGCGCGTGGTAGCCACCCGCGGATCCCGGGGCGTACAGCGGTTCCTGCGCCGCGTACAGCGACGTCATCAGGTCCCAGTCGTACAGTTCCTCGAGCCGCACCGGCCGGTCGAGGCCGATCCCGGGCACGCCGGAGCGGTGCGAAAGCAGCCATCGGACGGGGATCGCGGACTTGCCGGCCGCGGCGAACTCGGGCCAGTACTTCGCGACCGGGGTGTCCACGTCGAGCTCGCCCGCGTCGACGAGCTTGTGCGCGCAGAGCGCGGTCATGCCCTTGGTCGTCGACCAGACGTTGGCCAGGGTGTCCGGCTGCCACGGCCGGGTGCGCTCGGGCCCCGCCCAGCCGCCCCACAGGTCCACCACCACCTCGCCGTCGCGGCGGGCGGTGAACGCCGCTCCCAGCTCACCGCGGCTGCGGAAGTTCTCCGCGAAAGCCTCGCGCACCGGCTCGAAGCCGGGCGCGCACTCACCGTGCACCGTCGCCGTGGCACCGTCCATCGGACCTCCTCCGGGAGCGACCGATCCACACCGACCAGTCGGTATGTCGACGCTAGGACCGCCGGGCACGTCCGTCAAGACGTGCCCGGCCGGTGCTTTCCGACGAACTACCGCAGCCGGGGCACGACTTCGCCGTACTTCGCCAGCAGCGCGACGTTCGCCTCGTCGCCACCCTCCACATTGGAGCTGCGCCACAGCGGGACGTCGAGGCCCTCGGCGGTGCCGCGGTCGTACACCTGGGCCAGTACCAGGTTCCACAGGAACGCGTTGACCACAGTGGACAGCGGCGCGGTGCGCGGGGCGGCCGGCGGGTGACTCGCGTCGCCGGGGATCACCAGCGAGTCCAGCACCACCGTGCCCTGCTCGACCAGCGTGCTCGACGACCGCCGCGGAGCGGCCGCCACGCACGCCCGCGACGTCACCGCGATCACCGCCGCGCCCCGCTTGCGCGCCTCGATGCACAGCTCGACGGGGTACGGGTTCGACCCGGACGTCGAGAACACCACCAGCAGGTCATCCGGTCCCGGCGCACGCTCGGCCAGTACCTCCGCGGCCAGGCCGGTGCGCCGCTCGGTCTGCGTGCTGTGCACCGCGCCGTGCAGCGGAAGCAGTTCCGGGTGGTAGAGCGGGTAGACGCAGGCCAGCCCGCCGGCCCGGTAGAACGTCTCGGCGACCGCGGCCAGCGAGTGCCCGGCGCCCGCGGTATAGACCAGTGCGTCGGCCCGGATCACCCCCAGCACCAGCTCCGCCGCCGCGCGCACCGCTTCGGCGTTGGCCTGCTCGACGTCCGCCAAATGCTGGGCGACGCTGCCTGTGAGGTCCGTGGCGCTCACCACACCCACCCTTCCGTCGGGGATCGGGCGCCGAATCTACCGTGAAGATGGGGATGAGCGGGGAAACGGCCGGGGGCGACCCGGATGTGGCGAGGAGGACACGGGTGAGCGAGGCGGAACCGGCGGTGTCCGGGTGGCGGCCGCGGGGGCGGACCGAAGCGGTGGTGCTCGTGCTGCACGGCGGCGCGGAGCGCGGAACGGGCACCGTGCCGCCCTGGAAACCGGCCTACCTCAGGATGGTCCCCATCGCGCGCGCCCTGCACCGGGCCGGCCGCAAGGACGGCGTCGAGGTGCGGCTGCTGCGCAACCGCCGCTACGGCTGGAACGCGCCCGCCGCGGACCCGGTCGACGACGCCCGCTGGGCCCTCGAGCGCATCCGTGCCGACCACCCCGGCCTGCCGGTCGTGCTGGTCGGTCACTCGATGGGGGCCCGGGTGGCCCTGCGCGTGGCCGACGACCCGGCCGTGCGCGGGGTGTGCGCCCTGGCGCCGTGGACGCCGCGGGGCGAGCCGGTCGACGCCGTGGCCGGGCGGTCGGTGCTCATCGTGCACGGCACCCGCGACCGGATGACGAGCCCGGCGGAGTCGCACGCCTTCGCCGAACGGGCCACCGGTGTCGCGGCCCGCGTCGCCCGGTTCGAGATCACCGGAGAAGGCCACGCGATGCTGCGCCGCGCCCGGGTGTGGACCCGGCTGACCGTGGCTTTCACCCTGGAGCTGCTCGCCGGGGACGACGGCGGTGCCCTGCGCGGGGCGTGGGCCGCCACCGGGCCCGAACGGCTGCGGATCCCCGTCTGAAAGCGCCCCCGATCAGGGCATTCGGCGAAGTGCGCCACGGGGGGCGGCGATTAAAATCGAGTACCGGTGCACCTGGCCGGGCGGAGGGAGAGTCGTGACCGCTTCGAGCGTTGACCGGACGCCGGCCGAGGACGTCCCGGACGAGACGCGGTGGCCGGGCCTGGCCACGCCACCGCGCTCCCCGCTGCGCGCGCGGATCGCCGCCGCGCTGTTCCGCCACGCGATCCGCCCGCTCGCCGTGCGGGCGACGTTCCCGGACGGCAGCGTGCTGGGCGCCGGCGGCCCGGGATCACCCGAAATGCGGATTTTGCGGCCCGAAGCGTTCTTCCACCGCCTCGGCGCCGACGCCAAGATCGGGTTCGGCGAGTCCTACATGGCCGGCGACTGGACCGCGTCCGACCTGGCCGACGTGCTCACGCCGTTCGCCGAGCGGATGGCCACGCTCGTGCCGCCGCTGCTGCAGAAGTTCCGGCCCGTCGCCGAGCGCACGCAGCCGCCGTCCGAAGAGAACACCCTCGAGGGCGCGCGGGCCAACATCCACCGGCACTACGACCTGTCCAACGACCTGTTCGGCGCCTTCCTCGACGAGTCGATGACGTACTCCTCGGCGCTGTTCGGCCCCGGCGAAGACCTCACCACCGCGCAGCACCGCAAGATCGACAGCGTGCTCGACTACGCCGGCGTCCGCGACGGCAGCGAGGTCCTCGAAATCGGCACCGGCTGGGGTGAACTCGCCATCCGGGCCGCGGCCCGCGGTGCGCACGTGACGTCGTTGACCATCTCGGAGCAGCAGCGCGCGCTGGCCACCGAACGCATCGCGGCGGCCGGGTTCGCCGACCGCGTCGAGGTGAAGCTGTGCGACTACCGCGAGTCGAGCGGCCGGTACGACGCCGTGGTCAGCGTCGAGATGATCGAGGCCGTCGGCGCGTCCTACTGGCCGGCGTTCTACGCCACGATCGGCGACCGGCTGCGCCCCGGCGGCCGGTTCGGCCTGCAGGCCATCACGATGGACCACGACCGGATGATGGCGGCGTCCCGGGCCTACGGCTGGGTCCACAAGTACATCTTCCCGGGCGGCCTCATCCCGTCGGTGCGGTCTATCGAGGAGGGCGTCAAGGTGGACGCCCGGCTCAAGCTGGCCGGGATGCGCGAGTTCGGCCAGGACTACGCGCGCACGCTACGGTGGTGGCGCGAACGGTTCCTGCACCGCTGGGCCGACATCGCCGGGTGCGGGTTCGACGACGTCTTCCGCCGGATGTGGGAGTTCTACCTGGCCTATTCCGAGGCCGGGTTCCGGTCCGGGTACCTCAAGGTCCACCAGTTCGGCTTCGAGGCGACCGACGGGTAACTTGGCGCGGCAACCCGACCCCGGTGCCGGACGTCCCTCTATCGAGCACGTGCGGTGTACTGACGGCGACAGTTTGTCCGGATCGGGATTGGGTGATGGTGATGACGTACCGTGGCGACGACGGCGGGCGCCGGATGCCACCACCCCGGCCGTCCGGCGGGCGCTCCCGGGACCACCAGCGCGCGCAGATGATGCCGCTGCCCGGGCGGGGCCGCAGCCCGTACGACGAACGCACCCGCCCGATGGGCACCCGCGAGCCGGAGTACGCGCCGCCCCCGCCGCCGCGGCAGGACCCGCCCCGGCGTCCGGCCGACGACGACTACCCGCCCTCCCGGCCACCGCGCCGCCGCCGGTGGAACTTCGGCCGCGTCCTGGGCGCCCTGATGCTGGTGTTCGTCGTGTTCCTCGCCGGCATCTGGGTCTACCTCGAGTTCTCGATCAAGCGCGTCGACGCGCTCGCCGACTACTCCGGCCGCCCGGTCGCCGAGTCCGGCACCAACTGGCTGATCGTCGGCTCGGACAGCCGCGAGGGCCTGACCGCGGAGGACGAGGAGCGCCTCGCCACGGGTGACGTCGCCGCGGCGGGCGGCGGCCAGCGCACCGACACGATCATGGTCGCGCACCTCCCGGACAACAGCACGAAGCCGACGCTGCTGTCACTGCCACGCGACTCGCAGGTGTCGATCCCCGGCCACGGCAAGAACAAGATCAACGCGGCGTTCTCGCTCGGCGGGCCGAAACTGCTCGCGCAGACCGTCGAAGGCGCGACCGGCCTGCACATCGACCACTACGCGGAGATCGGCTTCGGCGGGTTCGCCAAGATCGTCGACGCGATCGGCGGGGTCGACATGTGCGTCGACCAGGACATGAACGACACGGTGACGGGCATCAACATCAAGGCGGGCTGCCAGTCGCTGGACGGCCGCTCGGCGCTGGGCTTCGTCCGGATGCGCCACAGCGCCGCGACCCCGCGCTCGGACCTCGACCGCGTCGCCAACCAGCGCAAGTTCATCGGCGCGCTGGTCAGCCAGATCGCCAGCCCCGGCACGCTGCTGAACCCGTTCGACTTCTTCCCGCTGCTGTCCTCGGCGCCGGACGCGCTGACCATGGACTCGAGCGACCACGTCCACAACCTCGCCGGCCTCGCGATCGCCATGCGCGGGATCTCCTCGGGCGGCGTGGTGACGACGACGGTGCCGGTGACCAGCGGATCGGCGGAGAACTGGGACAAGGCCAAGTCGAAGCAGCTGTTCGACGCGCTGAAGAACGACACCGAGGTGCCGGACAGCGTCATCGTGAACTAAATGCCGCGCGGCCGAGGGCGTGGCCGGGGCACCATGGACCGCATGGAGACCCCGGCCGAGACCTACCGCGACGGCGACCTGACGCTGACCCGCTGGCAGGCGGGCGACCGGCCGGTGCTGACGGTGGTCGTCAGCGGCTCGCTGGCCCACCTGAGCCCGTTCCTGAACTGGGCCGCGGGTGGGTACACCGCCGACGACTCGGTGGAGTTCCTCCGCGCGACCGCGAAGCGCTGGGAGGGCGGCGAAGCGTACGAATACGCGCTCACGCTCGGCTCCGACCTGGCCGGCGGCATCGGCGTGCGGCCACGCGACGGCGGTGTCGAAATCGGCTACTGGCTCGCTCGTGAATTCGTCGGCCGCGGCTTGATGACCCGGGCCGTCACGCTGCTGACGGAGGAGGCGTTCCGCCTCGGCGCCGGGTACGTCGAGATCAAGCACGACGAGCGGAACGTCCGAAGTGGAGCGGTGCCCGCGCGCCTCGGGTTCACCAAGGTGCGCGAGGAACCCGCGCTGAAGCCGTTGGCGCCGTCGTGCACCGGCACCAACCACGTGTGGCGGCTCGTCAGGACACCTTGTTCCGCTCCCGCAGCACCTTGAGCGCCTGGTCGGCGTGGACCGTGAAGTTCAGCTCGCTCTTGATCTTCGCGAGGACCTTCCGGTCCTCGCCGATCACGAACGTGGCGCGCTTGGCGTGCATCGGCAGGAGCTTCCGCCACACGCCGAACTGCTTCGCGACCTCACCCTCCACATCGGATAGGAGCGGGTAGTCGAAGCTGTTGGCTTCGGAGAAAGCGCGCTGCTTCGTGATCGCGTCGGGGCTGATGCCGACGCGGTGGGCGCCGACCGCCGCGAACTCCGCCGCCAGGTCGCGGAAGTGGCAGCTCTCCGCCGTGCAGCCCCCGGTCATCGCGGCCGGGTAGAAGAACAGCACCACGGGACCCGTGGCCAGGAAGTCCGAGAGCGTGCGCTCCCGGCCCTGGTCGTCGGGCAGCGTGAAGTCGGGGGCGAGGTCTCCGGCGTCCATGGACGTCCCTTCTCATCGGCGGCAGAATCCATCCTGCCCGGTCTTCGGAGCCGCGGCGGCACCGGGATTGGTCTCGAGCCCGGTGCCCCTCACAACGGTGGATGTCCGCGGGGGCCGCCGCACCTACCTTGAAGGGCGAACTCGTCCACCTGTTGTCAACGGAGAGGCCGACCTGTGAGCACGACCACCCTCGCCCGCGCCGAGGAAAGCGCCATCCGCCCCCTCGAAATGGGCGCCAACACCGATTCGGCCCACTTCCTGGCCGCCGTCGAAGCCGCGTACCTGGCGTGGGCCCAGGGCATGTACGGCCCCGGCGTCATCACGTCCAAGGATGGCGGCTCGGTGCTCGGCGACCGCGTGGCCGAGCGGTCGTCGATCAGCGACCTGCTGGCGACCCGCGTCGAGAACCTGAACTGACGCCCCGGCCGGCGACCCGGGGCGGTGAGCCCGTCCCCGCGCCTGGCGGTGGATCAGGGCTCAGTCCCTCGGGTGGCGGGCGATGAACTCGTCGACCTCGTCGCCGGTGGCCGAATCCGCCACGAACGGGCCGCGGGCCGCGATGACGCCGAGCTGGCGGAGCCGGGCCGCCTGGTCGTGGGTGCGGACGCCCTCCGCGCCGACCTTCAGGTGCAGCTCGCGGGCCCGGGTGATCAGCTGCGTCAGGTGCCGCAGGTCGGGTTCCGCGGGGTCGTCGGTGTCGAGCGCGTCGACCACCGGCCCGGAGAGGATCACGTGCCGCACCGGGAGCCGGTGCTGCGGGATCAGCTCCAGGTCCGCCGAACCCGAGATCGTCAGCACCAGCTGCGCGCCGAGGTCGGCCAGCACGGCGAGCGAGTCCAGGACCTCGCCGCGCGGGTCGAGCATCGAGTCGCGGTCGGTGCACAGCCGCAGCGCCCTCGCCGGCAGCTCGTGCTTGTCCAGCTGCTCCTTCACCAGGAGCACCAGGTCCGGGTCGATGGCCAGCCGGGCCGGCAGCCGCACGCAGACGTCCGGTGCGGCCTCGCCCAGGCGCGTCCGCCAGCGGGCGGTCGCCGCCAGCGACTCGGCCAGCAGCCAGCGGCCGAGCGGCACCGTCATGCCGGTGGTCTGGGCCAGCGGGTAGAACTCGTCGGAGCCGAGCTCGCCCTTCTCCGGGTGGTTCCACCGCAGCCCGGCGTTGACGGCGGCGAGCACGTCCGGGCGGGAAAGCTTCACCGTGGGCTGGTAGACGAGCGAGAACTCGCCGTTCTCCAGCGCCCCGGCGATCACCGCGCCCAGCTGGTAGCGGCCGCGGTCGCGGGCGTCCAGGTCCGGGTCGAACAGCATCCACTGCGCCTTGCCGGCCTCCTTGGCCCGGTGCAGCGCGATCTCCGCCGCCCGCAGCAGTTCCGCGGCGCCGCCCTCGACGGCCGCGCGCACCACGATGCCCGCGCTGGCGCTGACGCCGATGCCGTGCCCGCCGAGGTAGATCGGCTCGTTGAGGTCCTCCAGGGCGCGCTCGACCAGCCGGACGACCTCGGTCGCCGCGAGCTCGCCCCGCAGCAGCACCGCGAAGCCGTCACCGGACAGCCGCGCGACGAACCCGTCGTGGTGGCCGGTGAACACCGCCGAGAGCTTGTTCGCGACCCCGCGCAGCACCTGGTCGCCGACACCCGCGCCGAGGCCGTCGTTGATCACCTTGAAGCCGTCGACGTCGAGGTAGATCAGCGCGATGTCGTCGTGCGCGCCGGCGCCGAGCGCGGCTTCGAGCTGGGTGGTGAACGACGACGCGTTGGGCAGCCCGGTCAGCGGGTCGTGCACGTTCTGGTGCAGCAGCCGCTCCCGCAGCAGGTGCAGCTCGCTGGCGTCCGACACCATCAGCACCGGGTAGATCGAGCCGGGCCGGTCACCGGGCAGCGGGGCGAGGGTGACGTCGGTCCAGAGCTGGCCGTCTTCGCTGTGGTCGAGCAGCATCCGCTCCTGGTAACGGTCCCGTCCCGAGCGCACCTGCGCCAGGCCGGCCTCGAGCCGGGAGACGTCGTGGTCGGTCGAGCCGAGGTCGGTGAGGTGCCTGCCCCGCAACCGGTCCGGCGAGCACCCGAGCAGCTGGCCGAGGGCGAGGTTCGCCTCCACGATGTCGCCGTCGGGGTCGGCCAGCGCGATCCCCATCGGCGACGCGGCGTAGAGCGCGGTGAACCGCAGCAGCGCGCCGTCGTGCTGCGAGCCGGCTTGGTCGACGGCGTCGTGCGCGACCTCCAGCAGCAGCGCTTCGAGCTCTTCCGGGGGAAGTGTTACTCCTTTGGTGTCGGCCAACGTCGCCGCCCACCGGCGCGCCACGTCCAGCAGTCCTGACGCGGCACCGGGTTCAGGCACACTCCACCTCTTCACGCACAGGTATGGCCAGGTCGGACACGGTGTCGGGGATCATGAAGCCACACCAGGCAGCCTTCGCCCACGATCGATGCCACGCCATCATGCGGGTAACGGGGTGTCTACCGGCTGAACGAGTGAACGAATCTCCACAAACGGTAACTTTTCGTTACCGGGTGTATGCGTTGGTGGACGGTGCCGGGGTCAGCGCGGGGTCAGGCGGACCGGGAGGCCGTCCGCGGGCACCGGCAGCGAGACGTAGTCCCATCGCGCGGTGTAACTCTCCGGAACCGACCAGCGGTACGCCCGCAGCAGTTCGTGCATCAGCAACTTCACTTCGAGACCGCCGAAATGGAGCCCGATGCACTTGTGCGCGCCGCCGCCGAACGGCATCCACGCCATCCGGTGCGACTTGTCCTCGCGGCGCGGCTCGGCGAACCGCTCCGGGTCGAACGCGAAGGGGTCGGTCCAGCACTCCGGCGTGAAGTGGTTGACCGTGGGCGAGACGCCGACCAGGGTGCCCGCCGGGATGTAGTGGCCGAGCACCTCGGTGTCCTTGACGGTCTGGCGGGTCAGCGACGGCACCGGCGCCACCAGCCGCAGTGCCTCCTTCATCACGAGGTCGAGGGTCTCCAGCCGCTCCAGCGCCGCGATGTCGGGCAGGTCGTCGCCCAGGGCCAGTGACTCCGCGCGGGCGCGTTCCTGCCACTCCGGGTGCTTGGCCAGGTAGTAGGCCATGGCGCTGGTGGTGATGGTCGTCGTGTCGTGCGCGGCCATCATCAGGAAGATCATGTGGTTGACGATGTCGGTGTCGGAGAACCGGTCGCCGTCTTCGGTGGTGGCCTGGCACAGCGCGGAGAACAGGTCGTCCCCGCCGGAACGCCGTTTCGCGGGCAGGTTTTCGCCGAAGTAGCGTTCGAGGACCTTCCGGCCGTGCAGCCCGGCCGACCAGCGGCCGCCCGGCACCGGGACGCGGACGAGCGCGGTGCCGGCCCGCACCGAGCTGACGAACGCGCGGTTGATCCGCGCCGCGTCGTCGCCGCTGGGCATGCCCATGAACACGCGGGTGGCGACGTCGAGGGTCAGCTGCTTGAGGGCCCAGTACAGCCGCGGCCGCTCCTGGGTGGCCCACTGTGCGACGCCGGCGCGCAGTGCCGGGCCCATCTCGCCGACGTAGCCGGCGAGCCGCGGGCGCGTGAAGGCCTCCTGCATGATCCGGCGGTGCAGGTGGTGCTCGCCGAAGTCCATCAGCATCAGGCCGCGCTCGAAGAACTTCTCGATGAAGAACTTCCAGCCCTCCTGCGAGAACGCCTTGTCCTTGTTGACCAGCGCGATCTGCGTCGCCTCCGGCCCGGAGAGCGCGACGATCCGGCGGCCGAACCCGCCCATCCACGACACCGGGCCGTAGAGCTCGTGGCGGCGCAGCGCGAAGGCGGGGCCGAACCGCATCATCTCGAGCATGTGCCCGACCAGCGGCGGCCCCTCGTCGCCGAGCACCGGCTTGAGGCCGCTGCCCGCGGGCGGCGTCGCGAGTTCCTCGACGGGCCACCGCGAACGCAGCCAGCGCTCATCGACCTTGGGCGGCAGGGGGAGTGCGGTCAGCGTCGGCACGCGTTCGCGCAGTGCCTCGGCGGCTCGGCTCACGGTGCCCGGCAAAGTGACCATCTCCCCGTCGAGTACGGCTGTCCGTCCACGATGCCCTCTTGTTGACGGTCTGACAACACCTCGTCGGCCCTCTTTTCGGGTGGTCCCTGGCGGACCGCCGTGTGCGGGGACGACCCGAACAGGGAGCCGTGGGCTTGCCCGCCGCCCGGGCCGACGCGGTTGACTGGACGTCATGAACGCATTGACGCCTGACGATCTCGAGTTCCTCCGGCGCCCGCTACACGGCTTCCTGACCGTGGCCGGCGGCGAGCCCCGGCCGGTCTGGTTCGAGGCGGCCGATGACGGCACGATCCAGCTGTTCACCGAACCGGACGCGCTCAAGGTGCGGCGCGTGCGCCGGGACCCGCGGGCGTCCATCGTCGTCGCGGCGCCGGTGGGGGAGCGCGAACGCTGGGTGTCGGTCGCCGGCCGGGTTTCGGTGGAACCGGACGGTGCCCACGACCTCGCCGCGCGCCTGGCGGCCCGGTACTGGGACCTCGACGACCCGGTGCGGGCCGCCGATCTCGAGGCGATCTCGAAGACGGACCAGGTGCGCCTGGTGATCCACCCGGAAACCGTGCGCCGGTACGCGTATTGACTGCGAGTGGCCACGACGTGAACCGGCCCCGCCCCGGCGAACCGGGGCGGGGCCGGGGTGCCTCGGGAACTCAGTCCCAGTCGAGAGCGCCGCCCGACTGGTATTCGATCACGCGGGTCTCGAAGAAGTTCTTCTCCTTCTTCAGGTCCATCGCCTCGGACATCCACGGGAACGGGTTCTCGGTCTCGCCGAAGATCGGGGCCAGCCCGATCTGCTGCGCGCGCCGGTCGGTGATGAAGTGCATGTACTGCTCGCACAGCTGGGCCGACAGGCCGAGCATGCCGCGGGGCATCGTGTCGCGCGCGTACTTGACCTCCAGCTCGCACGCCTCCTTCAGCATCCCGCGGACCTCTTCCTGGAACTCGGCGGTCCACAGGTGCGGGTTCTCGATCTTGATCTGGTTGATGCAGTCGATGCCGAAGTTCAGGTGGATCGACTCGTCGCGCAGGATGTACTGGTACTGCTCGGCGATGCCGACCATCTTGTTCCGGCGGCCCAGCGACAGGATCTGCGCGAAGCCGGTGTAGAACCACATGCCCTCGAAGATCACGTAGAACGCGACGAGGTCACGCAGGAACGCCGTGTCGGCCTCCGGCGTCCCGGTCTTGAAGTCCGGATCCTCCAGGTGCTGCGTGTACTTCAGCGCCCACGCGTCCTTGTCCGAAATGGACGGGACCTCGCGGTACATGTTGAACAGCTCGCCCTCGACCAGGCCGAGGCTCTCGCAGATGTACTGGAAGGTGTGCGTGTGCACGGCCTCCTCGAACGCCTGGCGCAGCAGGTACTGGCGGCACTCGGGATTGGTGATCTGCCGGTACACCGCGAGCACGATGTTGTTGGCCACCAAGGACTCCGCGGTCGCGAAGAAGCCCAGGTTGCGCTTGAGCATCTGCCGCTCGTCCTCGGTGAGGCCGTCCTTCGACTTCCACAGGGCGATGTCGGCCTGCATGGCGACCTCGGTCGGCATCCAGTGGTTGTTGCAGCCGGCCAGGTACTTCTCCCAGGCCCAGGTGTACTTCATCGGCAGCAGCTGGTTGACGTCGGCGCGCGCGTTGATCATGCGCTTGTCGTCGACGTTGATCCGGGCGGCGCCGACCTCGATCTCCCCGAGGCCGGTCGCGTCCGTCGTCTCCACGTTGGTCATCTGTACAGGGGTTCCTTTACTGGCAGGCTTCGCAGTCGGGGTCGTCGATGCGGCAGGCGGCGCCTTCGGTGGCGACGAAGTCGACGTCGGGCTCCGGCTTCGGCGAAGGGGCGGGCGCGGGCACCGGCACCGGGGCGGTGGCGGGAGCCGCGGGCGCCGCCGGGGCGGCGGTGGCCGAGACGGCGTTCAGCTTGCCGTCGGTGCCGCGCAGGGTGCTCTTCTCCACGTGCGTCGCGGACTGCGCGCGCAGGTAGTACGTGGTCTTGAGGCCCTTGTGCCACGCGTAGCGGTAGAGCTGGTCGAGCTTGCGGCCGCTCGGCGCCGCGATGTACAGGTTCAGCGACTGCGCCTGGTCGATCCACTTCTGGCGCACCGAACCGGCGTCGACGATCCACTTCGACTCGATCTCGAACGCCGTCGCGTACAGCGCCTTGAGGTCGTCCGGCACGCGGTCGATCTGGCCGAGGCTGCCGTCGAAGTACTTGAGGTCGCTGACCATGACCTCGTCCCACAGCCCGCGCGCCTTGAGCGAGCGGACCAGGTGCGGGTTGACGACGGTGAAGTCGCCCGACATGTTCGACTTGACGAACAGGTTCTGGAACAGCGGCTCGATCGACTGCCCGACCCCGGAGATGTTGGAGATCGTTGCGGTCGGCGCGATCGCCATCACGTTGGAGTTGCGCATGCCGACGGTCTTGACGCGCTCGCGCAGCGGCGCCCAGTCCAGCGTCGTGGAGGTGTCGACGTCGAGGCCGTCACCCTGGCGGGCGTCGATGAGCAGCTGCAGCGAGTCGATCGGCAGGATGCCCTTGCTCCACAGCGAACCCTCGAACGACTGGTACTGGCCGCGCTCCTCGGCGAGGTCGGTCGACGCCGAGATCGCGTAGTAGGAGAGGTGCTCCATGGAGACGTCGGCGAACTTCACGGCCTCTTCGGAGGCGAACGGGACGCCGATCTCGAACAGCGCGTCCTGGAAGCCCATGATGCCCAGGCCGACCGGGCGGTGGCGCAGGTTGGAGCGGCGCGCCTCCGGGATCGTGTAGAAGTTGATGTCGATCACGTTGTCCAGCATGCGGACGGCGGTGCGCACGGTCTTCTCGAGGCGCTTCGTGTCCAGGCCCTCGGGGGTGACGTGCTTGAGCAGGTTCACCGAGCCGAGGTTGCAGACCGCGACCTCTTCGGCGTTCGTGTTCAGCGTGATCTCGGTGCACAGGTTGGACGAGTGCACGACGCCGACGTGCTGCTGCGGCGAGCGCAGGTTGCACGGGTCCTTGAACGTGATCCACGGGTGGCCGGTCTCGAACAGCATGGTCAGCATGCGGCGCCACAGGTCGACCGCGCGGACGCGCCGGAACACCTTGATCTCGCCGCGGTCGGCCATCGCCTCGTACTCGCGGTAGCGGGTGGCGAACTCGTTGCCGTAGAGGTCGTGCAGGTCCGGGGTCTCGTTCGGCGAGAACAGCGTCCACTGCGCGTCGGCTTCGACGCGGCGGAGGAACTCGTCCGGCACCCAGTTCGCGGTGTTCATGTCGTGGGTGCGGCGGCGGTCGTCGCCGGTGTTCTTGCGCAGGTCGAGGAACTCCTCGATGTCGACGTGCCACGTCTCGAGGTACGCGCAGGCCGCGCCCTTGCGCTTGCCGCCCTGGTTGACCGCGACGGCGGTGTCGTTGGCGATCTTGAGGAACGGCACGACACCCTGCGACTGGCCGTTGGTGCCCTTGATGTGCGCGCCCAGGCCGCGGACCGGGGTCCAGTCGTTGCCGAGGCCGCCCGAGTACTTGGCCAGCAGCGCGTTGTTCTTGTAGGCCTGGAAGATGGAGTCCAGGTCGTCGTCCACCGTGGTCAGGAAGCAGGACGACAGCTGCGGGCGCGTGGTGCCCGAGTTGAACAGCGTCGGGGTGGACGCCATGAAGTGGAAGCTGGACAGCAGTTCGTAGAACTCGATGGCGCGGGCTTCGCGGTCGTCCTCGCGGATGGCGAGGCCCATCGCGACGCGCATGAAGAACGCCTGCGGCAGCTCGAAGCGGGTGCCGTCGTGGTGCTGGAAGTACCGGTCGTACAGCGTCTGCAGGCCGAGGAAGCCGAAGTCGAGGTCGCGCTCCGGGCGGATCGCGGCGGTGATCTTGTCCAGGTCGAAGCGCAGCAGCTCGGCGTCGACCAGCTCCAGCTCGATGGCGCGGCGCAGGTACGCGCGGAAGTACGCGGGGTACTCGGCCGCCATCTCGTCCTGGCTGGCCAGGCGCGGCTTCTTCGCGAGGTAGCTCAGCGCCTCGCCGCGGAGCTTGTCCAGCAGCAGGCGCGCGGACACGTACGAGTAGTTCGGCTCCTGCTCGACCAGCACGCGGGCGGCCAGGACCTGGGCCAGTGCGAGCTCGTCGGCGCTGATGCCGTCGTAGAGGTTGCGCTTGGCCTCGGCCAGCACCGGCTCGGCGCTCACGTCTTCGAGACCGGCGACGGCCTCGCCCACCACGTGGGAAACGCGGGCCCAGTCGAGCGGGCGCAGGACGCCGTCGGTGCCCTTGACGTTCAGCGAGATCTCGGTCGCGGCTGGCTTGGCGGCCTCGCGGGCCTTGGCGCGCTCGTCGCGGTAGAGGACGTAGGCGCGGGCGACCTTGTGGTGCTCGCCGCGCATCAGCGCGAGTTCGACGATGTCCTGGATCTGCTCGATGTGCAGGGCCGTCTCGGGCCCGGCGTGGCGCAGCAGGGTGGTCTCGACCTGCTGGGTCAGCTCGGCGACGACGTGGTGCACGCGGGAGGACGCGGCGGCGTCGCCGCCCTCGACCGCGAGGAACGCCTTCGTCAGCGCGACCGAGATCTTTCCGGCGTCGAACGGCGACACGCTGCCGTCCCGCCGGATGACCCGGATCGCGGTGGGGGTATCGGCAGCGGACGGCCGCTGACCGGTTTCGACTGACATGCGTGTCTCCAAGTTTTCGGGCGCGTTCGATCGCCACACGGCGTCATGAGGCCGTGCGCTGCGGTTTCGTGAAAGCTGCCCGGCCACCCTCTGCAGCGGTCTCCCCGTCGCTGGGGGCTGCCGGTTCCCAGAGACTACATGTAGGGGTCGGTTTGCGCGCGGGACCCCAGATGGCGTGTCATGAGTTCACTCTGACGGGATTACGTGATCACCGAGAGGTGCAGTTCAACGTGCGGTCGAGGGTTTCCCGGGGTAAATTCCACGGCCGTTCAGGCACTGGGGTCAGGCGCCGAAGCGCAGCTGTGCGCCGGGCAGGGCGAGGCTCAGGAACGGACGCCGGCCGGCCAGGTAGCCGAGCGGGCCGTCGGCGTTGACCGTCCAGCCGGCCGCGGCGAGCCCGGGCCGGATCTTCGCGCCGACGGGGGTCCGCACGGGGGTGCCGTCGCGGTCCTGGAGGACGTCGAAGCGGGTGGGCAGGGCGAGCGGCGAGCCCGGCCTCGGCGTGAAGGCCGCGGTGGCGATCCAGTCGTCGGCGGTCGCCGCGGTGAACGTGCGGTCGGTGAACCGCAGGGCGGCGAGGTCCTTCGGGATGGCCCACAGCTCGCGGCCGCCGGCGAGGGAGACCTCGGAGTCGACCCAGATCTGCGTGATCGTGCACGTGGTCCGCCTCCCGCGCACCGGGACGGCGGCGAGCAGCTCGTGGTAGCTGAGCTGGCCGGGCTCGCGGTAGGCGATCCAGGCGGTGAACACGGACGTGGACCCGGCGACGGACAGGGCGGCCGGGTGCACCTCGCGCGCGGGGACGCGCCAGATCGACACGTGCGCGTCGGCGGTCAGGTGCCAGGGCTGCGGCGGATAGTGCGTCACTTTTCCACCCAGGGCAGGTACGGGGGCAGGTCCTCGTCGACGCGCATGCCGAACGACGGTGGCCGCTTCTGCAGGAACGACAGAACGCCTTCGGCGGCGTCCGGGCTCGCGCCGAGCCCGCCGATCAGCTTCGAGTCGAGCTCGTGCACCGGGAACGGCGAGTCCGCGCTCGCCATCCGGTAGAGCAGCTGGCGGGTGACGGCGACCGACACCGGCGCGGTCGTTTCGACGATCTCCCGGGCGAGCCGGTAGGCCTCGTCGAGCACGGTCCCGGCCGGGAAAACCTGGTGCACCAGCCCCTTTTCGAGCGCCTCGGCCGCGGTGAAGACGCGGCCGCTGATCATCCAGTCGAGCGCGGTGCCCATGCCGACCAGCCGCGGGAGGAACCACGCCGACGCGCCTTCGGGGTAGATGCCGCGGCGGGTGAACACGAAGCCGAACCGCGAGTCCTCGGCCGCCAACCGGTAGTCGCACGACAGCGTGATCGTGATGCCGCCGCCGACGGCCGCGCCGTGCAGGGCCGCGATCACCGGCTTGTTCATCGTGAAGATCCGTTTCGAGCACCGGCCGGCGGGCTCCTGCCACGCGGCGTCCGGGCCGGTCGACGGGTCGAAGTCGAAGCCGCCCTGCGAGAGGTCGGCGCCGACGCAGAAGTCCCGGCCGGCGCCGGTCAGCACGACGGCGCGGACGTCCTCGT
The DNA here is from genome assembly GCF_040638285.1 of Amycolatopsis sp. NPDC026612. Classification (NCBI taxonomy): domain Bacteria; kingdom Bacillati; phylum Actinomycetota; class Actinomycetes; order Pseudonocardiales; family Pseudonocardiaceae; genus Amycolatopsis; species Amycolatopsis sp. NPDC026612. Next base: position 227,374 of record NZ_JBEZYB010000006.1, read on the forward strand.
CGCGGTCGGCGCGGTCCATCGCCGCGCCGAGTTCGTCGGCCATCCGGATCGTGTAGCCGTTGCGCGCCGCCGGGCGGTTCAGCGTCACCGTGGCGACCCGGTCGGCGACGGCGTAGGTGATCTCGGCGTAGTCGGCCATGCCGACGAAGCTATTGCAGAGCGGCACTACTGGCAAGATGTCAATAGCAGGTCCGCAGCGTCCGGAGCGAAACAATCAGGCGTGCTTGATTTTTCTGGTGCCCGGTGCCACGCTGGCCACCGGACGCAAGGAGGCGGGCGATGGCGGATCTCGGCGTGATCCTCGGGGATCTCGACGCGGAGACACGGACGATCGACGACGTGGTGGCGCAGCTGCCCGCGGCGGACTGGGCGCGGCCGACCCCCGCCGGGGGGTGGACGATCGCGCACCAGATCGCGCACCTGGCCTGGACCGATCGCAAGGCCCTGATCGCGGCCGCGCACCCGGAAGACTGGCAGGCCGAGGTCGAAGCGCTGCTCAAGGCGGGCGCGACCTACGTCGACGAGGGGGCTGCCGCCGGGGCGGAGCGGCCGCCGTCCGAAATCCTCGAAGACTGGCGTGCCGGGCGCGCCGCGCTCGCCGCCGCCCTCGCGGCCGTGCCCGACGGGCGGAAGCTGCCCTGGTACGGGCCGCCGATGAGCGCCGCCTCGATGGCCACCGCGCGGATGATGGAGACCTGGGCCCACGGCCAGGACGTCTTCGACACGCTCGGCCTGACCCGTGAACCGACCGCGCGGCTGTGGCACATCGCGCGCTTCGGCACCCGCACCCGCGACTTCGCCTACAAGCTCCACTCGCTCGCCCCGCCGGCCGCGGAGTTCCGCGTCGAGCTCACCGCGCCGGACGGCTCCACCTGGGCGTTCGGCCCGGAGGACGCCGAGCAGAAGCTCACCGGCAGCGCGCTCGGCTTCTGCCTCGTCGTCACCCAGCGGCGGCACCCGGCCGACACCGATCTGGTCGCGCACGGCGCCGATGTCGAGGAGTGGCTCGGCATCGCGCAGGCCTTCGCCGGGCCGCCCGGAGAGGGCCGTAAGCCGGGGCAGTTCGCACCGGCGACGCAAGCTTTCCCGCGGAGCCGGCAATGACACCGCCTTACCGCATCGGCAACGCCTCGGGCTTCTACGGTGACCGCTTCTCCGCGGTCCGCGAAATGCTCACGGGCGGCCCGCTCGACGTCCTGACCGGCGACTACCTGGCCGAGCTGACCATGCTCATCCTCGGCCGCGACCGGATGAAGGACGCCACCCGCGGCTACGCCAAGACGTTCCTCCGCCAGATGGAGGAAAACCTGGGTCTGGCGCAGGAAAACGGGGTCAAGATCGTCGCCAACGCGGGCGGGCTGAACCCCGCGGGGCTCGCGGACGCCCTGCGTGAACTGGCCGGGAAACTGGGCCTCGACGTCAAGATCGCGCACGTCGAGGGTGACGACCTCGTGGCGCGCGCCGGGGAGCTGAACCTCGGGAAACCGCTGACCGCTAACGCCTACCTCGGCGCTTGGGGCATCGCGGAATGCCTGAACGCCGGTGCGGACGTCGTCGTCACCGGGCGGGTCACCGATGCGTCGGTGATCGTCGGCCCGGCCGCCGCGCACTACGGCTGGGCTCGTGACGACTACGACGCACTGGCCGGTGCGGTCGCCGCCGGGCACGTGATCGAATGCGGTGCGCAGGCCACGGGCGGCAACTACGCCTTCTTCACCGAGCACGCCCTGGGCGTGCCCGGGTTCCCGATCGCCGAGATCGAGCCCGACGGGTCCAGTGTCATCACCAAGCACCCCGGCACCGGCGGGGTGGTGAACGTCGGCACGGTCACCGCGCAGCTGCTGTACGAAATCATCGGCGCCCGCTACGCCGGGCCGGACGTCACCACGCGGTTCGACACGCTGTCCCTGAGCGAGGACGGACCGGACCGCGTCCGCATCTCCGGCGTCCGCGGGGAAGCGCCGCCGCCGACGCTGAAGGTGGCTCTCAACACCCTCGGCGGGTTCCGCAACGAGACGACGTTCGTCCTCACCGGACTCGACATCGAGGAAAAAGCCGCGCTGGTGCGGGAACAGCTCGAAGCGTCCCTCAAGGACCGGCCGCCAGCCGACGTCCGGTGGACCCTCGCCCGCACCGACCACCCGGACGCCGGTACCGAGCAGACCGCGAGCGCGCTGCTGCACGTCGCGGTCAAGGACGCCGACCCGGAGGTGGCCGGCCGGGCGTTCACCGGCGCCGCCGTCGAGCTCGCGCTGGCGAGCTACCCCGGCTTCCACGTCACGGCGCCGCCGTCCGACGCTTCGCCGTACGGCGTCTACACCGCGGCCTACGTGGACGCCGGGCAGGTCCCGCACGTCGCTGTCCTGCCGGACGGAATGCGTGTCGACATAGCGCCTTCATCATCCACTTCGGACTTGTCCGATGTGGACGAGCCGGCGTTGCCCGAGCCCCTGGACCACGGGCCGGTGCGGCGGGTGCCGCTCGGCCGGATCGCCGGGGCCCGCAGCGGCGACAAGGGCGGCAACGCCAACCTCGGTGTGTGGGTGCGCTCCGAAGCGGCGTGGCGCTGGCTGGTGCACCGGCTGACCGTCGCGGAGTTCAAGCTTCTGCTGCCCGAAACCGCGGACCTGCCGGTGACGCGCTTCCTGCTGCCCAACCTGTGGGCGATGAACTTCGTCGTCGAAGGCATCCTCGGCGAGGGTGTCGCGTCGCAGGCCCGGTTCGACCCGCAGGCCAAGGCCCTGGGGGAGTGGCTGCGGTCGCGGGAGATCGACGTGCCGGAGGTCCTGCTGTGACCGATCCCTTCCGGACGCCCGAGCGGGCCGAACTGCGCAAGACCGTGCGCCGGTTCGCCGAGCAGGAGGTCCTGCCGCACCTCGACGGCTGGGAGCGCGACGGCGAACTGCCGCGTGCCCTGCACCGCACGGCCGGTGACCTCGGGCTGCTGGGCGTCGCCTTCCCCGAAGAGGTCGGCGGGGGAGACGGCAACTACCTCGACGCTTTGGTCGTCGCGGAGGAGCTGCACTACGCCGGTGGGTCCGGCGGGCTGTTCGCGTCGCTGTTCACCTGCGGGATCGCCGTGCCGCACATCGCCGAGGCCGGTGATCCGGTGCAGATCGAGCGCTGGGTGCGGCCGGCACTGGCCGGGGCGAAGATCGGTTCGCTCGCCGTCACCGAGCCGGACGGCGGCTCCGACGTCGCCGGGCTCCGGACCACCGCCGTGCGCGAGGGCGACGAGTACGTCATCAACGGCGCCAAGACGTTCATCACCTCCGGCTGCCGTGCGGACTTCGTGACGACGGTGGTGCGCACCGGCGGCGACGGCGCGCACGGGCTCTCGCTGATCGTCGTCGAACGCGGGACGCCCGGGTTCACCGTGTCGCGCAAGCTGGAGAAGATGGGCTGGCTCTGCTCCGACACCGCCGAACTGTCCTACGTGGACGTCCGGGTGCCGGTCGAGAACCTGGTCGGTGCCGAGAACAGCGGCTTCGCGCAGGTCGCCACCCAGTTCGTCACCGAGCGGCTGTCCCTGGCCGTCCAGGCGTACGCGCACGCCCAGCGGGCGCTCGACCTGACGCTGGACTGGTGCCGGCTGCGCGAGACGTTCGGCCGTCCGCTCATCTCGCGGCAGGTCGTCCAGCACAAGCTCACCGAAATGGCGCGGAAGGTCGACGTCGCCCGCACCTACACCCGGCAGGCCGCGATCCGGCACGTTTCGGGCGAGGAGGTCATCGCCGAAGCTTGCTTCGCCAAGAACACCGCCGTCGAGGCCGCCGAATGGGTGGTCAACGAGGCCGTCCAGCTGCACGGCGGGCTCGGCTACATGCGCGAGTCCGAAGTGGAGCGCCACTACCGCGACGTCCGGATCCTCGGCATCGGCGGCGGCACCACCGAGATCCTCACCGGCCTGGCCGCGAAGCGATTGGGATACACCTCGTGACTGCTCTGAGGTCCACAGTGGACACGCGGGCCGCCGAGTTCGGCGCGAACCGCGAGGCGATGCTGGAGAAGCTCGCCGAGATCGACGCCGAGCACGCCAAGGCCGTGGCCGGCGGCGGCGACAAGTACGTCGAGCGGCACCGCAAGCGCGGCAAGCTCCTCGCCCGCGAGCGGATCGAGCTGCTGCTCGACGCCGACTCGCCGTTCCTGGAGCTGTCGCCGCTGGCGGCCTGGGGCACCGACTACCGCGTCGGCGCCAGTCTCGTCACCGGGATCGGCGTCGTCGAAGGCGTCGAGTGCCTGATCTCGGCCAGCGACCCGACGGTCAAGGGCGGCGCGAGCAACCCGTGGACGACCAAGAAGAGCTTCCGGGCCGCGGACATCGCCGCGCAGAACCGGCTGCCGTCGATCAACCTCGTCGAATCCGGCGGCGCGGACCTGCCGACGCAGAAGGAGATCTTCATCCCCGGCGGGCGGATCTTCCGCGACATCACGCGGGCCTCGGCCGCCGGCTGCCCGACGATCGCGCTGGTGTTCGGCAACTCCACCGCGGGCGGCGCGTACCTGCCGGGCATGTCGGACTACGTCGTGATGGTCAAGGAACGCGCGAAGGTGTTCCTCGGCGGCCCGCCGCTGGTCAAGATGGCGACCGGCGAGGAGTCCGACGACGAGTCGCTCGGCGGCGCCGAGATGCACGCGCGAACCTCGGGCCTGGCCGACTACCTGGCCGCCGACGAGCAGGACGCCATCCGGCTCGGCCGGAACATCGTCAAGCGGCTCAACTGGACCAAGCAGGGTCCTTCGCCGAAGCCGGACTACGAAGAGCCGCTCTACGACGCCGAGGACCTGCTCGGCATCGTGCCGACCGACCTCAAGGTGCCCTTCGACCCGCGTGAGGTCGTCGCCCGTGTCGTCGATGGCTCCGATTTCGACGAGTTCAAGCCGCTCTACGGGTCGAGCCTGGTGACGGGCTGGGCGAGCATCCACGGCTACCCGGTGGGCGTCCTGGCCAACGCACAGGGCGTGCTGTTCGGCGAGGAGTCGCAGAAGGCCGCGCAGTTCATCCAGCTGGCCAACCAGATCCACACGCCGCTGGTGTTCCTGCACAACACGACCGGCTACATGGTCGGCAAGGAGTACGAGCAGAGCGGCATCATCAAGCACGGCGCGATGATGATCAACGCGGTGTCGAACTCGAAGGTGCCGCACCTGTCCGTCCTGATGGGAGCGTCCTACGGCGCCGGGCACTACGGGATGTGCGGCCGCGCCTTCGATCCCCGGTTCCTGTTCGCGTGGCCGAGCGCGAAGTCCGCGGTGATGGGCCCGGCGCAGCTGGCCGGCGTGCTGTCCATCGTGGCCCGCGCGGCGGCCGAAAGCCGTGGCCAGGAGTACAACGAGGAGCACGACAAGGCCATGCGGGCCATGGTGGAGGGGCAGATCGAGGCCGAGTCGATGCCGATGTTCCTCTCCGGCATGCTCTACGACGACGGCATCATCGACCCGCGCGACACCCGCACCGTGCTGGGGTTGAGCCTGTCCGCGATCCACAATGGACCAGTGAAGGGCGCCGAAGGCTTCGGCGTCTTCCGGATGTGAGCGAGCGATGATCCAGAACCTGCTGGTCGCCAACCGCGGCGAGATCGCCCGCCGCGTCTTCCGCACCTGCCGCGACGCCGGGATCGGCACCGTCGCGGTGTTCTCCGACGCCGATGCCGCCGCGCCGCACACCCTGGAGGCCGACGCAGCCGTCCGCCTGCCCGGCAACGCGCCGTCCGAGACGTACCTGCGGGCCGAGCTGCTGGTCAAGGCCGCGGCCGAGACCGGCGCCGACGCCGTCCACCCCGGGTACGGCTTCCTGTCCGAGAACGCCGCCTTCGCCCGGGCCGTCCTCGACGCCGGGCTCACCTGGGTGGGCCCGCCGCCGGAGGCCATCGAGACGATGGGCTCCAAAGTGGAGTCGAAGCGGCTGATGGCCGCGGCCGGGGTGCCCGTGCTGGCCGAACTGGACCCGGCTTCGGTGACTTCCGACGACCTTCCGCTGCTGGTCAAGGCGTCGGCCGGCGGTGGTGGGCGCGGGATGCGCGTGGTTCGGGAACTCGGCGAGCTGGCCGATGCGGTGGAGGGCGCGAGCGCCGAGGCCGGCTCGGCGTTCGGCGACCCGACCGTCTTCTGCGAGCGCTACCTGGAGACCGGACGGCACATCGAGGTCCAGGTGCTCGCCGATCGGCACGGCACGGTGTGGGCGGTGGGGGAGCGGGAGTGCTCGATCCAGCGCCGCCACCAGAAGGTCGTCGAAGAAGCGCCGTCGCCGTTCGTCGACGCCGCCCTGCGCGAGGAGCTGTTCGACGCCGCGCGCAAGGCCGCGAAGGCGATCGGCTACGTCGGTGCGGGCACGGTCGAGTTCCTCGCCGGCCCCGACGGGCGGTTCTACTTCCTCGAGATGAACACGCGCCTGCAGGTCGAGCACCCGGTCACCGAGAACGTCACCGGCCTGGACCTGGTCGCGCTGCAGCTGCGGATCGCCGAGGGTGAGCGGCTGCCCGCCGATCCGCCGCCCACGGTGGGCCACTCCATCGAGGTCCGGCTCTACGCCGAAGACCCGGCGGCGGGCTGGCAGCCGCAGAGCGGCACGCTGCACACGTTCGAGGTGCCCGAGGTGGACCGTGCGTTCACGCACGGGCCCGGGCTGCGGCTCGACTCGGGCTTCGAAAGCGGTTCCGTGGTGGGCGTCCACTACGACCCGATGCTGGCCAAGGTGATCACCTGGGCGCCGACCCGCGCCGAAGCCGCCCGGAGGCTCGCGAAGGCACTGGCGGGCGCGAAGATCCACGGTGTGGTCACCAACCGCGACCTGCTGGTCCGCATCCTGCGCCACGAGGCGTTCCTGGCCGGGGAGACCGACACGGCGTTCTTCGACCGCCACGGCCTGGCCACCCTCGCCGCGCCACTGGCCACTGCGGACACCGAGCGGCTGTCCGCGCTGGCCGCAGCCCTGGCCGACGCGGCGGGCAACCGGGCGCAGGCCACGACGCAGAGCCGGCTGCCGAGTGGCTGGCGCAACGTCCGCTCGGCCGGGCAGCGCAAGGTCTTCACCACTGCGGATCGCGAGTACGAAGTGGTCTATTCGCTGACCCGGGACGGCTTGGCGGCCGAAGGGTTCGATGCCGAGCTGGTCTCGGCCGAGCCGGGCCGGGTGGTCCTGGACGTTGCCGGTGTCCGGCGCACGTTCGACGTCGCCCGGCACGACGACGTGTCCTATGTGGACTCCGGACTCGGCTCGGTGGCATTGCAGGCCGAGCCGAGGTTCGCCGACCCGGACGCGGCGCTGGCCGCCGGATCGCTGGTCGCGCCGATGCCGGGCACCGTCGTCCGGCTCGCCGTCCGGGCCGGGGATCCGGTGAAGGCCGGTGACCCGCTGTTGTGGCTCGAGGCGATGAAGATGGAACACCGGATCACCGCGCCCGCCGACGGCGTGGTGACCGAGCTGCCGGTGACGGTCGGACAGCAGGTCGAAGTGGGCACGATCCTCGCGGTGGTGGGAGAAGAAGCATGAACGCCATGAACTTCGTCGAGCCGGAAGAGCGGATCGCGCTCCGGAAGGCCGTCGCCGAGCTCGGCGCCAAGTACGGTCACGAGTACTACGCGCGCAAGGCCCGTGCGGACGAGAAGACCCACGAGCTGTGGGACGAGGCCGGGCGGCTGGGCTACCTCGGCGTCAACATCCCCGAGGAGTACGGCGGCGGGGGCGCGGGCATCGCCGACCTCGCCGCGGTCCTCGAAGAGCTGGCCGCCGCGGGCTCGCCGCTGCTGCTCATGGTGGTCTCGCCGGCCATCTGCGGCACCGTGATTTCGCGGTTCGGCACCGAAGAGCAGAAGAAGCAGTGGCTGCCCGGCATCGCCGACGGCACCAAGCGGATGGTCTTCGCGATCACCGAGCCGGACGCCGGGTCGAACTCGCACAAGATCACCACCACCGCGCGGCGGGACGCCGGCGGCTGGGTCCTCAACGGGCGCAAGGTCTACATCTCCGGCGTCGACGAGGCCGACGCCGTGCTCGTCGTCGGCCGCATGGAAGACGCGAAGACCGGCCGGCTCAAGCCCGCGTTGTTCATCCTGCCGACCGGGACCGCGGGCTTCGAGTACACGAAGATCCCGATGGACATCGTCGCGCCGGAGGACCAGTTCTCGCTGTTCCTCGACGACGTCCACCTGCCGGCCGAAGCGCTGGTCGGCGAGGAGGACGCGGCGATCGCGCAGCTGTTCGCCGGCCTCAACCCGGAACGCATCATGGGCGCGTCGTTCTCCCTCGGCATCGCCCGGTACGCACTGGGCAAGGCCGTCGGGTACGCCAACCAGCGCCAGGTCTGGGGTACGCCGATCGGCGCCCACCAGGGCCTCGCGCACCCCCTCGCGGAGATCAAGATCGAGCTCGAGCTGGCCAAGCTGATGACGCAGAAGGCGGCGTCGCTCTACGACGCGGGCGACGACTTCGGGGCCGGTGAGTCGGCCAACATGGCCAAGTACGCCGCCGCCGAGGTCGCCATCCGCGCCACCGACCAGGCCGTGCAGACCCACGGCGGCAACGGGCTCGCCACCGAGTACGGCCTCGGCACGCTGGTGACGGCGGTGCGCCTGGGCCGGATCGCCCCGGTCAGCCGCGAGATGGTGCTCAACTTCGTCGGCCAGCACAGCCTCGGCCTCCCGAAGTCCTACTGACTACTGACTTGAAAGCGTCACTTTCACGTGAAAGTGACGCTTTCGCGGGAGGGAACTATGGCTGGTCTCGAAGGTAGGACGATCATCATGTCCGGCGGCAGCCGCGGCATCGGCGAGGCGATCGCGCTCCGGGCCGCCGCCGACGGCGCGAACGTCGCGCTGTTCGCCAAGACCGCCGAGCCGCACCCCAAGCTGCCGGGCACGATCCACACGGCGGCGAAGGCGATCGAGCAGGCGGGCGGGCACGCCTTGCCGATCGTCGGCGACGTCCGCGACGACGACGGCGTGGCCGCCGCCGTGGCGAAGACGGCCGAGCAGTTCGGCGGCATCGACATCGTCGTGAACAACGCGAGCGCGATCGACCTGACGCCGACCGAACAGGTCGGCATGAAGCGCTACGACCTGATGCAGGACATCAACGCCCGCGGCACGTTCCTGCTGTCCAAACTGGCCGTTCCGCACCTGCGCCGGTCGGCGAACCCGCACATCCTGACGCTGTCGCCGCCGATCAGCCTCGACGAGAAGTGGTTCACCGCGGGCCACCTCGCCTACAGCATCGCCAAGTATTCGATGAGCTTGGTGACGGTGGGGCTCGCGGCGGAGCTGCGCGCGGACGGCGTCGCGGTCAACTCCCTCTGGCCGCGCACGACGATCGACACCGCGGCGATCCGCAACGTCGTCGGTGCGGAACTGGCTTCGCGCAGCCGGACGCCGGAGATCATGGCCGACGCCGCGCACGCGATCCTCACCAAGCCGAGCCGTTCGGCGAGCGGGAACTTCTTCCTCGACGACGACGTGCTGCGCGCCGAGGGGGTCACCGATTTCGCGAAGTACCGCGCCGCCGGCGTCGCGGAGGAGGACCTCCAGCTCGACTTCTGGGTGGAGCCCGCTTGACCGGCGTCCGCGAACCCCAGCAGGAGCGCAGCCGCACGACGCGGCGGCGGCTGATCGAGGCCGCGCTCGACAGCTTCGGCGAGCGCGGCTGGCACGGCGTGACGGTCGCCGGGATCGCCGAACGCGCCGGCGTCTCCCGCGGCGCGGCGCAACACCACTTCCCGGCGCGCGAAGACCTCGTGGTGGCGGCGGTCGACCTCCTCGGGGAGGCCCAGATCGACGAGCTGAAGGCCCAGGCGGCCGGCCTCCCGAGCGGGGCGTCCCGCATCGAGCGCGTCGTCGAGATGGTGCTCAACCTCTACACCGGGCGGCTGTTCCGCGCGGCCCTGCAGCTGTGGTCGGTCGCGGCGACCGACGACGCCCTGCGGGACGTGCTGGTGCCCCTGGAAGCCCGGGTCGGGCGCGAGGCGCACCGGGTGACGGTGGAGCTGCTCGGCGTCGACGAGTCCCGGCCGGGGGTGCGGGAGCTGGTCCAGGCCACGCTCGACCTGGGCCGGGGACTGGGGCTGGCGAACCTGCTGACGGACGACACCCGACGGCGGCGGCAGATCGTGCGCGAATGGGCGCGGACCCTCGAGCTGCGGCTGGCGGGGGACTGAGCACACCGGAAGCGCACCGAACCTCGTCGGTTCCGCGACCGGACGGAACCTCGCCCGTGCCCCAAGCGTCATAGTGTCGTAAGTAACACAATCGGCCCAACGGGCGAACTACAAGTAGTAGTGATTCTCAGGGGAAGGCAGTCCGGTGTCCGGTTCAGGAGTCGAGCTCACTCATCGCGCGATGGCCATGCTGAGGGCGGTGGCCGCCGGTCGTGCGCAGATGTCGTGCAGCTGCGAGCCGGACCTCTTCGTCGACGGATTCGCCTGTTGTGATCAGATGACGGCGCACGCGCTGGCGCACGGCGGTTACCTCCGGCCCGCCGTCGACGGCACCACCGGGCGGGTCGCCGCCGAGCTCACCGAGGCGGGCCGCACCGCGCTGGCGATCACCCTCGCCGCCTGAGTTTCCCGGCCCGCGGTTCACGCACCGTCGTGCTGCCGAACAGGTGTTCGGTCTCCCGCGCACGCCCTTGACCTGGCAGTCTTGTCCCCATGGCGGAGCACCCACCACCGGGGGACGACGAGGCGACGGTCTTCCTCCCGCGCGAGCTGAGGGGCCCGCACTGGCCGACCCGCGACCCCGACGTCTCGCGGCGCCCCTACGACGAGTTCGCCACCCAGATCGTCGCCCGGCCGCCCGCTTCGCCGGTCAGTGCCGGCCGTGGGGAGGGCGCCGGCTCGTCGCTGGCCCGCTCCAGCGGCCGGATGGCGGTCGCCTCGGCCGTCAGCCGCGTCACCGGGTTCGTCGCGAAGCTGCTGCTGGCCGCGGTGGCCGGGACCGGGGTCGTCAACGACTCCTTCACCGTCGCGAACACGTTGCCCAACATCGTGTTCGAGCTGCTCTTCGGTGGCGTCCTGGCCAGTGTCGTGGTGCCGCTGCTGGTCCGCTCCCACGACGACCCGGACGGGGGCCGCGCCTACACGCAGCGGCTGATCACGATGGCGCTGCTGCTGCTCGCCGTGGGCACGGCCGTCGCGGTGGCGATCGCCCCGCTGTTCACCGCGCTCTACGTCGACAAATCGTCAGCGACCGCCAATCCCGGGCTGACCACCGCGCTGGCGTACCTGCTGCTGCCGCAGATCCTGTTCTACGGCCTGTTCGCGCTGCTTTCGGCGATCCTCAACGCCCAGAACGTCTTCGGCCCGCCGGCCTGGGCGCCGGTGCTGAACAACGTCGTCGTCACCGGCACGCTCGTCGTGTTCGCGCTGGTGCCGGGGGAGCTGACCCTCGACCCGGTCCGGATGAGCGATCCGAAGCTGCTGGTGCTCGGCCTCGGCACCACGCTCGGCATCGTCGCGCAGGCGCTCGTGCTCGTCCCGGCGTTGCTGCGCACCGGCTTCCGGTTCCGCTGGCGCTGGGGCTTCGACCCGCGGATCAAGGAGTTCGGCGGGCTCGCCGCGTGGATCCTGGGCTACGTCGTGGTCAGCCACGTCGGGTTCGTCATCACCACCCGCGTGCTGACCGGCGGCACCAGTGGCGGTGTCACGGCCTACAGCTACGCGTCCCTGCTCTTCCAGCTGCCGTACGGCATCCTCGGCGTCTCGCTGCTGACCGCGCTGATGCCGCGGATGAGCCGCGCCGCCGCGGACGGCGACACGGTGTCGCTCGTCGGCGACCTCTCGCTCGCCTCCCGCATGTCCACGGTGCTCTTCGTGCCCATCTCGGCGGTGCTGGCCGTGGTCGGCACGCCGATCGGCATCGCGATCTTCACCTGGGGCCGCGGCACCCTCGGCGACGCCGAGCGGCTCGGCCAGACCCTGGCCGTCTCCGCCGTCGGGCTGCTGCCGTTCGCGCTGGTCATGCTGCAGCTGCGGGTGTTCTACGCGATGAAGGACGCCCGCACGCCCACCCTGATCATGGTCGTGATGACCGCGGTGAAGATCCCGCTGCTGCTGCTCTGCCGGGGGCTGCTCGACGGCGAGCACGTCGTCTACGGCGTCATGCTCGTCAACGGCGCCGGGTTCGTGGTCGGCGCCGTCCTCGGCCAGGTCTGGCTGTGGGTCCGGCTCGGTCACCTGCGCAGCAAGCGGGCGCTGCGGGTCGGCTTGATCACCCTCTCGGTGAGCGGGCTCGGCGCGGTGGCCGCCGTGCTCGCCGGCCGCGCCGTGCCCGCGTCGCTCGGGGTGATCGGGGGCGCGTGGGTGAAGCTGCCGGTGCAGGGGCTGCTCGGGATGGCCGTGCCGTTCGGATTGCTGGCGGTGCTGAAGCTCCCGGAGTTCACGCCGGTGACGCGGCGGGTGGCCGGGCTGCGGCGGCGGTTCGCCGCTCGTTGACGACTACGGCCGGGAACGCGATCCGGACGTCTCGAAACGATAACGAGACCGCGGCGATCAGCACGTTTACATTTGCTGCAAGGGTTTCTACGATCCACCCGGATCATGCGGCCGCGGGCGAGCGCGGCGGCGGGGGAAAAGGTGGAGGTCGTGCATGACGCGCAGTGCGCGCAGGCGACGGGACCGGGTCACGGTCGACGAACTGCTCAGGCAGGCGGGAGCGCGGCCGCGCAGGCCCGGGTCGCGCGCGGCCGAGCTGGCGGCGAGCCGGGGCACCGATGCCGAACTGCCGTCCCACGGGCCGGCGCGGATCGCGCTGGCGTCGGCGGTGACCATCGTGCTGGGCGGGCTGGTGCTCGTGCTGGCGGCGCAGCCGGATTCCGTGCCCGGTTCCACGCAGTTCCCGCAGCTGCCACCGGCCACCGGCGTCCCCGTGTCATCGAGCGCAGTGGCCGTCCCGACCGAGACGAGCACGCCGTCTCCGGTGGTGATGCACGCGCGCCGGACGCCGACCCCCACCCCGACGGTGACGGTCGAACTGCCGCCGCCCCCGGCCCCGCCGACGACGAGTACGCCGCCGCCCACGTGGGCCCCGCCGTGGAACCCCTACCAGTGCCCGCCGTACGGCTGCGGGCCTTACCCGGGTGCCCCGCGGCGCTGAGGACGGAGACCCGCGAAGGCCCCCTCACCGGCCCCGATGCCGGTGAGAGGACCTTCGACAGCCCCACTACGGGTTCGGGTGGTCAGCCGGTGTACCCGGCGACGATCTTGGTGAACGCGTACTTGTCCTGGCTGATGCCGCTGCACTCGCCGCCACCGCTGCAGTCGCGGTTGGTGGCCCAGAAGGTGAAGCGGGCCAGGTGGTGGCTCGCCGCGTAGCCGCGGATCGAATTGAAGTTCGCCACGGTGACCGTCTCGCCCGCGTTGTCGGTCTTGCCGTTCATCGAGGAGAGGCCGCTGTGCCGGTAGGCGGTGTCGTCGCTCCAGCCGAACGTGGTCTTGAGCTGGTTCTTCAGCCCGTCGACCGCGGACTTCGTGTGCGCGGCCATGTCGCCGCCGCTGGAGAAGTCGAACGGCATGACCGACCAGACGTCGACGCCGGCACCGATCGCCTTGGCCTGGTTGATCAGGCGCTTGCCCCAGGTGTCGGGGCCGGTCGTGGTGGTGCCGATGGTGATGACGACCTTCAGGTTGGGGTTCTTCTGCTTGGTCAGCTTGACCGCGTTGAGGATGCGGTCCTGGACCGTCGCGTTCTGGAACTCGTCGGTGTTCTCGATGTCGAGGTCGATCGCCTTGAGGCCGTAGGCGTCGATCACCTTCTGGTAGGCACCCGCCAGCGCCGAAGCCGACGTGCACTTCGAACCCAGCTTCGTCCCGGACCAGCCCCCGAACGAGGGGATGACGTCCCCGCCCGCGTTGCGGATGGTCTGGATCATCGTCTTGTCCGAGCCGGTCAGCGAACGGCTGCCGTCCCACTTCGGGTTGCAGCCGCCGTCCGACAGCACGAACGCGAGCGTAAACGCTTTCACGCCCGTCGCGGACATCGCCGCGGCCGGGCTGGTCTGCCCACCCCACTGGTACAGGTACGGGGAGGCGAGCACCGGGTCGACCGCGGCCATGGCCTGCGGGGCGAGCCCGACGGCCGTCGCCAGCGCGGCCGAAGCCGCGACCGCGAGGGTGGCCAGACGGCGCAGTGATTTCATGGGGTCCTCCAAACACGCAGGATGGAGCACCTCCGGTTTGAGGCGGCGGGATCAACCCGGGAGGAGCACGATGCCACCACACAATGGACTGGACCAATATTGGGTGTCAACCCTCCTTCGGTCGGAAAATGACCCACGACGCCCGGGACCGTCGCCGAGGTGAAATTCCCCTGAAGGCGGAGTGACACGGGCGCGCATTCCGGCTACTTTGCCGAAATGGTGGGGGATTCCTCGGTCGCCGCCGGCGGGGAACGCCGCCCGGGCCGGTTCCTGCCCGCCCTGGTCCTGCAGCGCTGGGCCCTGCGGCGGTGGGCGCTGTGGCGGCTGCCGCGCCGCGGCCAGGTCTGCTACGTCGTCCTGGTCGACGTCCTCGCCGTCGCCGCCGTCGTGCTCGCCGCCGTCCGGTTCCCGCCGCTCGCCGCGATGCTGGGGCCCTTCGCGCTGCTCGCGGCCGGGATGCTGGTGTCGGCGGAGCTCGTGCGGCCGGTCGAGCGCCACCGCGAGGACACCCTCCTCGGGCCCGGCGTCGACACACCGTGGATCTTCGCCGGGGTGCTCGTGCTCCGGCCCGGTCTCGCCGTCGCCCTGGTCCTGCTCTCCGCGCTGCACCAGTGGTTCCGGGTCCGCAGAAGACCCGGCTACCGCCAGGTGTTCGGCGCCGCCGCGACGGCACTGGCCGGCCTCGTCGCCGGCGCGTTCCTCACCGCGACCGGCGTCCGGCCGCTCGGCGCGGCCCTCGGCACGCGGACCGTCCTCCTGCTCACCGTCGCCGGGCTGGTGTTCCTCGCGGTGAACGCCGCGCTCGTGACCGGCGCCGACGGGCCCCGCCGTCCCCGCGAAGCCACGCGGGGGTACGCCTTCGACGCCGCGATGACGGCGTTCGGCCTCCCGCTCGCCTGGGCCGCCGAAGCCGCGCCGCTGCTCGTGCCGCTGCTGGCCGGCGCCACGGTCGTCCTGCACCGGGGCGGGCTGGGCGGCGGCCGCCGCGACCACGTCACCCTCGATCCCGGCACCGGCGTGCTGACCGCCGCGTCGTGGCGCGGCGCCGCCGAGGCCCGGCTGGACCAGCTGGGCGGGCACGGCTCCGGCCCGGCCGTGCTGCTGCTCGACCTCGACCACTTCCGCCTGCTCAACGACCGTTACGGCGTCCGCATCGGCGACGCCGTCCTGCGCGCGGTCGCCGGCACCCTGCGCGACGAAGTCCGTGCCGCCGATCTGGTGGGCCGGTCCGGCGGCGAGGAGTTCGCGGTGCTGCTGCCGGGAACCGGCCGCTTCGACGCGATGGCGATCGCCGAGCGGATCCGGCTGCGGATCGCCTCGACCCTGGTGGCGTTGAAGGCCTCGGGCGACGGCCCGCAGTTCGTCGGGGTGACCGTTTCGATCGGCGTGGCGGACTGCGCCGCCGACGGCGTGCTCGCGGACGCACTGCTGGCCGCGGAAACGGCGTTGCTGCGGGCGAAGGCGGCCGGCCGCAACCGGACGGTCTGCGCGGAGCCGGGCTGACGGCCGGGCACCGAGCGGAGCTCAGCTCATCGTGATGGCGGCGAGCTTCTCCCGCAGGTAGTCCGCCGCGATCACCTCGGGGTAGGTCCGGTGGCCCAGCGGCGGCGCCAGCGACGTGATCCGGGCGTCGTGGTCGGTCTCGTAGAAGAAGATCAGCGAAACCAGGTCCTCGTCCGGGGCCGTCGCCGCGGGCGGGAGGACGCGGTGGCGGGTCGAGCGCCAGCGGTCGCCGGTCCAGCGGGCCATCAGGTCGCCGATGTTCACCGTGAACGCGTCCGGGTGGAACGGCGCGTCCTCCCACTCGCCCCCGGCCGTGCAGACCTGCAGCCCGCCGACGCCGGCCTGGCGGTCGAGCACCGTGACCGTGCCGAAGTCGGTGTGCGGGCCGATCCGGAACTGGTCCGGTGCCGGCGAGCCGACGCGGGTCATCGACGGGTACCAGTTGATGTTGAACGTGTACGTCGGGTGCGCGGTGTGCCGGGTGAAGTGACTTTGGGCCAGGCCGAGCGCCGCGGCGAAGATCTCCAGCAGGTGATCCGACAGCGCCCGCATCCGGCGCATGTACTCCGTGGCCACCTCCCCCAAGCCGGGGACCTCGTGCGGCCAGACGTTGGGCTGGAACCAGAACCCGTCGATCTCGGCCACGCCGGTCTTGGTGTCCGCACCCGACGAGTAGGACTCCTTGAGGTCCGGCGGGGTCTCGGTGCCCTCGGCGTAGCCGTTGGCCTCGACGCCCGGCGGCAGCCAGCCGCGGCCGCCGACGGTCACGGCGTAGCGCTGCTTGACGTCCTCGGGCAGCGCGAAGAACTCCCGCGCGAGCTCACGGGTCCGGTGGCGCAGGTCGTCCGGGATGCCGTGCCCGGTGACCAGCAGGAAGCCGGACTCCCGCAGCGCGAGGTCGATCCGGCCCGCCACCTCGGCCCGGCCCTCGGACGTGCCCGCGAACCACGGCGAAAGGTCCACGAGCGGAACGGATGACGGCATACCGGCTCCTTGCCTGCACTGTCCTGGCCGGCACCGTGCTGTCCAGAGCACTGTCGTGTCAGCACTGTCCTGTTCGGAGCTGTCCTATTCGGACTTCTCCACCCCGATGTCCTCGAACCACAGATCCGGGCGCGCGGCGATGAACTCCGTCATCAGCGCGGTGCAGCCGGGATCGTCGAGCAGGGTGATCTCCACACCGAGCCCGGCGAGCCAGTCGTGACCGCCGTGGAACGTTTCGGCCTCGCCGATGACGACGCGCCCGATACCGAACTGACGGACGAGCCCGGAGCAGTACCAGCACGGCGAGAGCGTCGTGACCATGATCGTGTCGCGGTAGTGCGGGCGGCGGCCGGCGTTGCGGAACGCGGCGGTCTCGGCGTGCATCGACGGGTCGCCGTCCTGCACGCGCCGGTTGTGCCCACGACCCAGCAGCGTGCCAGCGGTGTCGAACAGCGCGGCCCCGATCGGCACGCCCCCCTCGGCCTGGCCCAGCTCGGCTTCTTCGCGGGCGACGGCGAGCAGGGTGTGCGGATCGATCGGCATGCGTCACTCTTTCGCCCGGGGCGGTGCCTGGCAAGTCTTTGCCGGCCCGGCTGCTCGATCCGGCGAATCGAGGACCGGATCTGTCCGCGATGTCTGGCAGACTGCGGCCATGTACGGCACTTCGGAACGTCTGCTCCGGCTCCTCTCCCTGCTGCAGGCGCGGCGGGAGTGGCCGGGCGCCGACCTCGCGACGCGGCTCGAGGTGGACGTCCGCACGATCCGCCGGGACGTCGAGCGGCTGCGTTCCCTCGGCTACCCGGTGCACGCGACGCCGGGGGTGGCGGGCGGCTACCGGCTCGGCGCGGGTGCTGCGTTGCCGCCGCTGCTGCTGGACGACGACGAGGCCGTCGCGGTCGCGGTCGGGCTGCGCACGGCGGCGAGCGGCACGGTCAGCGGCATCGAGGAGACGTCGGTGCGCGCGCTGGCGAAGCTGGAGCAGGTGCTGCCCGCGCGGCTGCGGCCCCGGGTCGGCGCGCTGCACGCGGCGACGCTGTCGCTGCCCGGTGCCGGCCCGATGGTCGATGCGGAGGTGCTCACCGCGATCGCGACGGCCTGCCGCGACCACGAACGGCTGCGCTTCGGCTACGGCAACCGCGACGGCGTCTCGACGGACCGGTCGGTGGAGCCGCTGCGGCTGGTGCACACGGGCAGGCGCTGGTACCTGGTGGCGTTCGACCTCGATCGCGCGGACTGGCGCACCTTCCGGGTGGACCGGATCGCGGCGGTGCCGGTCACGGGCTTCCGGTTCACCCCGCGCGAACCCCCGGCCGAGGACCTCGCGGCGTACGTCTCGGGCCGGATCTCGTCGGCGCCCTACCCGTAC
This sequence comes from Amycolatopsis sp. NPDC026612, assembly GCF_040638285.1. Classification (NCBI taxonomy): domain Bacteria; kingdom Bacillati; phylum Actinomycetota; class Actinomycetes; order Pseudonocardiales; family Pseudonocardiaceae; genus Amycolatopsis; species Amycolatopsis sp. NPDC026612. Next base: position 245,352 of record NZ_JBEZYB010000006.1, read on the forward strand.
CGGCTCGTCCTGCGGGTGGCCGCCCCGGCCGGCCTGCTGGCCCGGCGCATCCCGCCCACCACCGGGACGGTCGAGGAGATCGACGAGCACAGCTCCCGGGTGCGGACCGGGGCGAACACCCTGGACACCGTGCCGTACCACCTGGCCCAGTGGGGGTACGACTTCGTGGTCGAGGAGGCGCCGCCGGGGCTGGTCGAGCGGCTGCGGGAGGTGGCCGAGCGGTTCGCCCGGGCGGTGGGTTAGCCGTTCGCCAGTGCGGTGGGGTCAGCCGGGTTCGACCCGGACGCAATCGCTTGCGCCGCCGGAGAGGAACGTCGCGAGTTCCCCGCCTTCCTCGGCCACGGCGGCGTGTTCGGGCCGGGACAACCGCCGCAACGGCCGCACCGCCACGTCGTCACCGTCGACCGTCCAGGTCGCCGAAACCCGGCCGTCCACCAGCACCACCCGCTCGCCCGCCACCGACAGCCCGCGGTGGGCGTCGTCGATGATCCGGGAGCGGTCGTCGTAGCCCAGGATCGCGTTGTCGAACGCCGGCAGGAACCGCACCGGCGCGGGCGTGTCCGGATCGGGGCGCGGTGCTCCGGGCAGGTCGAGCAGCTCGCGGCCGCGCTCGTCGCGGAAGACCACCAGCTCCTCGCGGAGGGCCTTCACCGTGGCGGGCAGGCCGGTCAAGCCGCACCACGTGCGCAGGTCCGCCGTGGCCGCCGGACCGAACGCCGTGAGGTAGCGCCGCACCAGCGCCCGCCCGACCCGGTCGTCCGGGGCGAGCGGGTCGGCGTCGCGGCCGAGCCACGTGGCCAGCGGGAGGTTCCGCACCCCCGCCTTCGTGCGCCACAGCCCACGCGGCGGCAGCTGCACCGACGGGATCAGCGCGGCGATCAGCAGTTCGCCGAGCGCGCGCGGGCCAGGGGCGGGCCACCGGACGGCGACCGCCCGCGCGAGCTCGCCCATCGAGCGGGGCTCGCCGTCGGCCAGCACCGCCCGGCCCGCCGCCGCGAGCTCGGCGAGATCCACTCCCTCGAGCTCGCGGCGGTAGGTGCCGAGGACACGACGGCACAGCATGTCGTCGAACCGGCTCCGCCACGCCAGCACGTCCTCGGCGGTGAGCAGGTGGACGGTGCGGCGCATGAGGTGGGTCCGCACCACGCGCCGCCCGGTCAGCAGGACGTCCAGCGCCGCCGGGTCGAACGCGCGCAGCCGCGACCACAGCCCGGTGAACGGCGCCTGCGGCTCCTGCGCCTGCAGACCGCCGAGGTGCGCGACGGCGTCGAACACGGGCAGGGTGGCGCGCTCCAGCAGCAGCTGCCGGGCCAGCGTCGCGCGGTTGAGCGCCCGCGTGTCCAGGACGGTCACGCCGGCTTCCGGCCGTCGAGCGTCTCGCGGTCCGCGTGGCCGGTGTGCCGGGCGGTCTCGGCGATGACCTGCATCGGCAGCCGCCGGTCGTGGTGCTCAGGGCGGCGCGGGCGGCCGCCAGTCCGGCGAGGAGGTCGTGGTGTCGTCTGCACGAGGAACATCGTGCCGGAGGTAGCGGACAGGATGTGTCCGCTACCTCGGCGAGAGGGCGGCCGCGCCGAAAATCTCCGCGCGGCCGCGGCGATACGCCGAGGCCGGTCGCCGCACGACCGGTCAGGCGCTGTCCGGTGAGCCGGTGCTCGGCGTCTCCGGGGTGACGCCGAGCATGCGCAGCACCAGCCCGCCGTACTCCTTGCCCAGCGCGGCCGGTGTCTGCCGGGCGCGTTCGCTGTACCACCGGGCGACGTCGACGCCGAGCGAGAGCACCGCCCGGGCCGCGACGTGCGGGTCGGACACCGTGAACACGCCGTCGGCGGCGCCCTCGGCGATGACGTCGCGCACGATCCGTTCGATCCGGCGCCGCAGCGCGGCGACCACCTCGAACTCCTGCTCGGGCAGCGCCTGCAGCTCGTACTGGACGACCCGCGCCACGGTGTGGCGCCGCGCGTGCCAGGCCACGAAGTCCTCGACGACGAGCCGGATCCGCGCGACGGGATCGGACTCGTTCGCGACGACGTTCTCGACCAGCGCCAAGGTCTGTTCGTGGCCGTACCGGCTGATGGCGAACAGCAGCGCGGCCTTGGAGGGAAAGTGCACGTAGAGCGCGGCGGGGGACATCCCCGCGGCGGCGGCGATGTCCCGCGTGGTGGTGGCGTGGTAACCGCGCTGGGCAAAGGCATCCACCCCGGCCAGCATGAGCCGCCGCGCGGTCTCCGGCTGCACGTCCGGCCACAGTTCGGCCGACAGCGACGTCGTCATCCGGTGATCCTCCCCGCTCGCACCGCCCCGGTGGCGGCCACGACGGCCGGCCCGGTCGTCACCATTGTAAGCAGACGCTTAGTGCGAGGTGCGGCCGCTCCGTGGCGGAGAACCGGGCCGGGCGGCCCTCAGGACCGGGGCGACGGCAGGACCAGCAGCGTGATGGAGTTCGCCGGGTACGTGGCGCTGACCCGGCCGCGACGCACCGGCAGATCCGCACCCCGCACGATCGAGGACAGGTCGCCGGGGCTGTAGGTGAACCGCTGGGCCTTGGCGTTGCCGGGGACACCGGCGATCGACGTCGGGGCGGTGAGGTCGGTGCCCGTCTTGTTGACCACCATCATGGTCAGGGCCCCGTCGCACCGGCGCTGGGCGCCGTAGATCGCGAGCTGTCCCTGGTCGCTGCTGGCCGCCGACACGCTCACGTCGCCGAACCGGCTCCCGGCGCCGTCGTAGTTGCGGTACATCCGGAACGCGTACGCGGCCGGATCCGTCGGTTTGGGTTCGCCCCAGATGGTGGCCAGGTCGAGCCCTTCGCGGCCGAAGATGCCGAGGACGTCGGCTTCGGCCAGCGCGCCGTTGATGTCGTCCAGGGCACCCCAGTTGTACTCGGTGATGGCGGTCTTGGTGCCGGGGTCGTACTGCGAGACCCAGGACTTCATGGTGCGGATGAACTGCAGCGGCGGAGCGTTGACCCCGCTGGGACCGATCCACGACTCCTCGACGTAGGACGGGTCCCACAGCGAGCGTGTCGACCGCAGCCGCAGCGCGTTGGCTTCCGGGTTCTTGTCGCCGCTGATCTGGGGGTAGTAGTGCTGGTCGAAGTAGTCGAGGAGCCGCTTGCCGGCCGCGGCGCCCGCGTCCTTCATGTTCTTCAGGAACCACTGGGACAGGTTGAGCCCGCCGTGGGCGGCGGCGTCCGCGCCCGGCGCGCACCCGTCGAGCCCGGAGGCGAGCCACTCGCAGTAGCCCCAGCCCGACGGGCCGAGCACCGCCGCTCGCGGGTCGGCGGCCTTGATGGCCGCGGCGGTCGCCGTGCTCTTGCTGCCCAGTTCGTCGTCCGTCACGGGCTGGGGGTGCACGTCGCGGTGCGTCGAGCTCCACAGCACCGGCTCGTTGTCGAGTTCGTAGATCGGGACGCCGCCGCGCGCGGCCGGGCCGAACTGGTTCACCAGGTGTGACACGAGCTCGCCCGCGAACGACGCGTCCGCCGGGGTGGAGGTGTCCGTGGGCTCCGCCCCGGTCAGGTTCGCGTTGGCCAGCTTGCCGTTGCCGCAGTTGGCGTCCCACTGGTCGAACGCGTCCTGGGCGGGGAAGCGGGTGGCCGGGAAACCGCAGGCGTGCGGCGACGCCGGCGAGTCTTTCGCCACCCAGCCCGACATCGGCACGGTGACCACCTGCTTGATCCCGTGGTCCCGGTTGCGCTGGACGTAGGCCTCGAGCGTGTTGTCCGGTCCGGCCACGATGTTCTCGAAGTACCAGTCACTGCCGGTGTTGTAGGTGTGGTTCTTGAAGTTGTAGCGGCTGCTCGCGTTGCCGCCCCAGCGCGAGACCGGGGTGCCGAGCTCGGCGACGAGCGCGGGATCACCGCCGTTCATCCCGTAGATGTCGGGGCTGATCGCGTGCCGGGCCGCGAACAGGTCCACGGACAGGCTGAGGTCGGCGGCGGAAGCCGGTGGCGCCGCGACGGCCTGGACGGTCAACAGCGCCGCCGCGAGACAACCGCCGGCCGTGATGGCTTTGTTCGACCGTCGGCGATTTCGCCGCTGAGCAGTCATCGTTGACTCCTGCCGTCGATTTCTGAGAGCGCTCCCATACGGTACCGGCCGGTCGTCTGCCGTCAATCGGTCAATCGGAGCACCGGTGCCGGATCGGGTGGCCGGGGTGCGACGCCGTGGAACTCGGCCAGTGGGCGGCCGCAGAGTGCCCGTTACGCCCGGTTGCGGCCGTCGTGCCGCGGCGTGCCGGTGGCCGCCGGGTGTCCACTTCGGACGGATGACTCGTTCGTCGAAAGCTTCGAAATCCGCCGTCCGGGTCGGCTGTGTTCACGCTCACACGACCGGCCGGGAGTCGTTGACCGGCCCTCGTGGGCTGTCTACTGTGGAACACCACCCAGGGCTGTCTCGGTGCTGGTCGTGTTCGAGATCGGCCGGTGGCCGCGATCCGGGAGGTACGGTGCCCAAACGCGGCGTGATCGTGGCTGTGGTGGCGTTGTCCGTGGTGGCCGCGACGGCCGTCGTCGTCCTGGTGGCGACCCCGGCGAACCGCATCGACGGCGCGGCCTCGGCGCTGGGGTCGGACGGCGGCCAGGCGATCGGGATGGCCGCCACCCTGCCGCCCGCCGGCACCCCGCCCGCCGGCACGCCGTCGGTGAGCACGCCGGCGACCACGACGACCACCGCGTCCGCCGGCGTCGCGCCCTCGACGTCCACGGCCGCGTCGGGTGGTGCGTCGCTCGCCGGGCGGATCAAGCCGGGCGTCACCCGCTCCGGGGTGGCCACCTTCTACGACACGGACGGCACCGGCGCCTGCGGGTACGACGCGAGCCCGGACCCGTTGAACGCGGCGATGAACGTCGCCGACTTCGAGGGCTCCCGGGCGTGCGGGGCCTACGTCCTGGTCCAGGCGGCCACCGGCGCCAGCGTGACGGTGCGGATCACCAACCTGTGCCCGGCGCCGTGCCGGGTCGGGCAGCTGGACCTGAACCCGAAGGCGTTCGACCGCCTTGGCGCGCGCAACCTCGGGGAGATCCCGGTCACCTGGAAGCTGGTGAACCCGCCGACGGTGAAACAGATCTCCATCCGCTACAAGGTGGGCTCCTCCCAGTACTGGTGCGGCATCCAGGCGATCGATCACCGGAATCCGCTGGCCCGCCTGGAAGTCCGCACGGGCAGCGGCTGGAAGCAGCTGCAGCGCACCGACTACAACTACTTCCTGTCGGAGAACGGCGCCGGCTGCGGCGGGGCCATCGCGATCACCGACATCTACGGCGAGCGGCTGGTCATCGACCCGCTGCCGGTCAAGGCCGACGTCGTCCAGCCGACCTCCCGGCAGTTCGCCCGGCACTGACCGGCCACCAGAACGACGCCTGCCGCGCGGTCCGGCCCGGCATCACCAGGGCCGCCGCGTCCACCTGGGACACCGCATCCGGCAGTACGGCGAGGTCGCGCGCCTCCGCGGCGAGGTACTCGGCCGCGGCCCCGTCACGGTGCCGGTCGGTGAGGCCGTACACGCGGTCGCCGATCCGCGGGCCCGTGGCGCCGTACCCGACCTCGGCGACCACCCCGGACACCTCGTGTCCGGGACGGCCGGGGTGCGGTCACGCCCGCCGCGGTCGACCCAGGTCACCGGCCAGGCCAGGGGCGGGGTGGCGGTGCGGCACGGCCACCACCGGCTGATCATCCGTCGCGATCCTCCGCCTGCTTCACCCCGCGGCTGCCCCAGCCGGCCAGGAGCACACCGGCGAGGGTGAGGACGCCGTAGCAGGACAGCCACACCGGGAATCCGCCGGGCAGCCGGCCGATGAGCCCGGCATCGGCGTGGTCGGCCAGGAGCCGGATGCCGCCTTGGGCGCCGAGGACCAGCAGGACCATGCCCGCGATCAGGCCGGTCACCGGGTGCGCTCGCATGGCGTCTCCCTTGCTTGAAGTTATGGTTCGATCGAACCATAACAGGTGTTGGTACGATCGAACCACAACGTCCCCGCAGGGTTCCCGGGAAGGACGGGCGGCATGCCCCGACAGGTGGACCACGACCTGCGTCGCCGCCACATCGCGGAAGCCGTGTGGCGGCTGGCCACCCGCGGCGGCCTGGAGCAGGTCACCCTGCGGCAGGTCGCCGCCGAAGCCGGCGTCTCCGCCCGGCTGCTGCAGTACTACTTCGGCACCCGCGGCCAGCTGCTGCTCGGCGCGCTCGAAATCCTGAACACCGAGGCCGGGGACCGCGCCCGGGAACGCCTGGCGGCGGCCGGCGAGCCGCCCGGCACGCGCACCACCGTGCGGGGAGTGCTGCTGGAACTCCTGCCCCTGGACGAGGAACGACGGAACCGGCACCTGGTGTACGCCGCGTACTTCGTCCGGTTCCTGACCGATCCCGACCTCACCGAAGCGGCCCGGAACGAACCGCACGCGCTGGCGGACCTCGTCGCCGGCCTGCTCGTCCGGGGACAGCAACTCGGCGAAGTGCCTCAGGACGTCGACCCCGTGGCCGAGGCGGCGTTCCTCGTCGCGGGCGCCGAAGGCCTGCAAGCCGGCGTCCTGCTCGGGCAGCACACCCCCGACCGGGCCGTGCGCCTCGTCGACCACCAGCTCGACCGCCTCTTCACGGGCAGCTGAAGGCCGATTCCTTTCGGCGGGGGCGGAGGTCTTCCTGTTTCGACGGTGCGGCCCGGCGGAGACGCCGGCCGCGACGAAGCCGAGACCGGAAAGAGAACCGATGAGCACTCCCGCCACCATGCGTGCCCTGCAGCAAACCTCGCTGGAGGGGCCGCGAGCCCTGCGCTTGATCACCGACGCGCCGGTACCGGGCCCCGGCCAGGGCGAAGTCCTGATCCGGGTCGCCGCCGCCGGGGTCAACTTCGCCGACCTCTCCCAGGCCCGCGGCACGTTCCGGGGCGGCCCGCAGCCCCCGTACGTGGCCGGCTTCGAGGCGGCAGGCGAAGTCGTGGCGGTGGGGGAGGCGGTGACGACCCCGCAGCCCGGGGCTCGCGTCGTCGGTGTCGGATCCGGCGCGTTCGCCGAGTACATGGTGCTGCCCGCGGCTGCGGCGATGCCGGTGCCGGCCGGCTGGAGCGACGGGCAGGCGCTGGGCCTGGCCGTCAACTGGCCCACCGCGCTCGCCGCGCTCAAGCAGCTGGGCCGCCTGGTCGCGGGGGAGACCGTGCTGATCCACGCCGCGGCAGGCGCGACCGGCCAGGCCGCGGTGACCATCGCCAAGCACCGCGGTGCGACGGTCGTCGGCACCGCTTCGCCGGGCAAGCACGAAATCGTGCGGGGACTGGGGGCCGACCACGTCCTGGACCCGCACCGCGAAGACCTCGCCGCCGCCGTGCGGGCCCTGACCGGGGGTGCCGGTGCCGATCTGGTGCTGGAGTCGGCCGGCGGTACCGGGTTCGCGGCGAGCCTGGCCGCGGCCAAGCCGGTCACCGGCCGGGTCGTCGTCTACGGCCTGGCGGGCGGCGAAGCCTCGCTCACCAACTGGGAACTGGTGTACCGGTACCAGGTCCACGTCATCGGCCTCAACATCGGTGTGCTCGCGCAGGCCGCGCCCCGGGTCTTCGGCGAGGTCATGGGCGAGGTCTCCGAGCTCGTCGCGACCGGCGTTCTCACCCCGGCGCACCCCACCACCCGCGCCCTGGCCGACGGCCCGAAGGCGCTGGCGGAACTGGAAGCCAGGGCGACCGTCGGCAAAGTGGCGTTGCTGCCCTGACACCCGCACCGCCGGCACAGAAAGGAAGCCGATGACCGCAACCGTGAACCCGGCCGCCAAGCCGACAGCGCGATTCGTCGTGATCTACGACAGCCCTTCCGACGTCGACGCGTTCGAACGGCACTACAACGAGGTCCACGTTCCGTTGGCGAAGCAGTACCCCGGCCTGCGTCGTTACACCCGCAGTGATGAGCCGGTACCGGTGATCGGCGAGCCGTGCTACCTGGTCGTGATGCTGGACTGGGACGACATGGGCGCGTTGGAAGCCGCGCTCGGGTCCGAAATCGGCCGGCGTGTCGCCGAGGACGCCACGGCGAACCTGGCCCGCTACGCGACCATGCGCGGAATGGTCCTCCGGCTCCGCGAGGCCTGATCGCCGACACCGCCGCCGCGCGAGAGAATCCGGCTGACCTGCGGTGCGATTCCTTCGCGCCGCCGTCACGGTCTTCATGGCGGGAACCACCCACGGAACCGGACGAAGGAGCAACGCCCATGACGACCGAGCTGCGGGAGGCGGCGGAGAAGGACCGGTTCGCCGCCGAGACCGGGCGGTTCCGCCGGGAACTGCTGGCGCACTGCTACCGGATGGCCGGATCGGCGCACGAGGCCGAGGACCTGGTGCAGGAAACCTACCTGCGGGCGTGGCGTTCCTACGCCGGCTTCGAAGGCCGCGCGTCGATCCGGTCGTGGCTCTACACGATCGCCACCAACGTCTGCCTGACCGCGGTGGAGCGGCGCCGGATGCGGGTGCTGCCGTCCGGCCTGCGGGAACCCTGCGACGATCCGGACCGGCCGCCGAGCCCGGCCGGGCCGGGCGAGGTCTCGTGGCTCGGACCCCTGCCGGACCGATGGATCGCGCCCGACGATCCGGCCGCGGCGGTGGTCGAGCGCGAGTCCGTGCGGCTCGCGCTCGTCGTCGCCCTGCAGCAGCTGCCCGCCCGTCAGCGCGCGATCCTCATCCTGCGTGACGTGCTGGCGTTCACCGCTCCCGAAACCGCGCGGATCCTCGGTACCACCACGGCGGCGGTGAAAAGCGGCTTGCAGCGCGCCCGCGCCCGGCTGGCCGATCGGGACCCGGCGCCCCGGCAAACCCTCGAACCGGCCGATCCGCGGGCGCGGGCCCTGCTCGAGGGCTACATCGCTGCCTTCGAACGCTCCGACGCCCGCCTGCTCGAACACGTCCTGCGGACGGACGCCACGCTGGAGGCGACCCCGTTCCGCGACTGGTACGCGGGCCGGGAAAACTGCCTCCGCCTGCTCGAAAACTCCGTGCTGGGCGCGCCGGGCGAGTGGCGGCTGATCGCCACCGCCGCCAACGGCCAGCCGGCCGCCGCCGTTTACCGCCGGGACACCGCCGGGGCACTCCGGGCCCACGGCATCGTCGTGCTGACCCCCACCGCCACCGGTGTCTCCCGGGTGATCGAGTTCCACGATCCCACGCTGGTCGGCACCTTCGGCTTCCCCGAGCTGTCGTAGCCAAGGCCGGGGCCCGCGCCCGTGGCGACGAACTCAGTGCGGCGCGTCGGAGTTCTCCAATGTCGCGGTGGTCGCCGCGAAGGCGTCGGCGACGGCGAGGTCGAAGTCGCCGTGGTCGCTGCCGAGGCCCTGGGCCACCAGCGCCGCCGCGGCGCAGCCGAGCACCGCCGCGTCCCGCAGGGGCCGGCCCAGGCCGATGCCGCGGAGGAAGCCGGCCGAGAACGCGTCGCCGCAGCCGGTGGTGTCGACGACGTCCACCGCGAACGCGGGGACCGTGTGCACCTCGTCCGCGGTGACCACCAGGACGCCGCGGGCTTCGCGGGTGACGGCGACACAGCCGACGCCCTGGCCGATCAGCGCGCGAGCACCGTCCTCGAGCGTGCCGGCGCCGGTGAGGCCGAGGACCTGCTGCTCGTTGGGCAGCAGGTAGTCCAGTGTGGACAGTGCGGGGGCGATCCAGGCCAGGACGCCGGGATCACCGGGCGCGAGCAGGTCCGCGGAGGTGATCACCCCGGCTCCGCGCGCGGGGGCGAGGATCCGGGCCGCGTTGTCGCCGCCCATCAGTTCGGGCGCGCCCAGATGCAGGTGCGTAGCGCGGGCGATCTCCTCGTGCGGGGCGTCGGCCGGCCCGTAGGTGAGGTTCGCGCCCGGGACGTGGAAGGCGGGCCTGCTGCCGTCCGGGCGGATCGGCAGCACCGACGCCGAGGTCTGGACCCCGTCGCGGCGGACCACCAGCGAGGTGTCGATCCCGTACCCGGCGAGCATCGTCAGCAGCAGGTCGCCGATCGGGTCCGCGCCGACCGCGCCCGCGGCGCGGACCGTCGCGCCGAGCTTGGCCAAGGTCAGCGCCGTGCCCGCCGCGGTACCCGCCGGGCCGAACCGGATCTGCTCCACCAGCGTCGCGCCCTGCCCGGCCGGGATGGCCTCGACCGGCCGGACCTGGACGTCGAACACGTGCGCGCCGAGCGTGACGATGGTCTGGGTCATCGGCCTAGCGTAGGGTCAACATGAAACAAAGTCACGTTCAGGTTTGCCGGGACGGGACCCGATCGATCCGGACAGGACGGTGCGATGGCCAGGCTGGTGGACGAGACGATCCTCATCGTCGGCGCTTCCTCCGGGATCGGTGCCCAGGTGGCCCGTGCGGTCGCCGGGCACGGCAACCGGCTGGTGCTCGTCGCCCGGCGGACGGCCGAGCTGGCGGAAGTGGCCGCCGACGTCCGCGCGGCGGGCAGCGCCTGCCTCGACCTCACCGCGGACGCGCTCGATCCCGGCTCCGCGGCCGCGGTGGTCGCTCGGGCGGTGGCGGAGTTCGGCGCGGTGGACGTCGCGCTGCTCAACGTCGGCCAGGGGCCCGACATGCCCATCGCCGACGTCGCCGTGGCCGACATCGCGCGGGTGATGGCGCTGAACTACGACGTGACCGTGCACTACCTGGTCCCGCTCATCGCGCAGCTGCGCCGCCAGGGCGGCGGGCTGATCGCGCAGACCAACTCGCTCGCCGGGCTGCTGGGCGTCCCGCGCCAGGGACCCTATTCGGCCGCGAAGGCGGCGGTGCGCACGCTGATCGACGCGGCGCGGGTCGAGCTCGCGCCCGAGGGCGTCCGCTTCACCTCGCTCTACCCCGGCTTCGTGGCGACCGCGCGGGTCAGCGCCGACGGACTGCCGAAACCCTTCCAGATCACCGAAAACCAGGCCGCGCGCTACGTCGTCCGGGCGCTTCGGCGGGAACCCGCCGACTCTGCGTTCCCCTGGACGACGTCCACCCTGGTCCGGCTCCTCCGCGCGCTACCCGCACCCGTTTCCGGCGCACTGCTGAGAAGGCTTGCGCGGTGAGAAGCCGACGGGCGCGGTCTCCCGCTCAGGACCCGAGCCAGCGCAGCAGGGTGGCGGTCTCCCGGGGCAGCACGGCCGGGTCGTCGTCCGGGACGAACTCGAGCAGGAGGTCCACCGGCCGGGTCCCGGCGACGAGGTCGAGCACCGGCCGCCACAGCCGTTCGCGTTCGGGCAGCGGCAGCCGGGTCTGGCCAGGCCACCACGAGAAGACGTGGATCGCACTGACCCGCTCGAGCATCGTGCTCAGGCCGTGCAGCGCACGGTCGTCCGGCTCGTCGACCGGCGGCTGCCAGTACGTGGACAGGGCGTCGTGGCCCACGTCGTCGAGCAGCCGCACCGTCGCCGCGGGCGTGTCCGCCAACGTTCCGGAGTGGAACTCCAAGGCGACCGAAAGCCCCCGCGAGGCGGCGATCTCCGCCGCCTCGCGCAGGGACGCTGTCACGTTCGCGCGCGTCCGCGCGGAAGCGCCGGCGGAACCCTCGGTGCCGGCCCACACCCTGATCCGGGCCGCGCCGAGCGCCTCCGCGGCCGCCGCCACGACGGCGAAGTCCGCAGTGCCGGCGGTGTCCTGGCCCGCACGCCAGTACGAGCCGTAGGAACAGGTCGTCAAGCCGCGCGCGGCCGTCTCCTCGCGCACCTGGCGCAGGGCGTCGGCCGAACGCGGGGGAGCGTGGACGTCGGCGCCCCACTCGACGAGGCGCAGCCCGGCCGCGGCGGCGTCCTCCGCCACCTGCCGGGCGGGCAGCGCGCGGAACGTCACCGAACACAGGCCGATCCGGTCTCGCAGGGTGGGCGACACGCGACTCCTCGGGTAAGCGCTTTCTCCGGCAGCCTAGATCAGATCGCCGGTGGCGGACAACCGGTGCGGCGCGGCGGTCACCCTTCGCGGCGTACGGCGAGGTAGACGGCGCGCACGGCGAGGGTGCGTTCGATCTCATCGACACGATCACCGCCGTCTCGGTCCCACCCGCCGCCGCGTCACCACTGCCGGTTCACCACTGCCGGTTCACCGCGCCGATCTCGTCCTGCACCCGCGCGCGCAGCCCGGCCACGCCGTCGGAGAGTCGCGTTCGGACGGACGCAGCCGTGCCGCGCACCGGGCCGGCGACCGGGTACACCTGGTCTTCGCCCGGCAGCGGAACACCCGGGCAGGTCGTGGCGCGTGGCCGGGAGTTCTTGACCAGGAACACGTTCACGAGACCGTCGACGCACGGATTGCCCGCCAGGGCGTACTGGCCGTGGAACGGCGAATCGTCCACCGACACCAGGGGCACCCCGGCCGAGCGGGCGCCCGACGTCGCCTGCTCGTAGCCGGTCTGCGGGTCGAATTCCCCTTGCACGACCAGGATGCCGGCCGCGGCTTCGGGCGGGACGTCCGGGAGTTCGTGCCGGGGCCGGTCGGACCAGAAGCCGCACGGTTCGCCGAGGCCGTAGGCCCAGCCGAACAGCGGGTAGCGCGGGCCTTGCCGGTCGCTGAGGCGCCGGTACCAGGCCGCCGGACGGGTGGGCTGGTCGCCGCACGCGACGGCGAAGCGGGTGCCGGGCACCTGCTTGTAGTCGGGGGCGAGGTCCGCCGCGATCACCCGGTCCGTGGTCAGCTCGGCCGCCGGGACGCCGAACGTCGTGCGGGACACCGCATCGAGGTCACCGGCCATGGCCTCCGGGCCGGGGGCGGCCGTGCCGTCGAGCGCCTCGGCGCCCGAGAGGAAGATCAGCGCGCCGAGCACCCACCGGATCGGGCTGCCGTTGCCGACGAAGAAGCCGTCGTAGGTGTCCGGGGCAAGGCCGTGCGTGCCGTAGTAGGCGCGGACGCGTTCCCACTTCGCCTTGACCTCGGCGGCCGTTCCGCCCAGCTGCGCGGGGAAGTTCCGCGCCAGCCACGGCAGGTAGACGTCGTCGAACTGCCGCTGGTCGATGACCGGGAACGCTTCGAAGTCGGCCTGCAGCCTGCCGTCGAAGTCGACGCTGGAGTCGAGCACGAACTTGCCGGTGTGCGCCGGGAACAGCGACGCGTACTTCGCGCCGAGCCAGGTGCCGTAGGAGTAACCGAGGTAGTCGAGCTTCTCGTCGCCGAGCAGGACGCGGATCAGGTCCATGTCGTGCGCGGTCTGCCAGGTCGTGACGAAGGGCGCGAGCGCGTCGCTCTGGCACGCCTCGGCGACGGCCCGGGGCACCTGCTGGTGGGCCGCGATGCTCGCCGTGGAGCGGTCCCGGGCGTCGAGGGGGCCCTGCGGCAGCCGCCCGACCGGCACCTGGCACTGGAAGCCGCGGTCGTCGGTGCCGCGTGGCCGGTGCCGCGCGGGTCCATGCCGACGAAGTCGTAGAGCTGGTTCACCGTCGGCTGCAGGGCCGCGAGTTCGCCCGCGAGCGGGGTGCCCTGGCCGCCGGGACCACCGGGGTTGAGCAGGAGCGCGCCGCGGCGGTCGCCGGTCGCGGCGACCCGGCTGATCGACACCTCGAGCTCCGGCCCCGCGGCCGGGGCGGCCCAGTCGCGCGGAACCGTGACCCGGGCGCACTGCGCGGGTTTCTCGTCCGCCGCCGGCTTGAACGGGCAGTCGCCCCAGCTCAGCTGCTGCGTCGTGTAGGGGGCCAGCGGATCGGCGGCCGCGGCGGGCACCGCGGCCGTGAAGAGGGCGGCCGTCGCGGCCACCAGTCCTGTCCGGGAAAGACGCACCGGAATCCTTTCGGTCGGTGAGGGGTGCGTCCGAGCGTGGCCCGGCGGCACCCGCCGGTGATCAGCCCGCGGGCCGATCTCGCGGCGCCCGCCTCGGACCCGGGTATGAGACGCACCCAGCGCGCGCCCGGCCGCCGGGACCGAGATCATGGGCTCATGACCGATCCGGGACTCGGCGTCGCCGGGCGTCGCCTGGTGCAGTTCCTGCTCGACGAGCTGCTCGTCTTCGTGCCCATGCTGCTGCTCGCGATCGCGGTGGTCTGGGTGTTCCACCCGCACGGCCCGGCGCTCCTGCCGTTCCTCAAGATCGTCTTCTACGGCATGCTGGCGCTGGACCTGGCGGGCCAGTACTTCGTCAACGCGTGGTGGCCGTACCGGCACGGCGGGCAGACGCCGGCGATGCGCCGGCTGCGCCTGCGGGTCGTGACGCTCGAGGGCGCGCACCCGTCGCTGGGCGCGTTCGTCGTCCGCGAGCTGCTGATGGTGGTCGACGGTTTCGCGTGGGGCCTGGCCGGGATCGTGGTGATGCTGGCGAACCGCCGCCGTCAGCGGTTCGGCGACATCGTGACGCGCACGGTCGTCGTGCGCGTGCCGCGGCGCCGGGACGGCAACCACTCAGCGGACCAGGCCGCTTTCCCAGGCCCAGATGGCGATCTCGGTGCGGTTGCGGGCCCCCAGCTTGCGCTTGGCCGCGCCGATGTGGGTCTTGACCGTCGGCATCGACACCACGAGTGAGCGGCAGATCTCGTCGTTCGTCTTGCCGTGGGCCACGGCCTTCACGACGTCGAGTTCGCGCGGGGTGAGCGGGTTCTCCGGTGCGGTGACGCGCCGGGGATCGCGGTGCGCGAAGTGCGCCAGCAGCCGGGTCGTGATCGCGGGGGAGACCAGCGCCTCGCCGTGGGCGGCCGCGTGCACGGCCTCGACGAGCAGGTTCGGTCCCGCGTCCTTGAGCAGGAATCCGCAGGCACCGGCCCGCAGCGCCGCGTGCACGTTCTCGTCGAGCCCGAACGTCGTCACCATCACGACGTGCAGCGGCTCCGGAACGTCCGGGCCGGCCAGCAGTTCCGTCGCCCGCAGCCCGTCCACCCCGGGCATCCGGATGTCCATCAGCGTGACGTCCGGGCGCAGCTGCCGGGCCAGCCGCACCGCCTGATCCCCGTCGGCGGCTTCGCCGACGACCTCGATGTCCGGCTCGCCTTCCAGGATCAGCCGGAACCCCGCGCGGACCATCGCCTGGTCGTCGGCGATCAGCACTCGCGTCGGCACCCGGTCTCCCCTCGCCTCAGCCCGGTTCGAGCGGCAGCCGCGCGACGACGCGCCAGCGCCGGCCGTCCACCGGGCCCGCCTGCACGGTACCGCCCACCGCCGCGACCCGTTCCGCCATCCCCAGCAGGCCGTAGCCACCCCGGCGGGGCGGCCGGGCGACGCCGTCGTTGATCACCTCGACCAGCAGCTCGCCGGGCGGCTCGTGGCGGACGAGCACCCGCACCTCGGCGGCGTCGGGCGCGTGCCGGCGGACGTTGGTGAGCGACTCGGTGAGCAGCCGGTGCGCGGTGGTGACGACCTCCGGCGCGACCGGCAGCCCGGCGAGATCGGGGCTGACGTCGAGGTGGATGCGGTCGTCGTCGGGGACCGCGCGGTCCACGGCGGTGGCGAGGTCGGCCGGCGGGACGAAGAGGTCTTCCTCGCCGGTCCGCAGCGCGCCGACCAGCCGGCGCATCGCGGACAGGGCCGTCGCACCCGCGGTTTCGAGTTCGGCGAACGTCGCGGTGTCGCCGCCGGTGCGCTCGGCGACGCGGTGGGCGGCCTGGACGCGCACGACGATGCCGGTGATCTGGTGGGCGACGAGGTCGTGCAGCTCCCTGGCCAGCCGCAGCCGCTCGGCGTTGCGGAGTTCGAGGACGTCGACGCGGTGGCGGACTTCGGCGTCGCGCAGGACCAGTCCGCCGGCCAGCGCGCCGCCCCAGACCACCGCGGCCCCGGCGGCGTAGAGCGCGGCCGGCGTTTCGGCGCCGTAGCGCAGGATCGGGGCGAGGATCGCGGCGCACCCACCGAGGACCGCCTGCACGGCGGCCGCCTTCGGCGAAAGCCGGTGGCAGCACGCACCGACCAGCAGGGCGAGCGCGAGGGTTTCGGCCGCGCCGGGCTGTGGCGGGAGCCGCGCGCCCGTCGTGGCGAGCCCGGCGGCGACCGCCGTCCCCAGCAGCGACAACCCGGAGACGGCGGCGGCGAGACCGGCGATGTGGCCGGGGAACCGGCGGCGCAGCACGGCCAGCAGCGCCACGACCGGGCCGACGCCCGGCGCGAACTCGATCGCGAGGCTGGTGAGCCCGCCACGGCCGGGACCGGCCCGGGCCGCGAGGACCGAGTCGAGCACCACCAGCGCACCGAGGACGACCGCTTCGGCCACGAGCGGGCCACGGCGGCCGGTCCACGGGATCCGTGAGTGGCCGGCGAAGGTCATCTGCCGATGGTGCCGCACTGCCGGGCTTCGCGCGCCGCTCGCCGCGGGAAACTCGTACCCCGGTACGAGACGGCGGGGACGATCTCGTACTGCCGGCCGATCGCGGGCGCGGCGGTTCCCGGAAGACTCGGGACGGTGGACGACCGAAGGGGAGATGCTGATGCGTGAGGCCGATTTCACGGCCGGTACGCGGCCCGTCGAAGGCGAGATCGAGGGCCTGCCGGGCTGGTACTTCGTGCTGGTCGGGCTGCTGGTGGCGAGCAACGACCTCACCAGGCAGTTCAGCGATCGGTACGGCTGGGTCGCGCTGCTGCCGCTCGTGCTCGTGGCGGTGCACCTGACGCTGTGGTTCACGCTGCTGTCCCGGCGTCGGCGGTATCTGCGTGCGGTGTGGCGCAGCAAGCAGGCGCTCGCGCTCGTGGCGGTGCTGTTCGCGCTGCGGCTGCTGCTGCAGGTGGGGCTGGCCAAGCTGACCGACGAGGCCGCGCCCCTGCACAGCTACAGCCACCTCGTCATCGGACTGGTGATGCTCGTCGTGACCACTGCCGGGGCGTGGTTCGATCAATGGCTCATCCTGCGGGTGGTGAACCGGGACGCGGACCACGGGCGGTGATTTTCCGGCGAACAGCAGTCAATCAACCCGCCGTTCCGGGAAACCGGCAAAGAATCATCGACCGAAGCGGCCGGATTCTCGGCTGCAGGCTCCGCGCCAAGCCGGAATCAGGTGGTTCGCCATCGCGAGCACCGCGGCGGCCGCCACGCACGACCACCGGTCCGCGCCCGGCTCGATCGGGCCGGCGGCCGCGCACCCGGCACTGCCCGCGGCGAGCGCGACCGCTCTGGCCACCACCGCCCACGACACCGCCTCCGTGCCGAAACAACCGCACGGCACGCCCGGCCGCCGGCTCCGCAGCACGGCCGCGTAGGCGGCAAAAGCGCAATACAGCCCGGCTTGTGCGGCCGACGGCAGGACCGCGGCCGCCGGGGCCGCGAGCAGGGAGGCGAGCACCGCCAGGCCCACCAGCACCTCCGCGCCGGCGGTCGCCACCGCCACGAAAGCCGCCGCCGGCAGCAGGCGGTGGGCGCGCAGCACCGCCCGGTGCTCCCGCGGCCGCGCCCAGTGGGCGACGCCCGCCACGACCAGGAGAATCGCCCCGAATGCGGTCAGGACTGTCATTCCCGGCCGGAAAACGTTCATGGAGCCACCGTATCGCCGACACGGTATCGCTGACACGGTATCGACCGACAAAAGTACCGTCCCCGTTCGGCCCAATCGGGAAAGCGTTTCCGGACGATCGTGGCCACCCGCGAATCCGTCGGTTAGTCTCACCGGGCGCGATTCCGGGAATCGGAGGTCTCATGGGGACACAACGGCTGCGATTGGTGGCGCCGAGCGGTGACCGGGTGACCGTGGACCTTCCCGCGGCGGCTCCCGTTTCCCACGTGGTGGCCGGAGTCCGCTTCGTGGGCGGCTCGTTCGGCACCGGGTTCCAGATCGGGCCGCGCGGCTACCACGACTTCGCCTGCACGCACGTCGCGCCGGCCCGGACCCGCGAGCGCCTGGTCGTGCACGGCCGGGAAGTGCTCGTCGCCGAGGCGGCCGACGGGCAGTCGTCCGTGGCCACCCTGATCGGCGCGTACCACGAACTGATGACCGTGTACGCCGGACCGGCCCCCCGCCGCGACCGCGTCCTGGCCCTGTTCGGCTCGCTGCGGATCGAAGACCACGTCGGCGGCATGACCGTCGTCCCCCGCGCGGCGACCCTGCTGGATCCGACGAACGAACACTTCGTGGTCGTGGTGAAGGACCACGGTTCGCTGTCCATCCCCGCGCCGCGGCAAGCCGCCGCCTTGATCCCGCGGCACGCGGGCGCGCGCACGAAACACGGCGAGGTCTGGAAGGCCGGGTACGCCGGGGAGTCCGCGCGTTCGTTCGTCCTGGGGTGCCCGGCCGGGCTGGCCGAGGTCCACCTCGCGGACACGGCGGCGAAGACCGAACGGCAACGGCTCGACTGGCTCGACGAGATCGGCATCGCCTGGAACCAGGACTGAGGGAGGGGCCGCCGATGACGTCGTCGATCGCGTTCTCCCTCATCACCTGGGCGGCGATCATCCTGCTGTTCTTCGGGCTGGCGGCCGTCCTGCGCGAGGTCCGGCTCCTGCGCGGGATGGTCACCCGGACCACGGACGGATTCGTGGCCGTACCCCCGGACCTGGTCCTCGGCCCGCGGTTCGCCGGCGGCGACGGCCGGATCGTGGCGGCGGTCGATTCCGGCTGCCCGTTATGCCTGACGGTGGTCGAGCG
Source organism: Amycolatopsis sp. NPDC026612 (assembly GCF_040638285.1). NCBI lineage: Bacteria > Bacillati > Actinomycetota > Actinomycetes > Pseudonocardiales > Pseudonocardiaceae > Amycolatopsis > Amycolatopsis sp. NPDC026612. The sequence goes on from NZ_JBEZYB010000006.1 coordinate 263,805, forward strand.
GCTCGCCGGGCTCGGCGCGGAAGCGACCCTGCTGACCCACGAACCACCCACGACGTGGACCGGTCTGGCCCGCGGCCTGCCGGTGATCAGCGACGGCGAGGCGTGGCGTTCGGTCTCGCACCTGGCGCCGCCGGTGCTGATGCTGCTCGACGGAACCGGCCGCGTCCGCCGGCTGCTGCTGCCGGTCCGAGCCGGGGAAGTGGACACCGCACTGGCCGACTGGGCCGGCCCGAAGTCAGGAGGCGATACCGGTGACACTGGAGTTGGCGCGCATTCCCGATCATGACCGGCCCGCACCGGGTGCCGTGGGCACCCGTGCCGGAACGGAACTGAAGGCAGGCGGCACGCGGAGGACGTTCCTGCGCGCGGTGGTGCTCGGTGCGCTGACGCTCGGCGCGACCGCGCTCGACTGGTCCGGCCTGTCCCGCACCAGGAAGGCGAACGCCGAGTTCAGCCCGTACGGCATGCCGGGCTTCGACCGCAACGACTGCCACGACGCCTATCCGACCGGCTACGCCGAACTGCCCGACACCAGCGGCACCTACGTCAACGCCTACGCCGCCTGCTTCGGCGGCTTCTGGCGGGGAAGCACCTACTGCGAGGCGGGCTGGCACAAGTACGGCACCTGGAACGAGGGCGGCATGCAGGTCGATCACCAGCCCGTGGCCAACACCTGCGGCCAGTTCGCAGGCAAGAACGCGTGGCGGTGGACGACGCCGGACCTCAAGGTCTACCGCTGCTCGGACGGCTTCTCCACCTTCTGGGGCGGCGGGTACACCGGCCAGACGTACCTGACCATCTGCCGGGCCGCCCTTTGACGCACGGGACTTCGCGGCGCCGGTGGCACCCGCTGACGATCGCCGCCGGGCTGCTGCTCGCCGCCGCCGCCGTGACGGGCGCGCTCCTGCTCGCCCGGCCCGGGTGGCTGCCGCCGAGCGCGTGGCTCGTGCTGTGCGCGGCCGCGGGGTTCGCCACCAGCGGCTCCAGTTGAAGCCGGAACTCGGCCTTCGTGCTGAGCTCGCCGGTCTGGCGAGGCACTCCGACACTGGCGTTCTGCGCGGGACTGGTCTGCGGGGGCGCCCTGACCGCGACCGTCCTCGTCGTGGCCGGCTCCCTGCTGCGCGCCCCGCTCCCGGACGCCGGCCGCTGGGCCGTGGTGGCCGCGGCGCTGGTGGCGGTGCTGCTCCGGGAGTCGGGCGTGTGGTCGTTCCGGCTGCCGGAAAACCGGCGGCTGGTACCGGACACCGTGTTCCGCCTCGGCCGGCACCTCGGTCCGCTGCAGTTCGGCATCGAGATGGGCACCGGCGTCCGCACCTACCTGCCCAGCGGCCTGCCGTACGTCGCCGCGGTCGCCGTGGCGTTCACGGCTCCGGTGCCCGCCGCTCTCTGCGCGGGGGCCGGGTTCGGGATCGGCCGGGCCCTGATGACGACCGCGAACCTGCGCTACGGCGCGGACAGCGCGTGGGACGGGGAATGGCGGGCCCACGGCCGGGAACTGAGGTTCCTGACCGGGGCCGCCTTCGTCGTCCCGCTCGCCGCGCTCGCCGTCACGGCGTCGTCTGGTACGCCCTGATCACCGTCTGGGTGAGCGCGTTGCCTTGCGCGTCGCGGGCGGTGATCCGCAGCGACACGAACCCGTCGCCCGCCGGGTTGCGCACCACCGCGAGGCCGCCGTTGCCGAGGCGCACGGTGGGCGCGGACGTCCAGGTCGTGCCGTCGTCGATGGAGGTCTCGACCCGCAGCTCCGCCAACCGGAACTCGCCGGCGCCCGGCTGCCGCTGCGCGGTCAGCGCCAGCACGAACGGCTTCCCGGCCGGTGCCCGGCTCTGGTCGTCGACCGCGCCCTGGGCCCGGACCACCAGCAGCGGCAACGGCTGCACCGGCGCCGCCGCACCCGGCTCGCGGAACGTCCACGCCACGTCCACCTTGGTGCCCACCACCGACCACGGCACGCTGCGCGTGGCGACGGACCGCAGTGTGTAGGTGCCCGCGCCGTCCGGAATGGTGAACGCCCCGAACGCCGGGCTCTCGGTGGTGCCCAGCTCGACGCCGTCACGCGACAGCGTCGCCGTGCCGGTGAGACCGCCCGGCGGCGAGGTGTACTGCTCGGGGTCGCTGCCCGAGACCAGCGGAATCGCGTACGTCAGCTGGTTCCCGGCGCGGAGCACTCCCCAGCCGTCCTGCGGCGCGCCGAAGGCGGGCCCGACCGGCGCGCGGTTCCAGCCGGAGTGCTGGGGGCCGGCCCGGTAGGTGCGGTAGGAGTAGTTGTTCTCCGCGTCCGTCAGCGGGTCCGGGTACACCGCCACGATGTGCTGCCAGCTCACCCCGGGCGTGTAGTACTCGGTGCGCCGGCTCGGCAGCGCCTGCGGCGCGATCTCGTACGTCCCGCTGTCGGCGCCCGGGAAGCCGAACGTGACGTCGTCGAGGCGCAGGCTCGACGCCGGTTTCCCCTGGGTGTGGTACCGCGCGTCGACCACCGCGAGGTCCCGGTCGCGCACCCGGAAGACCGGGTCGGCCGGAACGCGGCCGCGCTCCAGCAGTGCCAGCTGGTAGACGTACCCGTTCGGATCCACCCCGGGCGGCCGGGCGGCCAAGGTGGCCCGGAAGTACAGCGCGTAGGTGTGGTCGGTGACTTCGCCGCCCGAGCCGGCCGCGTACAGCTCGGTGCCCGGCTGGACGATCCAGGCGAGCGTGTTCGTGCGGGTCCCGGCCGGATTCCCGGAAACCAGGCCCAGTTCGCCACCCTGCAGCCGCGCGTCCGGGCGATCGACCACCGCGCGCACGGGTTTGCCGGCACGCGCGTCGAGCGTGACCGCCACATCGCCGGTCACCGGCAGACCGGGCCGGGACAGCAGCGTCACCGCGGCCGGCCGGGTCTGTCCCGTCGGATCACCGGACACGTCGAACGCGTTGAGGTCGTAGCGCCCCTTGGGCACCCGCACCACGGCGGTGCCGTCGGCGCGGAACGGCCGCACACCGAACGCGGCGCCCGTCGCCGTGTCGACCAGGGTGGCGACGCCCGCGGTGAACCCGCCGTCCCGGCCGATCAGCCGGACGGACACGTCGTAGCTTTCGCCCTCGAGGAAGGCACCGAGCGCGGTCTGCACGGTGATGCCCGGCGCTGTCGCGGTCAGCCTGCCGCCGTACTGCCCGGCCGTGCCCGCGTCCGCCAGGAGGGTGACGCCGACGTCGGCGTCACCGTGGGCGGGGACCACGACGGACGGCGCCGACGGCGTGAACAGCGGCGCCGAGCTGGTGAGCGTCAGCGTGACGGGCGCGTCCCCGTCGTTCCGGTAGGTGACGGTCTTCGTGACGGGCCGGGTGCGCGGCCAGGCGACGAAGCCGTAGCCGAGGCTGCCGGTGGTGGCGGTGACCTGCTGGGTGACCGCGCGGCCCGCGTCCACCCGGCCGGCACCCTGCTCGACGACGTCGGCGGTGGGCCGGGCGGTGCTCGTCAGCGTGGTCTTGAGCCGGCCGGCGAGCCAGTCCGGGTGCCGTTGCAGCAGGAGCGCCGCCGAACCGGCGACGTGCGGCGCCGCCATCGACGTGCCGGAAAGCCGGGCGTAGGCGGCGTCCACCGGAGCGGTGTCGCCGTCGCGGGTGCCCGCGGCCCTCGCCGAGACGATGCCCTCGCCGGGGGCGGCGATGTCGGGCTTCACCGCGTGGTCGCCGAGCCGGAAGCCGCGGTTCGAGAACGGGCTGGTGGTGTCCTGGGCCGACACGCTGCCGACCGCGAGCGCCGCATCCGCCGCGGCGGGCGCGACGACCGGTCCGGGTTCGGGCAGGTCGAGCGAGCGGTCGTTGCCCGCCGGGGCGACGAACAGGGTGCCGTAGCGGCTCGTGAGCGCGTTCACCGCCTGGGACACCGGATCCGTGCCGTCGGTCGCGTCGCCGCCGAGGCTCATGTTGACCACCCGCACCTTCGGGGCGATCCACTCCATGCCGGCGATCACCGCGGACTCGGGGCAGCCGTAGGCGACGCAGACCTTGCCGCTGATCAGCCGCGCGTCCGGGGCCACGCCGCGGTACCGCCCACCGGAGGCGGCTCCGGTGCCGGCGATGATGCCGGCGACGTGCGTGCCGTGGCCGAGGTCGTCGCTCGCGTCCGGCCGGGTGCCGGTGAAGTCCTGGGCTTCCAGCACCTTGCCGGCCAGGTCCGGGTGATCGGCCCGGACGCCGGTGTCGAGCACGCCGACCGTGACGCCGCTGCCCGTGTAGCCCGCCTGCCAGGCGGCCGGGCCGCCGATCTGCGGCACGCTGACGTCGAGGGCCGGCGTGGCCAGTCCGTCCAGCCACACCTTGCCGACCCCGGCCCGCAGCGCGGGGGCGGCCCCGGCGGTCAGCCAGGTCCAGAACTCCGTGCCGCGGCGCTTGTCCTGGCGCAGGGCGGTGCCGTGCACGCTCGGCAAGGCGCGGACGGCCGTGGTGGCGGGGGCCGCGGGAAGGGCGGATGCTTCGGCCGGAGAGGTGACGATCAGCGGGAGGCTCGGCGCGGAGTCGGTGAGGTGCTGCCGCACCAGTTCGGAAACGTCGAACAGCCGGGAATCCAGCCTGCCCGCCGCCACCAGCGGCAGCGCGTCCGAAGGCACCACGGTGATGTCACCGGTCTTCGTGCCGGTGGTCGTATTGCGGAAGAAACCGATCCGCTCGCGGCCCGGTGCCGGTTCGACCACCACGGTGCCCGCCCCGCGGGAATGCGGCAGCAGCCGCACCCGGTCGCCGGTGATCAGCGTGACCGTCTGCCCGGGATCACCGGAAGCGAAAGACAAGGCGGCCGGTTGAGCCGCCGCCACGGGTGGCGCCAGGCTCGTCGTCAGCACAACTGCCATCGCCAGCGGTATTCGATGCACGTCAGTACCCTCCGGTCGAGATCGTTTCGCGCTTTTCCGCGCCATCCGCCGTGGGAAATGTCGGAAAAATTCACACCCCTCGAATCATGTTTTCCCCAGGTATGGCCGGCGCGGTCCTCGGGACAACATATAAGCCGCGGTGGCCGATTATGCAATCCGGCGTATTCGTGAATTGTTGTTCGCCATTGATTCACGAGGGTGCTTACCGCGCGCGGCCGAGCGTTGCGCGCGGTCTCCCCGGCCGACGGCCGAGGCAGACATATGATGTCTCAATCGAAGATCCAGTGAGTCAGTAGACAAAAAACTACGTTGAGTACGCATCGGTGACGCAACGTCCACGTTATCGCCGTGTTACGGCTCAAGACTGGACAATCCAGGAGACGCCGCGTAGCCATACATATGTTGTCTGACCCGATGGCCGGACCGAGGGAGAGGTGGCCACGTTGGCCGAAGTGATCAGCGCCATCGACGCCGTGGACGTTCGCTTCCCGACTTCGCTGAGCCTGGACGGGTCCGACGCGATGAACCCGGAACCCGACTATTCGGCCGCGTACGTGACCATCCGCACGAGCGCCGGCGACGAGGGCTACGGGCTCGCCTTCACCGTCGGCCGCGGCAACGACATCGAAGTCGCCGCCGTGCGGGCGCTGGTGCCACTGGTCGTGGGAATGCCGGTGGCCGACGCGCTCGCCGACCTCGGGGCGTTTTCGCGCCGGCTGACCGGGGACAGCCAGCTCCGGTGGCTGGGCCCGGACAAGGGCGCGATCCACATGGCCGCCGCGGCGATCGTCAACGCGGCCTGGGATCTCCGGGGCCGCCGCGACGGCAAGCCCGTCTGGCGCCTGCTGGCCGAACTGCCGCCGGACGAGCTGGTCGACCTGGTCGACTTCAGGTACCTGCGGGACGCGCTGACCCGCGAGGAAGCCCTCGACATCCTCCGCCGCGCCGAACCGGGCCGCGCGGCCCGCCAAGCCGAGCTGCTCGAGTCCGGGTATCCCGCCTACACCACGACTCCCGGCTGGCTCGGCTACTCGCCGCAGAAGCTGGCGGCCCTCGCGGCGGAGGCGGTCGCGGACGGGTTCACCCAGATCAAGCTCAAGGTCGGCGCCGATCTCGACGAAGACGTCCGCCGGCTGCGGATCGCGCGCGACGTCGTCGGGCCGGACGTCCGGATCGCCATCGACGCCAACCAGGCGTGGGGCGTCGACCAGGCCATCGAATGGCTCCGGCCGCTGGCGCGGTTCGACCCGTACTGGATCGAGGAGCCGACCTCGCCCGACGACGTGCTCGGCCACGCCGCGATCCGCCGGGCGGTGGCGCCGATCAAGGTGGCCACCGGCGAGCACACCCACAACGCGGTGATGTTCAAGCAGCTGCTGCAGGCGGAGGCGATCGACGTCCTCCAGCTCGACGCCAGCCGGGTCGCCGGGGTGACCGAGAACATCGCGATCCTGTTGCTGGCCGCGAAGTTCGGCGTCCCGGTGTGCCCGCACGCGGGCGGAGTGGGGCTGTGCGAGATGGTGCAGCACCTGTCGATGTTCGACTTCGTCGCGGTGAGCGGCACCCGGCACGACCGGGTCATCGAGTACGTCGACCACCTGCACGAGCACTTCGTCGACCCGGTGCGGATCGAGCGGGGCCGCTACCTGGCGCCGCTGGAGCCGGGACTCGGTGCGCGGCTGCACGACGAATCCGTGGCGCGGTACCGGTTCCCCGACGGACCGGCCTGGCAGCCGGACGCGGTGGTGGTCGCGTGACCGGCGGGGAATTCGACGGTGTCCGCGCCGTCGTGACGGGTGGGGCCTCCGGGATCGGGCACGCCACCGCGCTCATGCTGTCCCGGCGGGGCGCGCGGGTCGTCTGCCTCGATCTGAACGACGCGGTCGAGCACCCCTTGACCGGGGTGCGGACCGATGTCGCGGACGACGATTCGGTGCGGGCCGGGGTCGCCGCCGCGGTGGCGCACCTCGGCGGGTTGGACGTCCTGGTCAACAACGCCGGGATCGGCGCACAGGGCACCGTCGAGGACAACGACGACGCGGAGTGGCACCGCGTGTTCGACGTCAACGTCGTCGGCATGGTGCGGGTGACCCGCGCGGCCCTGCCGCACCTGCGGGAGTCGCCCGCGGCGGCGATCGTGAACACCTGCTCGATCGCGGCGACCGCCGGCCTGCCGCAACGGGCGCTCTACAGCGCCACGAAAGGCGCGGTCCTCGCGCTCACGCGCGCGCTGGCCGCCGATCACCTGGCCGATGGCATCCGCGTGTGCTGCGTGAATCCGGGCACCGCGCACACCCCGTGGATCGACCGGCTGCTGGCCACGGCCGACGATCCCGAAGCCGAGCTGGCCGCCCTCGCGGCGCGCCAGCCCACCGGGCGGCTCGTCACCGCCGAGGAGGTCGCCGCGGCGATCTGCTACCTGGCCGGCCCGGACGCCGGCGCCACCACCGGCACCGATCTCGCCGTGGACGGCGGTATGTCCGGCCTGCGGCTCCGCCCCAAACCTGTCAACGAGGAGAGGTCATGAAGTTCCAGCACCTGCGCGCCGCCGCTGTCGTCACAGCCGGTGTCCTGTCCGCGGCCGCACTGGCCGGCTGCAGCGGCGGCGGCTCGACCGCCGCTTCGGGGGGCAAAACCGTCGTGGGGGTCGACTACCCGCGCTCGGACACCGACTTCTGGAACGCCTACATCAAGTACGTGCCCCAGTTCGCCGGCCAGTTCGGCCTCGACCTCAAGACCACGAACTCGCAGAACGACGTCGCGAACCTGACGGCCAACGTGCAGACGATGATCAGCCAGGGCGTCAAGGGCGTGGTCATGGCGCCGCAGGACACCGCGGCGATCATCCCGACGCTGCAGCAGCTCGCGGGGAAGAAGATCCCGGTCGTGTCCGTCGACACCCGCCCCGACCAGGGCAACGTCTACATGGTCGTGCGGGCGGACAACCGTGCCTACGGCGAGAAGGCCTGCCAGTTCCTCGGCAGCAAGCTCGCCGGCAAGGGCAAGGTCGTCATGCTGCAGGGCGACCTGGCGTCGATCAACGGCCGGGATCGCACCGAGGCCTTCAACGACTGCATGAAGAAGGACTTCCCGGGGATCACGGTCTTCGGCGAGGCCACCAACTGGGACGCGAACACCGCGGCCCAGAAGCTGCAGACGCGGCTGACCGCGAACCCGGACATCAAGGGCGTCTACATGCAGTCCAGCTTCGCGCTATCCGGCACGCTGCAGCTGCTCAAGCAGCGGAGCCTGGCGGTCCCGGCGAGCGACCCGAAGCACGTGTTCATCGTGTCCAACGACGGCATCCCCGAGGAACTCGCGAAGATCCGGACCGGCGAGATGGACGCGACCGTGTCCCAGCCCGCGGACCTGTTCGCCAAGTACGCCCTGCAGTACGTCAAGGACGCGATCGCCGGCAAGACGCCGGCCCCGGGCAAGACCGACCACGACAGCACCATCATCCAGGTCCGCGACGGCCTGATGGAGGACCAGCTGGCCGCGCCGCTGGTCACCGCGGACGGTGCCACGTTCGGGCCGGTGAGCAGCGTCAAGGTCGACGACCAGTCCCTGTGGGGCAACAGCAAGAGCTGAGGCGCTTCCGGAGAGGAACCGAACATGAACACCGTGCCGGTCGTCGAGGCCCGTCGGGTGGTCAAGCGCTACGGCGCCACGGTCGCGCTGGACGAAGCCGACCTGACCGTCCTCCCGGGACAGACGCACGCCCTCGTCGGGCGCAACGGCGCCGGCAAGTCGACCCTGGTGTCCGTCCTCACCGGGCTGACCGAGCCGGACGCCGGAACCGTGCGGCTGAACGGGGAACCCGTCCCGGCACTGTCCGATCGGGACGCCTGGCGGGCGCGGGTGGCGTGCGTGTACCAGCGATCGACGATCATCCCCGAGCTTTCGGTGGCGGAGAACCTGTTCCTCAACCGGCAGGAGACCCGCGGCGGGTTCGTCCGCTGGGCCGCGCTGCGCCGCTCGGCCGCCGAACTGCTCGAACGCTGGTCGGTGGACGTCGACGTGCACCGCCCGGCCCGGGAGCTGAGCGTGGAGCAGCGGCAGTTCGTCGAGATCGCGCGGGCCCTGTCGTTCGGCGCCCGGTTCGTCATCCTCGACGAACCGACCGCGCAGCTCGACGGCGCCGCCATCACCCGGCTGTTCGGCCACATCGCCGAGCTGCAGCGGCAAGGCGTCACCTTCCTCTTCATCAGCCACCACCTCCAGGAGGTGTACGAAATCTGCGACACGGTCACGGTGTACCGGGACGCCCGGCACGTCCTCACCGCGCCGGTCGCCGAGCTGCCGAAGGCCGGGCTCGTGGCCGCGATGACCGGCGAAAACGCCGTCGTCGCCCAGGACCGGGCGTCTTCGGCACGGTACGGCACCGAACCCGTGCTGCGGGTGGCCGACCTGAGCCTCGCCCCGCACTACGAGGCCGTGTCGTTCGCCATCGCGCCCGGGGAGATCGTCGGGCTGGCCGGGGCGGGCGGCAGCGGGAAGACCGAGCTCGCCGAGTCGCTGGCCGGGCTGCGCAAGCCCGCTTCCGGGAACGTGTTCGTCGGGGAGCGGCGGCCGCGGCCCGGCGACGTCCCGTCGGCACTGGCCGCCGGGCTCGGCTTCGTCCCGGAAGACCGCCACCACCAGGGGTTCGTGCCGGAGATGTCCATTGCGGACAACACCACGATGAGCGTCATGGACCGGCTCGGCCCCGGCATCTTCGTCCGGTCCGGCCTGCGCGACCGGCTCGCCGGGAAGCTCATCACGCGGCTGGCGGTGAAGACCCCCGGCCCCCGGTTGCCGGTGTCCGCGCTGTCCGGCGGCAACCAGCAGAAGGTCGTCATGGCCCGGGCGCTCGCGGGCGATCCGCGCCTGCTCGTGCTGATCACCCCCACCGCCGGGGTCGACGTGCGGTCGAAGGAATTCCTGCTGGACAAGGTCGCCGAGGCCGCCGCGGCGGGGACCGCGGTGCTGATCGCCTCCGACGAGGTGGACGACCTGCGCCTGTGCGACCGGCTGCTGGTCATGGTCCACGGCCGGCTCACCACCGAAATCCCCGCAGGCTGGCAGGACCGCCAGGTCGTGGCCGCCATGGAAGGAGTCGACCTCGATGCCTGAAAGCCCTGCCGCGGTGGACGTCCCGCCGCGGGCGGAACCCGGCGCCACGCCACCGCCCCGGCGCATCGCCCTCGCCCGCCTGCGCGACTTCGCGCTGGTGCCGGGGATCATCGCGATCGCCGTCGTCGGCCAGCTGGTGAACCCGGTGTTCCTCCAGTACGACAACGTGCTCAACATCCTGCAGACCATGTCGGAGATCGCCCTGCTGGTCCTCGCCCAGACGATGGTCCTGGTCGTGGGGAAGATGGACCTCTCGCTGGAATCCACGTTCGGCCTGGCGCCGGGCGTGGCGGCCTGGCTGACGATCGGCGGCGGCCACTCCCTCGGGCTGCTGCCGTCCTGGACCGCCGTGCCCGTGGTCCTCGTCGTCGGGGTGCTGGTCGGTGCGCTCAACGCCCTGCTGATCGTCCGGTTCGGGCTGAGCGGGTTCGTCGTCACCCTCGGCATGCTGATCGTGCTGCGCGGCCTGCTGACCGGGATCTCCGGTGGCCAGACCTTCTTCGGCCTGCCCGATTCGCTGCTCTACCTCGGCACGACGCTGTGGGCCGGGATCCCCGCCTCCATCTGGATCTGCGTGCTGCTGTTCGCCGGCGGGATCGTCCTGCTCGGCTTCACCCGGTTCGGCCGCAGCCTCTACGCGATCGGCGGGAACGAAGACGCGGCGAAGGCCGCGGGCATCCGCACCGACCGCATCGTGTGGATCGTGCTGATCGGGGCGAGCGTCCTGGCCGCGCTCGGCGGGCTGCTGCTTTCGGGCCGGCTCGCCTCGGTGGCCGCGGCGCAGGGCAACGGCTACATCTTCACGGTGTTCGCCGCCGCCGTGATCGGCGGCGTGAGCCTGAACGGCGGCCGCGGCACGCTCTTCGGCGCCTTCACCGGGATCCTGCTGCTGTACATGATCCAGAACGTGCTCACCCTGGCCGGCGTACCGGCGCAGTGGATCGGCGCGCTCAACGGCGCGATCATCCTCATCGCGCTGGTGATGTCCCGCATCACCAGCGGGAAGCGGCAGACCTGATCGGGGGACTGGTCAGGCGAGCCGGCCGTCGAGCTCCTGGATGTCGGCCAGGTGCGCGCGCAGCCAGCGTTCGGACGTGTCGACGTGCATCAGCGCGGCGGCGGTGGCCACCGCGGGGTCGCGGTCGGCGAGCGCGTCGTGGATGGCCTGGTGCTGGGACAGCGTCACGTGCGTCACGCCCCGGTCGACGGTCCCGCGCCAGACTCGCGCGCGCAGGGTCATCGAGGAGATCCCGTCCAGCACCGCCGTGAGGGTCTCGTTGCCCGTCGCGGTGATGACCGCCCGGTGGAAGGCGGCGTCGAGCACGGTGAGGCGTTCGACGTCCTCGACCGCTTCGTGCATCGCGTCGAGCAGTTCGCCCACGGTGCGCAGCTGCGCGTCGGTGATCCGGGTGGCGGCCAGGCCGGTCGCCGCGGGCTCGAGGAGCCGGCGCACTTCGGTCAGCTCGAGGACGCTGCCGCCCTGCATGAGCGCCACCGCGCTGCCGAGGCCTTCCAGCAGGAGGCTCGGCGCGAGGCTGGTGACGTAGGTGCCGTCGCCGCGGCGGACTTCGAGAACCCTCGCCAGCGCCAGCGCCTTCACGGCTTCTCGCGTGGGGCTGCGGGAAATGCCGAGCTCGGTGGCCAGTTCGTGTTCGGGAGGCAGCTTGGAGCCCGCCGGGAACCGGCCGGACCGGACGAACTCCCGGATCCGGTCGATCGCTTCGTCGGTCAACGACCTCGCCATGGCACTCCTCGGACAGCTTCTCCTGCGCAGCCACTCTAACGTTCATATGATGTATCCGTGCGAAGGTGCTGCTGGTGTGACCGGAGGATGCCATCCGCGGCCCGAGACATGTGATGTCTCGACGTCGTGCGTGCTGTCGCCGGCTACCGCGAGGTGAGCCAGCGCGCGCCGGTGCCGTCCACGACGAAGACTTCGTGGCCCGGGAGCGTGCGGCCCCACTCGGTCACGCGGTGTCCCATGGCGACGGCGGCCGTCGCGTAGGCGTCGGCGCGGGTGAGGGAGGGCCCGGTGACCGTGACCGCCGCGAGGTCGAGCGCGGGGGTGGCGGTGCGCGGGTCGATGACGTGCGCGCCGCGTTCGGCGGTCCCGGACGTCGCGACCGCGATGTCCCGGCCGGTGACGACCGTCAGGATGCGCCGGCCGGCGGCCGGGTCGCTGATACCGACGCGCCAGGGCCTGCCGGGCGCGGACTCGCCCGCGAGCCGGACGTCCCCGCCGCCGTTGACCGCGTGGTGGTGGCTGCCGTGCCGGTGCAGCAGCTCACTCGCCCGCTCGACCGCCCAGCCCTTCACCAGGCCGGTCGGATCGGGGGTGCCGCGCCAGCGGGCGGTGAAGTAGCCGCCGGTTTCGGCTTCGAACCGGTCGCAGAGGGCGAAGACCTCCGCGACGTCGGGGCCGGCGTCGGCGATCGCGAGCTCGCCGCGGCCGATGCGGCTGATGGCGCTGTCCGGCCGGAAGGTGCTGAACAGCGCGTCGACCCGGTGCAGCCACGCGACGACCTCGCCGATCGGGCCCGCCCAGTCGCCGGGGTCGCGGACGTCGATGCTGAAGACCGTTCCCATGCAGTGCTCGACGTGCACGGTCCGGCTCACGAAAGGCCCGCCTTGTCGAGCGCGCTCTGCAGCGACCGGACGTAGCCGTCCGAGGTGTAGGTCGCCCCGGAGACCGTGTCGATGTCGGCGGTGCCCGCCTGCGCGGCCTCCTGGTCGAGCACCGGGACGGCGTAGGAGTTGATCTCCTGGTCCCGCGGGTTCCCGGTCGGGTACTCGACCGCGGTGACCGAGGTGAGCTTCCCGTTCTCGACGGTGATGCGGACCTGGACCGGGCCGAACCGCGTATCGGCGGCGTCGCCGTCCACTGTGCCCGATGAAGTGGCGGACGAGGTACCGGACGCGGTGCCGCTGCCGCTGACGGCGGCCGGCGGGGTGGCCGCGGCCGTCGTCGTGGGGTGGGTCTTGAACGACAGCAGCAGCACCAGCCCGGTGACCGTGCCGGCGAAGGCGAAGAGGACCCGTTTCATGGGAGGCCTTTCTCAGAACTCGAAGCTCTCGTGGTGGATCTGCCGGCGGGGCACGCGGGCGGCGCGCAGTTCGGCGTGCACGGCGTCGGTCATCCCCGGTGGCCCGCACAGGTAGACGTCGTGCCGGGCGATGTCCGGCACGTGGCGCCGCAGCAGGGTCAGGGGATCGCCGCCGAGCTCGGCGCGGGTGCCGGTGAGGATCCACAGCCGGGCACCCCGGTCTTCCGCGAGCCGCTCGAGCTCCTCGCGGAAGACGACGTCGGCTTCGCGGCGGGCGCGGTAGACCAGCGTGAGGTCGCCCGCCGCGGCCGGCAGGGCCTGGAACAGCGCGCGGAGCGGGGTGATGCCGACGCCGCCGGCCACCAGCAGGACCTTGCGGTGGCGGCGGGCGGACGGTGTCATCGCGCCGTACGGCCCTTCCGTGACCACGCGGGTGCCCGGCCGCAGGGCGGCGAGGGCGGCGCTGTGGTCGCCCAGTGCCTTGACGGTGATCCGCAGCCGGTCGGCACCCGGGGGCGCCGAGAGGGAGTACGGCGCGGAAACCCACCACAGGTCCCGGGTCAGGAAGCGCCAGCGGAAGAACTGCCCGGCCTCGGCCCGCAGTTCGGCCAGGTGCCGCCCGGTGACGACGATGCTCACCACGCCGTCGGCTTCGGGACGCACGGCTTCGACGCTCAGACGGTGGCGCACCGCCTGCCGCACCGGTGTGACGAACCGGTACCCCAGTAGGGCCGCGCCGACCACGGCGTACAACGCGGACCAGGCGATGCGGGCCCGGAGATCGGCCATGAACTCGGCGCCGGTGGCGAACTGGTGGCTGAACGCCAGTGCCATCGCGAGGTAGGTGTAGAAGTGCAGGAAGTACCACGTTTCGTAGCGGAGCCGGCGCCGCGCCGCGCGAGCGGAGCTGATCCCGACGCCGACGAGCAGCAGCGCGGCGACGGTCGCGGCGAGCACGTCCGGGTAGCTCAGCAGCAGCGTCGTGGCCTGGCCGAGGACGCCGGTGTGCGCGGAAACGGCGTAGCCCCAGGTGATCAGCAGCCCGTGCGTGACGACGAGCGAGACGACGTACCGCCCGCCCATCGCGTGCCAGCGGGCCAGCCGGTCGGCGCCGACGCCGCGTTCCAGCGGCGGGATCCGGGCCATCAGGGCCACGAGCACGACGAAGCCGTACCCGGCGAGCAGGCCGGTGATCCGCCCGGCACCGGTCAGCCAGTCCCCGAGGCCGTGCACCGACGGCGTGCCGGCCCACCACAGGGCGATCGCGCCGAGCCCGCCCGCCGCGATCACCGCCAGGACGGCACCCGGGCGGGCCCTCGCCGGCGCGGGCGCCGGAGCCGGGGCGGGTGGCGCCGCGAACACCCGGACGGGGGCGGGGTGCACAGAAGTCATGCCTCCTTTTGTCCGGCATGAACCTGTATCGGGCTTGGGGGCTTCCTGTGAGGACACTTTGACGTCCGGCCGGTCCGGCCGGTCCGGGCGGTTCGCCGCGCGTACCGGCCTGCGGTGCCGGGCCGCCGGGGCGGCGGTACGGCAAGGTGGGCCCATGACCAAAGCTGACGCTGCCCGCCGGACACTGGCCTGCATCCGGATCTTCAACGGCGCGGTGGGGCTGTTCGCGGCGGGCAGGATGGCCGAGAGCCTCGGCGGTCCGCTGGGCGAGGACAAGCGGTTCGTCTACCCGGCCCGCATGTTCGGCATCCGCACCCTCCTGCTGGGGCTGGACCTGCTGACGCTGCGGCCGGACGACGCGTCGGCCCGGCGTGTCTCCCGCCAGGCCGTCCTGATCCACGCCACGGACACGGCCGCGGCCTTGTACGCCGGGGCGCGCGGCGAACTGCCCCCTCGCGCCGCGAAGGTGACGGTCACGATCTCGGCCGTCAACACCGTGCTGGCGGTCGTCGCACTGGTCGCGGGGAAGCGGCGGGACTGACCGCGGCGGCCGTCGAATCCGTCGAACGAGCCGATTCGTGATCCCGGCCGGGCAAGCCGAGTCTTGACGTCGGCGGATCGGCTGAGCGGGCGCTTAGTGACCCTGGTCACCTGCCGGTCGCCCTCCCGGCCACCCGGTGAGGGCGACCGGCGGGACAGGTCCCCAGGTCGGGACCGCTTCTTCCGGGGGATGGCGGGCAGCTGACGAGCGTCGCGAACGGCGGTGTTGCCGACGTCAAGATGAACAATGCCCCGCACTGTGGTGACCTCGACGGGACGGGCAGCCGTCGCCAGGGTGGCCGACAGGGGTGGTGCAGGGTGCGCGAGTGGATGACAGGGGATCCGCGCGGGGGTACGGCCGTCGTGCTGCCGGACCCGGCGCGCTCGATCGGCGTGCTCACCTCGACGCTGGCCACGCTCGGCAACAGCCGGACGTTCGACGCGGTCGCGCAGGCGGCCGCGGCCGAGGGGTACGCCGTCAAGCTGATGCCGCTGGGCAGGCCGACCCGGTCCGCGGTGACCGAGGCGTTCCGGCAGCTGGGGTCGCACGGCGTCGAGGGCCTGGTCGTCCTCGTCGAGGAGTACGACCTGGACTGGCCCGGCATCGTCTTCCCGGTGGACGTCCCGGTGGTGGTCGTCGACTCGAATCCGCGCGCCGGGTACCCGACGGTCGACACCGACCAGGCGCAGGGCGCCGCCCTGGTGACCGAGCACCTCCTCCAGCTGGGCCACGAGACCGTGTGGCACATCGCGGGGCCCACGGATTCGTTCGCGGCCGAGTACCGGGAACGGGCCTGGCGCGGGACGCTGACCCGGTTCGACCGCCGGGTCCCGCTGCCGGTGGTGGGCGACTGGTCGGCCGCGTCCGGCTACACGCTCGGCCGGGTGCTGGCCCACGACCCCGCAGTGACCGCGGTGTTCGCGGCGAACGACCAGATGGCCCTCGGCCTGCTGCGCGCACTCCACGAAGCCGGCCGGTCGGTGCCGGGGGAGGTCAGCGTCGCCGGGTTCGACGACATGGCGGAGGCGGCGAACTTCTGGCCGCCGCTGACCACGGTCCGCCAGTCGTTCTCCGAGCTGGGCCGCCGGGTGGTGCGGACTCTGCTGGACGAGACGGCGTCGGGTGTCCGGACCGCGACCCTCGACCGGGTCCCGGTGTCGCTGGTGGTCCGGGCCAGCACCGGACCACCGCTGTGGTCGCCCGCGCCTGCGTGAGGAGCGCGTGAAGCGTTCGGCGGTTCCGCGGATCTTCACCGATTTTCGTGCTTGAATCCATCGAATCGTCCGGCCGCGTGTTGACACGCCGGTCGGTGCAAACGGATGCTCGGCGTACCGGCCGAAAGGCCGAACACAGGCCGGAAAGGGAGAGCCGAGTCATGACCACCGTGCCGGCAGCACCTCCCGACGCGTCCTGATGGAGCCCGAACTCATCGAGATCACCGCCACCGTGCCGCACCCGCCCGCGGCCGTGTGGACGATCGTGGGCAGCCCCCACCTCTACCCGCGGTTCGTCCGCGGGATCACCTCGTGCGAGCCGGTTTCGGAGACCTTCGGGCGGGGCGCCCGCTACCACTACCGGGCCGGGGGCGAGGGGGAGGCCGAGGTCTTCGTCCACCGCCGGGACGAGCACCTGGCCTGGTCCAGCGTCGAGGGCAGGCCGCACCGGATGTCCGTCGTGCTGCGCGCGGTGCCGGAGGGGTGCGCGATCACCATCCTGCTCACGGTCCTCGACGGCCGCTCGGCGGCGGTCACGAAGGTCCGCCAGCGGATCCTCGACGCGATCGCGACGATCAGCGACCACCTCGGGGGCGTCCCGGCGGCGGACCCGGTCCCGCCGCGGCCGTCGAAGCGCGAACTCGCGCGGATCCTGGTCAAGGCCGGGGTGCTCACCCCGGCGCAGCCGACCGGGACGCTGCGGCAGCTGAGGTCGGTGGGCCGGTGGGGCTCGACCCTGGCCGGCGGCTACGAGGCGGTGGCGCGCCGCGCGCCCGGGTCCCTCGCGTTGTGCGACGAGCGATCCGACCGGACGTTCGGGGAGGTCGACGAGCGCACCACCCGGCTGGCCGCGGTGCTGAAGCGCTACGAGATCACCGAGGGGTCGCGGGTCCTGCTCATGTGCCGCAACCACAACGCGATGGTCGAGACGATGATCGCCTGCAGCAAGCTGGGTGCGGACCTGGCCCTGATGAACACCGGGCTGGCACTGGGCCAGGCCGCCGAGTTCGCGGTGCGGCACCGATCCCAGCTGGTGCTCGCCGACGCCGAGTTCGCGGGCCTGCGCGCCCAGCTGCCGTCCGAAATCCCGCAGCTCTGGACGTGGCCACCCGGCGACGGGTGGCACGGTTCGACCATCGAAGAGCTGATCGAGGCGCAGCCGCTCGCCCGGATCGCCCCGCCGGGCAGGCCCGGCAGGCTCGTGGTGCTCACCTCGGGCACGTCCGGGCCGCCGAAGGGAGCACGCCGTCCCACCCCGCACAGCGTCGCGGACGCCGCCGCGGTCCTGTCGGAGATCCCGCTGCGAGCCGGGGAACCGATCCTGGTGGCCGCCCCGTTGTTCCACACCTGGGGCCTGGCCGCGCTCCAGCTCGGCATGGCGCTGCGGGCCGGGCTGGTCCTGACCCGGCGCTTCGACGCGGAAGCGGCGCTGTCGATGATCGAGCGGCAGCGGTGCACGGCGTTGTTCGCGGTGCCGACGATGCTGCGGCGGCTGCTCGACCTCCCGGAGAAGACGCGGGCCCGCTACGACCTTTCCTCGCTGCGCGTGGTGGCCAGCTCCGGCGCCGGGCTGCCGGGGCGGCTGGGCGAGGAGTTCATGGACGCGTTCGGCGACATCCTCTACAACCTCTACGGTTCGACGGAGGTGTCGTGGGCGGCGATCGCCGGCCCGGCCGACCTGCGGGCGGCCCGCGGCACGGCGGGCAGGCCGCCGATCGGCACGGCGATCCGCGTCTTCGACCGCGCGGGTGCCCCGGTCCCGCCCGGCACGACGGGCCGGCTCTACGTCGGCAACCGCCTGCTGTTCGACGGGTACACCGACGGGGCGCAGCTGGACGTCCGCGACGGGCTGATGGACACCGGGGACCGCGGGTACGTCGACGCGAACGGGCTGCTGTTCGTCCAGGGCCGCGAGGACGAAATGGTCGTGTCCGGCGGCGAAAACGTGGCTCCGGCGTCGGTGGAGGAAGTCCTGCTCACGTTGCCGGAAGTCCGGGAGGTGGCCGTGGTCGGCGTCCGCGACGCCAAGTACGGCCAGCGCCTGGCGGCGTACCTCGTGCTCGTTCCGGGCGCGCAGCTGGACGTCGACACGGTCCGTTCCCACGTGCGCGAGCGTCTCGCCCGCTTCGCGGTGCCCCGCGATGTCGTGTTCGTCGACGAACTACCCCGCAACGCCACCGGGAAAGTGGTCAAGCGAGAACTGCGTCGCACCTACCGCTGGTGATCCGGCCACGAAGCGCCTCCTGTGGCAGTGTCGTGCACGGAAGACGACCCTGCGGAGGCCTGGATGGTACACAAAGGACAGAGCCGGTTGTTCGACGCGTTGACGACGAAAGGGACGGCGTTCGGCCGCGAAGAACGCAGTGACCTCGGCCTGCTCGGGCTCCTGCCGCACGCGGTGAAGACCCTGGCCGATCAGGTGGCGCACACCTACCAGGAGTTCTCCCGGCGCCGGGACGACCTGGACAAGCACATCTACCTGCGGGCGCTGCAAGACCGCAACGAGACGCTCTTCTACCGGCTCCTCGCCGAGCACGTCGAAGAGATGCTGCCGATCGTCTACACACCCACCGTCGGCGAGGCGTGCGAACGGTTCAGCGACATCTACCGCCGCCCGCGCGGGTTGTTCGTCTCCCACCCCGACCGGGGCCGGCTGCGGGAGGTCCTGCGCAACCGGCCGAACCGCGAGGTCGACGTCATCGTCGTCACCGACGGGCAGCGCATCCTCGGCCTGGGCGACCAGGGGATCGGGGGGATGGGCATCCCGATCGGCAAGCTGTCGCTGTACACGCTCATCGGCGGCATCGACCCGGCCCGCACGCTGCCGGTGGTGCTGGACGTGGGCACGGACAACGTCGAGCGGCTCGAAGACCCGAACTACCTCGGGTGGCGCCACCGCCGGATCCCCGACGACGAGTACTACGCCTTCGTCGACGAGTTCGTGACGGCGGTGCGCGAGGAACTGCCGGACGTGTTGCTGCAGTGGGAGGACTTCGCGTCCGCCCACGCCCAGCCGATCCTCGAGCGCTACCGCGAGGAGATGCTCACCTTCAACGACGACATCCAGGGCACCGCCGCGGTCACCCTCGGCGCGCTGCACGGCGCGGCCGAGACCGCCGGCCGCCCGCTGTCGCAGCAGCAGGTCGTCATGCTGGGCGCGGGATCGGCCGGCATCGGCGTGCTGGACATGATCCGCCGGGAAATGGTGGCGCAGGGCCTTTCCGACGCCGAAGCCGCGGAGCGGATCTGGGTCGTGGACGTCGACGGGCTCCTCACCGACGACCGGCCGGGGCTTTCGGCCGGCCAGCGCCGGTTCGCGCAGCCCGCGAACCGGATCGGCGACTGGGACGGGACCGGCCTGGCCGACGTCGTCCACCACGTCGACGTCGGGGTGCTCCTCGGGCTGTCCACGGCGGCCGGCGCGTTCACCGAGGACATCGTGCGGGAGCTGGCGGGCAAGACCGAGCGGCCGATCATCTTCCCGCTCTCCAACCCCACCAGCCGCGCCGAAGCGCATCCGCGCGAACTCGACGAATGGACCGACGGGCGGGCCCTCGTCGCGACCGGCTCACCGTTCGCGCCGGTCGAGCGGCACGGCCGGAAACGCCGGGTCGCGCAGTGCAACAACGTCTACATCTTCCCGGCGGTGGGGCTGGCGGTCACGGCGGTGCGCGCCACCCGGGTCACGGACGAAATGATGCGGGTGGCGGCCAAGACGCTGGGCGAGGCGTCCCCGGCGCTGACCGACCCGGACGAACCCCTGCTGCCCGCGTGGGACGACGTCCCCGAAATCGCGACCCGCATCGCCACCGCCGTCGCCGTCCGAGCCGTGCGGGACGGCGTCGCACCGGAGAAGAGCGAAGACGAGGTCACGCGGCTGGTGCGCCGGGCACGGTGGACGCCCGAGTATCGGTAGCGGCCGGGCAGCTCACGTCGTGCTGTGGGGTTTCCCGCGTCAGCAGGTAGCGGTCCACGGCCGCCCGGGTGCAGGCGGTGCGCGGGTAGACCCCGTGGCCCGAGCCTTCGTAGGTCAGCAGGGTCGTGTTCGCCGGTGCCTGGTGGTGGATGGCGAGGGCCCAGGAGTACGGGGTGGCCGGGTCGTAGCGGGCGTTCAGCAGCAGGAGCTGCGGCGCCCGCGGGATGTTCAGCCGGTGCGGCGGGTTCGCCGGCGGACCCTGGACCCCGAGGCACGCCATGGTTTCTCCGTGGGCCAGCATGCTGCCGCGCATGAGCGGTCCGCGGCGCAGCTCTTCGGCGTGCAACGCCGAGTACTGCGCGAAGTTCCGGATCCTCAGGTCGAAGTCCTGGCAGACGACGGCCAGGCGGATCGACGCGTAGTTGTACTGGAACTGGGCGGTCATCGGCGGTCGGCCGGCGGCGGTGTCGGCGATCACCTGGGCGGCGTCGTCCCAGTGCGGGCCGTACATGTCCTGGAACACCCAGTCGCGCAGCCAGTTGTGTTCCTTCGGCAGCCCGTCGGCCACTGTGAGGGCTTTCCGCCAGACGGCGAAGACGTCCTGGCCGTGCAGCGCACAGGTCGTCGTCCGGTCGCACCAGGCGGCGAACTGGCGGAACAGCTCGTCCGAGGCGGTGGCCCGGTCGCCCAGGAACCGCTCGATGCCGGCGCTGTGGTCGATGGAGCTGTCGAGCACCATCGCGCGCACCCGGTCGCCGTGCTGTTCGGCGTACTGCTGGCCGAGCAGCGTGCCGTAGGAGATGCCGAGGAAGCTGATGCGGGGTTCGCCCAGCGCGCGGCGGATCGCGTCCATGTCCTGGGCGTTGGCGGCGGTGTCGGCGTGGTCGAAGACGGGGAGGTTGCGGGCGCGGCAGCCGGCGACCTGCTGCTCGCTGTACTGCCGCAGCGCGTCGAACTCGGCGCGGTCGGCCGGCTCGTTGCCGGGCGGTCTGGCGGTGTTCTCGCACTCGATGAACTCGCTGCGGCCGGTTCCGCGCACGTCGAAGCCGACGACGTCGAACCGCGCCTGGACCTCCGGGCTGAAGAAACCCGGCGTCAGTGCGAATTCCGTGCTCGCCGAGCCCGGTCCGCCGAGATCGGCCAGCAGCACCCCGAGGCGGTGTGCGGAATCCGTGGCCCGGTGCCGGGCCACCGCGAGGGAGATCGACGGCCCTCCCGGCCGGTTCCAGTCCAGCGGAACCCGCACGGTGCCGCACTCACCGTCCGGCGGGGGACTGTCCGGGTCCTCGGGGCAGGCCGTCCAGACGATCGGCGACGGCGACCAGCCGGTGTCCGCCACCGCGGGAGCCGAGCCGGTCAGCAGAAGTGCGCTCGCCAGAACCGTTCCCCACATCCGAGGCTCCTCCCCCGCGCCGACCCGGAGCCTCCGACCGTAGGGTGCCCGGGGTCCGGACCACAAGTGCCGGTCGGGATTCGGCGAAGAAACGGTCCGGTTCTTTCCCGCGATCCGGCACGTCAGGCAGACGGCCGGATTACGGCACTCGTGTTCCGCACGGCAAAACCCACCGCAATCGGCGTCAGGCGGCGACCTTCTTGCGCTTTCGCGCCGACGGCGCCGCAGATTCCGCGTCGGCGCCGTGCGCCCGCTCGTAGGCGCCGACGACTTCGGAGGAGAGACGGCCGCGTTCGGAGACTTCGAACCCGTTCGCGTTCGCCCAGGCGCGGATCTGCTGGTTGCGCTCGCGGTCGGAGGCGGTGGTCGGCTGCCCGGTGGCGACCCGGACCTTCCGCCCCCCGATGCGGCGGCCGGCACCGATGTAGCGGGCCAGCTCGTGGCGCAGGGCGGACGCGTTCCGGTCCGAAAGGTCGATTTCGAAGGTGACGCCGTCGAGGCTGAACTGGACGGTCTGGGCGGCGGTGCTGCCATCGATGTCGTCGAGGATCTCGACGGAGACTTTCTGGGCCACTTGGGTGCTCCTCCGGTGGATGTGCGCTCGAGAACGCGAACAGCACAATGCGTCGGCGTTCGCCGCGAAGTGTATCCACAACCGGGCCGGAAAGGAAAATCAACGCGCCCGGAAACGGGACGGGTCCGTTCGGCGTAATTGCCCGCATCAGTGGAGGAAGCAGGGTCCGGCGGCGAGGACGGCGGGGCCGGTGAAATGGGAGAACGTCGCCTCAATGGGTGAAGAACAACTCCGACGGGTTCTTCCGGAGCGTCCCCGGCGGCCGGGCGCGGTGCGGGACGTGCGGCGGGGGAGTGGAAGTGTGGTTGCTGGGCGGTGGTTTAAGCGGTTCGCTCGGTGGTGCGGCGGTCCTGTGTGGCGGTGCTGGGCGCTGATTGTGGGGCGGCGGAACCCGCCACGGCCTCACGCTCGGCCGACGGTACCGCCCGTTGGCGCTCCGGTCGGCGTGACGTGTTCGCTGCTTTTTCGGGTGCGTGCCCGGTCCGGCGCGCTCCGGTAGGCATGGCACGCTCGGTGCTTTCCGGGAGCGTGCCGGGTCTGGCGCGCTCCGGTCGCGCGCTTTCCAGGGTGAATGGCCGGTCCGGCGGCCCGGCGCGTGGCCCGCTCGTTGCCTTTCCCGGGTGAACGCCGGGCCTCGATGGCGCCGGCTCCCGATCGTCCTTCGGAAGCGCACGTCCCGGAGGTGCCGGGTCCGGCGTGCCGCACCCCCTCGGCCACGGCCTCTCGGCCGAGGGGGTGCGGCAGCCTGACGGCTCGCTGTCGGGGAGCACGGACTGTCCGGTCATGGCGGCACTGCGGCAGGGCGGGGCCGGCCGCTCTGCGGCACCGCGGTCGCGCGGCAGGGCACCGCTTCCGCGGTGGAGGCACGGGCTCCGCCGCTCCGCGGTTCTGCGGTTGCGCGGCAGGGCACGGCCCAGCGATGGAGCGGCAGGACTCCGCCGCTCCGCTCTGCGGTTGCGCTGCGCGGCACGGGCACCGCGGCTCTGCGGCTCTCCTGCCGCGCAGCGGCGGGGCACCGCTGCGCGGCAGGACGCGCCGCCGCTGCGCGGCAGGCGCGGGGCAGCAGGGCGGTAGGGCGGCACCGCCGCTCCGTAGCCCGCGGCACTTCCGCTCCGCCGCTCCGCGAACGCCAACGAACCGAGCGCTGCCGAGCCTCGCGATCACCGAGCCTCGCGATCACCGAACCGAAACGCCGCCGAGCCCGCGACCACCCAGCCTCGCGACCACCAAGGCCCGCGACCCCGGCCCGCGCCCCGAGCCTCGGCCCACTGACCGGAGGCACCATCCGCCCACCAACCTCCTACCCCTACCCCACCTCGTAGCCCGCCCGTGATGGGCGCGTGATCGCCGCCACAGGGAGAGCGTCAATCGACGACCGCCGCATTCCGGATGAACTTTGTCCGCTTAGTGCACACTCGGAAGGATCTTTGCCGGGATCCGGAGCCCGCCGACTTCAATCGATCATTTCACCGATGTGCCCCGGTCTTCCGCGTTACCCGCCAATCGGGTGACATGCCGTATGGCGGAGCGCGACCTTCGATACTTGCTTACTTCCGGCTCCTCCGCCGCTCCGCTTCGGTCGTCACCCGAGTGGCGGTGAGTTATCCCAGGTGAGCGGTCTGCTGGAAAGTCAAACCTCCCAATCGAGGTAACATTTTCCGGCAGAAGAGTGAACAAAAACTGACGATGTACTACTCGCTGTCCGAGCAAACCTGCGCATTTTAAGGACATTTTCGTCAATGCTCCGTTCGGCGGTACGAGTGGGGCGCCGACTGGGTAGCGTGATGCCAATCCGGCTGGTCGTGGGGGTCACTTGACTGCCGGGTGACC
This sequence comes from Amycolatopsis sp. NPDC026612, assembly GCF_040638285.1. Classification (NCBI taxonomy): domain Bacteria; kingdom Bacillati; phylum Actinomycetota; class Actinomycetes; order Pseudonocardiales; family Pseudonocardiaceae; genus Amycolatopsis; species Amycolatopsis sp. NPDC026612. The sequence goes on from NZ_JBEZYB010000006.1 coordinate 287,674, forward strand.
GACCTGATGCACGACGAACGCCGGTTGTCGCGAGCGTTCGACGGCGCTGGGGCCTTAATCGGCGCCGCGGGGGTGCCGTCGAAATCGGAACTGTTTCCGAGCTGCCGCCGCGCGGCTGTCACTGTGGAAAGGATCAATGTGTCTTGCGCTCGTTCCCGCGGGTTCGCCTGGTGTGTGGCACGCCGGGCCGATTTGTTGAACGAGTGGCAAAAAGCGCCGGCGCTTCGCGGTGACCGTGGCGGGCGGAAAGCCCGTACCCGGCCCGAAGCCCCACCGAATTTCGCGAATTCCCTGGTTGCAGGCCTCACCTGCGTGTCCCCTCCCAGCGCCCGGACGGCCCTGCGCTGACGTCACCCCGTGCTCGAAAGGTTCCCGCAATGCCGCAATACGACGTCTCGGTTCCTGCCGTCGACGACGACAGATCGGTGCCCGCGCGTACGCTCGCCGAGCTGTTCCAGGCGCAAGCCGCCCGGACCCCCGGGGAACCGGCGCTGACCGGCGCCGATGGCACGCTGACCTACGCGACGGTGAACGCCCGGGCGAACCGGCTGGCGCGGCTGCTGATCCGGCGCGGGGCCGGGCCCGAACGGGTCGTTGCGCTCGTCCTGCCGAGGTCGGCCGACCTCGTCGTCGCGCAGCTCGCGGCGGCCAAGGCCGGCGCGGCGTTCCTGCCCGTCGACCCCGACCAGCCCGCCGAGCGGATCGCCTTCATGCTCGCCGACGCGCGGCCGGTGCTGGTGGTGACGCGCGCCGCCGCGGCCGGCACCGGGGAAACGACCACCCTCGACCTCGACGAACCCGGGCTGCTCGACGGCCTGCCCGACACCGATCCCACCGACGCCGACCGGACGCGCCCGCTGCACGTCGGCCACCCGGCCTACCTCATCTACACGTCCGGGTCGACCGGCGTGCCCAAGGGCGTGCTCGTCACCCACCGCGGCCTGGCCGGGTTCTTCGCCGCGATGCGGGAGCGGTACGACGTGCGGCCCGGCGACCGGGTCCTGGAGTTCTCCTCGCCGAGCTTCGACGCGTCGATCCTCGAGCTGGGCATGGCGCTCCCGACGGGGGCGGCGCTGGTCGTGCCCCCGCCCGGGCCGCTGCTGGGCGACCGGCTCGCCGAGGTCCTGGCCGAGCAGAAGGTGACCCACGCCCTGATCCCGCCGGTCGCCCTCGCCACGCTGACCGCCGGGCACGCCGCCTCGCTGCCGGACTTCCGGACGGTGATCGTCGGCGGGGACGCCTGCCCGCCCGAACTGGTCCGGACCTGGGCCCCCGGGCGCCGGATGATCAACTCCTACGGCCCCACCGAGTTCACCGTCGTGGCGACCTGGAGCGACCCGCTCGTCCCCGGCGGCGCGCCCCCGATCGGGCGCCCGCTGCCGGACGCGACCGGGTACGTGCTCGACGAGGCACTGCGCCCGGCCGCCACCGGGGAGCTCTACCTCGCCGGCCCGGGACTCGCCCGCGGCTACCTCGACCGGCCGGGGCTGACCGCGAGCCGGTTCCTGGCCGATCCGTTCGGCGGCCCCGGCGAACGGATGTACCGGACCGGCGACGTCGTCCGCCGCACCCCCGCCGGCGAGCTGGAGTTCGTCGGGCGCGCGGACCACCAGGTCAAGATCCGCGGCTTCCGGATCGAGCCGGGCGAGATCGAAGCGCTGCTGCTCGAGCAGGAGGGCGTCCGCGAGGCGGTCGTCGTCGCCCGCGAGGACCAGCCCGGCGTCAAACGGCTGGTGGCCTACGTCGCCGGGGACGCCGATCCGGTGGCCCTGCGCGCCGCCGCGGCCGACCGGCTGCCGCCGTACATGGTGCCGTCGGCGTTCGTGGTGCTCGAGGCGATGCCGCTCACCCACCACGGCAAGCTCGACCGCGACGCGCTGCCGGCCCCCGACTGGCAGGCCCAGGTCCGCGCCACGCACACCGCGCCCCGGACCCCGGCCGAGCGGGACCTCGCCGAAATCTGGGCCGACGTGCTGGACGTGCCGGACATCGGCGTCGACGCGGACTTCTTCGAGCTCGGCGGGGACTCGATCCTCGGCGCGCGGGCGCTCGCCCGGATCCGGGCCCGCTTCGGGGCCGATCTGTCCCCGCGGGTCGTGTTCGACGCCCGCACCATCGCGAAACTCGCCGCACTGCTGCCCGACGGCGGCGCCCCGGCCGCCGACCGGATCGAGCCCGTCGCCCACGACGCCGTGGTGCCGTTGTCGCCGGTCCAGCGCCGCCTCTGGGTGCTCGACCAGCAGAACCCCGGCAGCACCGAATACAACGCGGGCGTCGGCCTCACCCTTTCCGGCCCGCTGGATCGCGACGCCCTGCGCGCCGCACTCGACGCACTGGCCGCGCGGCACGAGCCGCTGCGGACGACGTTCCGGACCGTCGACGGCGAGGGCGTCCAGGTCGTCGCCGAGGAGGGGACCATCCCGCTGCGGGAGGCCGATGCCGAGGCGGACCTGGACGCGCAGCTCGCGGCCGAACTGGACCGCCCGTTCGACCTCACCACCGGGCCGCTCACCCGCGCCACCCTGATCCGGCGCGGTCCCGAAGAGCACGTGCTCCTGCTCTGCCAGCACCACATCATCACCGACGGCTGGTCGGTCGGGGTGCTCGTCGACGAGCTGGCCGCGCTCTACGCGGGGGAGAAGCCCGAGCCGCTGGAGATCGGCTACCGCGACTACTCCCGGTGGCACCACGACCGGCTGGCCGGACCGCTGCGCGAGCGGCAGCTGGCGTACTGGCGCGGGCAGCTCGCCGGCCTCGAACCGCTCGAACTGCCCACCGACCGCCCCCGCCCGCCCGTGCGCGGCACCCGGGGCGCGATCCGCCGGTACGAGCTGCCCGCGGAGCTCACCGGGCAGCTCGCCGCACTCGGCCACGACACCGGCGCGACCCTGTTCACGACGCTGACCGCGGTCGTCCAGCTGCTGCTGGCCCGCTACACCGGGCAAGACGACATCGCCGTGGGCACCGCGGTGTCCGGTCGCGACCACGACCAGCTCGAACGGCTCGCCGGGTTCTTCGTCAACACCCTCGTCCTGCGGTCCGCGGTCGACGCCGCCCAGCCGTTCGACGCGTTCCTCGGCCGGGTCAAGGAGACCACGCTCGCGGCGTTCGCCGCCGGCGAAGTGCCCTTCGACCAGGTCGTCGACGACCTGCGGCCGGCCCGTGACCCGAGCCGGACACCGCTGGTGCAGGTCCTGCTCGTGCTCCAGCAGGACCTCGTCCGGCCCCGGGAGGCGGGCGCCCTGCGTCTGGGCGAGCACGACCTGCCCCGCCCCCGGGCCCGGTTCGACCTCGTTCTGGAGTTCCAGCCGCGGGGCCGGAGCGTCGCGATCGAATACGACACCGCCCTCTTCGACGCCGCGACGATCGACCGCTTCGCCGGGCACCTGCGGGTGCTGGCCGAGGCCGTGGTCGCCGACCCGCACCGCCCGGTGGCCGAGCTGCCGATCCTGGACGACGCCGAGCGGGCCCACCTCCACGCGCTCTCCCGCGGGCCGGTGCTCGCCGTCCCGGAAGCCACGCTGCCGCAGCTGTTCGAGGCCCAGGCGGCCCGGACGCCGGACGCGGTCGCGGTCGTCTGCGAAGACCGCTCGCTGACCTACGCCGAGCTCGACGAGCAGGCCAACCGGCTGGCCCGGGTCCTCCTCGAGCGGGGCGCCGCGCCCGAACGGTTCGTCGCCGTCTCGCTGCCGCGCACGGAACGGATCCTCGTCGCGCTGCTCGCCGTGCTCAAGTCCGGCGCCGCCTACCTCCCGGTCGACCCCGCCTACCCGGCCGACCGCCAGGAACTGATCCTCGACGACGCCGCCCCGGCGCTGCTGCTCACCCCGGACGGCCGGGGGCCGGGGTCCGTCCGCACCCTCGCGTTCGACGACCCCGCGTTGCTCGACGGCCGGTCCGCCGCGCCGCTCGCCCGCGCCACGAACCCGGACCACCCCGCCTACGTGATCCACACGTCCGGCTCGACCGGCCGTCCCAAGGGCGTCGTGGTCGCCCACCGCAGCGCCGCGAACCTGATGGCCTGGGCGGAAACCGACTTCGGGGACGTCTTCCGGCCCGGGTCCACCGTGGTCGCTTCGACGTCGCTCAACTTCGACGTCTCGGTGTTCGAGGTCTTCGCGCCGCTGATGACCGGCGCCACCGTCGAGATCGTCCGGGACGTACTGGCCCTCGGCGAAGGCGAGCACACCGGCCGGCCGGTCGGCCTGGTCAGCGGCGTGCCGTCGGCGTTCGCGCAGCTGCTGGCCCAGGGTGCCGTCTCGGTGCGACCCTCCACAGTGGTGCTGGCCGGCGAGGCGCTGACGCTGCACGCGCTGCACGACATCCGGAAAGCCTTGCCGGACAGCCGGATCGCCAACATCTACGGCCCGACCGAGTCCACTGTGTACGCCACCGCGTGGTACCACGACACCGACCGCACCCCGCCGATCGGCCGCCCGATCGCCGGCGTCCACGCGTACGTGCTCGACCGCGGGATGCGGCCGGTGCCCGTCGGCGTGCCCGGCGAGCTGCACCTCGGCGGCGCCGGGGTGGCCCGCGGCTACCTCGGCCGCCCGGGCCTGACCGCCGGCCGGTTCGTCGCCGATCCCTTCGGCGAGCCGGGCGCCCGGATGTACCGGACCGGCGACGTCGTGCGCTGGAGCACGCGTGGCGAGCTGGAGTACCTGGGCCGCGCCGACGACCAGGTCAAGATCCGCGGCTTCCGGATCGAGCCGGGCGAGGTGGAGGCCGCGCTGCGGCAGCACCCGGACGTCGCCGAGGCGGTGGTGGTCGCGCGCACCGACGCCGGGCACCAGCGGCTGGTCGCCTACGTGGTCCTCGGTGGCCCCGCCACCCCCGCGGACCTGCGGGAGTTCCTCGGCGCCTCGCTGCCCGCCCACCTGGTGCCGTCGGCGTTCGTGCCGCTCGAGCGGCTGCCGCTCAACCCCAGCGGCAAGCTCGACCGGCGCGCCCTGCCCGCCCCGGACTGGACGGGCGGCACCACCCGGGTCGCGCCCCGCACCGACGCCGAACGGCTGCTCGCCGCCATCTGGGCCGAGGCACTCGGGCTGCCCGAGGTCGGCGTCGAGGACAACTTCTTCGAGCTCGGCGGCGACTCGATCCTCAGCATCCGGCTGGTGTCCGAGGCGGCCAAGGCCGGCCTGCGGATCACCACCAAGGACGTCTTCCGCCACCAGACGATCGCCGCGCTGGCCGCGGCGGCCGGCACCGTCGCCCCGGCTGGCTCGGAGGGACAGCCGGCGGCGACGGGCGCCGTCGTCGTCACCCCGATCCAGCACTGGTTCCTCGACACCGACCCGGCCGAGCCGGACCACTTCGCGCAGCAGCTGAGCGTCCGGCTCGCCGAGGACGTCGACGAAGACCGGCTGCGCACGGCGGTGAACACCGTCGTCGCCCACCACGATGCCCTGCGGCTGCGGTTCCGCCGCACCGCCGAGGGCTGGACGCAGTTCCACGCCGAGCCCGGTGCCGTCGACGTCTTCGGCGCGAAGATCGACATCGAGCACGGCCCGCTGGTGAGCGCCGAGCTCACCGGCACGACCCTGCGCCTGGCCGTGCACCACCTGGTGGTCGACGGGGTCTCCTGGCGGATCCTGCTCGACGACCTCGACCACGCCTACCACGCGCGGGACCTGGGCCCCCGGACGACGTCCTTCCAGGATTGGGCGGCCCGGCTCGCCGGGCACGACTTCGACGGCGACCTCCCGTACTGGCGTGCGGTCGAGGGCGCCCAGATCCCGCTGGACGCCGACGGCGCCAACACGGTGGCGAGCACCCGCACGGTCACCACCCGGCTCGACGCGGGCCTGACCCGGGCCCTGCTGCAGGACGTCCCGGGCGTCTACCGCACGCAGGTCAACGACGCACTGCTGGCCGCGCTCGGCGGGGCCCTGCGCCGCTGGAGCGGTGCCGGCCGCGTGCTGGTCGATCTCGAAGGCCACGGGCGTGAGGACCTGTTCGACGACGTCGACCTGTCCCGCACGGTCGGCTGGTTCACGTCGATGTTCCCCGTCGCGCTCGACGCGGCCGACCGCGACATCGCGACCGTGCTCAAGTCCGTCAAGGAGCAGCTGCGCGCGATCCCGGCCCGCGGCCTGTCCTACGGCGTGCTGCGGCACCTCGCCGGGACGGCTCCCGAAGTGACGCCCCGGCTCAGCTTCAACTACCTCGGCCGCTTCGAGGTGGAAGGCGAGCTGTACCGCGGGCTCGAGCGGGAACTGGAACTCGCGCAACACCCCGGGGACGTCCGCGCGCACGCCGTGGACGTCGTCGCCCGTGTCACCGGCGGCCGCCTGGAGATCACCTGGTTCTACTCGGACCAGCTCCACGAGGAAGCCACGATCCGCGCGGTCGCCGACGACCTCGTGCACCGGCTGGCCGGGATCGTCGCGCACTGCACCGGACCGGCGGCCGGCGGCCGGACGCCGTCGGACTTCCCCCTGGCCGGCCTCGACCAGGCCGCGGTGGACCGGCTCGCCGGCGACGGCCGCGACGTCGAGGACATTTACCCGCTCACCCCGGCCCAGGCCGGCATGCTCTTCCACCGGCTCACCGGCGGCGGCCGCCACGCCTACCTCCAGCAGGTGACGTTCGTGCAGAGCGACGTCCCCGACCCGGCCGCACTGGGCCGCGCCTGGCAGCGGGTGGTGGACCGGACCCCGGTCCTGCGCAGCCAGGTGGTCTGGGACGGCCTCGACGCGCCCGTGCAGGTGGTCCACCGGCAGGTCACCCTGCCCATCGAGTACCGCGACTGGACCACCGAGCCGGAAGACCCGGACGCCGTGCTCCAAGCCGACCGGGAGGCCGGCCTGGACCTGGGCGAGATCCCGCTCATGCGGCTGCTGCTCGCCCGCGTCTCGGCGACCGAGGTCCGCGTGGTCTGGACGTTCCACCACCTGCTGCTCGACGGCTGGAGCCTCTTCCAGGTGCTCTCCGACGTCGCGGCGGCGCACGCCGGGCGGCCGCTGCCGACCCGCCGCCCGTTCTCCGACCACCTCCGGTGGCTGTCCGAACAGGACCAGCCGGCCGCCGAAACCTACTGGCGCGAACGGCTTTCCGGACGGCCCGAGCCGGCCCGGCTGCGTACCGACCGCGCTCCCGACGGGCACCCGGTCGAATCGTCGGCCTCGCTGCGGATCGCCCTGCCCGCCGGGCCGCTGCGCACCGCCGCGCACCGCCACGGGCTGACCCTCAACACGCTCGTCCAGGGCGCCTGGGCGGTGCTGCTGGCCCGCCACACCGGCCGGCCGGAGGTCTGCTTCGGCACCACGGTCGCCGGGCGGCCCGCCGAACTGCCCGGGGCCGGCGAGATCACCGGCATGTTCATCACCACCCTGCCGGTCGTCGCCGACGTCGACGAGCGGGCCGGCGCCGTCGGCTGGCTGCGCGAGCTCCAGGAGGCCCAGGCCGAAGCGCGCCGGTTCGACCACCTGTCCCTGGCGCGCCTGCAGAGCTGGGGCGGGGAGTTCGACACCCTCCTCGTGTTCGAGAACTACCCGGTCACCGCGGAACTCGGGCTGCGCGACCTGCGGGGCGTGGAGACGACCAACTACCCCCTCAGCGTCGTCGCCTACCCCGGCGAGGAGCGGCTCGAGTTCCTCTTCGGCTACGACCCGGCACTCTTCGACGCCGAGACGGTCGCCGGGTTCGCCGCGCACCTGGAGACCCTGCTCTCCGAGCTCACGACCCGGCCGCACGAGCCGCTCGCCCGCCTGCGCATGCTCACCGAGGCCGAACACCGTGCCGTCGTGGAGCAGTGGAACGACACCGCCCAGGACCACCCGGAGACGACCGTGCCCGCGCTGTTCGCCGAGCAGGTCCGCCGCACGCCGGACGCGGTCGCCGTCACCGGCGAAGTGACCTTGACCTACGCGGAGCTGGACGCCCGGGCGAACCGGCTGGCCCACCGCCTGCTCGCCCTCGGGGTGCAGCGGGACGGCCTGGCGGGCCTGCTGCTCGGCCGCTCGGCCGACGTCGTCGTCGCCGAACTCGCGGTGCTCAAGGCCGGCGGCGCGTACCTGCCGCTGGACGCCCGCGCGCCCCGGAGCCGGCTGACGGCACTGCTCGACGGCGTGCCCGTGGTGATCACCGACGAGGCTGGCCGGGCGCTCGCCCACGACGTCCACAATGGACCGGTCGTGCTCGTCGGCGAAGCCGGTGACGAGCCGGCCGAGGCGCCGGATTTCGTGCTCCGGCCCGGAAACCTCGCGTACGTCATGTACACGTCGGGCTCGACGGGGACGCCCAAGGGCGTTGCGGTCAGCCACCGGGACATCGTCGGCCTGGCGCGCGAACGGTCCTTCGCCGTCCCCGCCCACCGGTCCGTGCTCCTGCACTCGTCGCTGGCGTTCGACGCGTCGACGTACGAGCTGTGGATGCCGCTGCTGACCGGCGGCCGGGTCGTCGTCGCACCACGGGGGGACATCGACGCCGACGTGCTGCGCCGGGTCGTCGCGGCGCACGGGGTGACCGCGGTGTTCCTCACGGCGGGGTTGTTCCGGGTGCTGGCGCAGGAGGATCCCACCTGCCTGCGCGGGGTCCACGAAGTGTGGACCGGCGGTGAGGTGGTGCCCCCGGCCGCGGTCCGCCGGCTGGCGGCGGCCTGTCCCGGCCTCACCGTGGTGGACGTCTACGGCCCCACCGAGACCACGACGTTCGCCACCCGGTTCCCGCTGCCGCCGGGGGAGCCGGTGCCGGACGTGCTGCCGATCGGGCGGCCGCTGGACGACATGGCCGCCTACGTCCTCGACCACGGGCTGCGCCCGGTGCCGCCGGGCGCCGTCGGCGAGCTGTACCTGGCCGGCACCGGGCTGGCCCGCGGCTACCTCGGGCAGCCGGGGCTGACGGCCGAACGGTTCCTGGCCAACCCCTTCGGCGCGCCCGGTGCGCGGATGTACCGCACCGGCGACCTCGTCCGCTGGACCCGCGGCTCGCTTTCCGGGGGTCCGGGTGGCGGAGCCCCCGGCCCGGGGCGAAGCCCCGGTAGTCACGCCGGCTTT